>CABUAH010000011.1 GCA_902489475.1 uncultured Oscillospiraceae bacterium | reverse complement strand
AAATAAAAAATAACCGCCTAAACTTTTCCACGAGTTGACGGTTATTTTTTACCAAAACTCAGGAGAAACCGCTTATCGCAGACTCCCTTTTTCATTTATATTATAGCATATCTTTGGCTTTTGTCAAGAGCAAAATAATTGACAATGAAAAATGGATAATTTAATGTGCTGTAAGAATGTGCCTTAAATCTCAACGTCTGAATTAATTACGCATTACGAAATAAAAACAGGGAGTGAATTTAAATGAATGAAATGCTGCTTTTAAAGTACGGAGAAATTGCTCTTAAAGGTCAGAACAAGAAAACCTTTGAGGATATTCTTCTCAAAAATATAAGAAGACGGCTTAAAAAGCTCGGAAATTTTGAATATAACCGTGCTCAGTCTACGCTGTATATAAAACCACTTGAAGAGATTGATACTGATCTTGTAATGGAAAGGCTTTCTAAGGTTTTCGGAGTTGCTAAAATTTGCAGAGCAATAATATGTGAGAAGAATTACGAGGATATAAAAAAACAGGCTATCCCTTATTTAGAGGACGTTTTGCTTTGTGCGAAAACCTTTAAGGTTGAAGCTAAAAGGAGCGACAAGCGTTTCCCAATGAAATCGCCTGATCTTCAAAGGGAGCTGGGAGGAGATATACTTTCTGAATATCCGCATCTTAAGGTAGACGTGCATAATCCTGACGTTACGGTTACCGTTGAAATAAGAGAGGAAAACGCTTTTGTTCATGCTCTTAAAATAGACGGAGCAGGCGGAATTCCTGTCGGCACTTCCGGTAAAGCAATGCTTTTGCTTTCGGGCGGAATAGATTCTCCGGTTGCGGGATATATGATGTCAAAACGGGGAGTAATTATAGACGCCATACATTTTGAAGCCCCACCTTACACCTCTGAAAGAGCGAGAATGAAAGTTGAAAAGCTCGCAAAAATAATGAGCGAGTATTGCGGAGCAATAAATTTTCACTGTGTTCCTTTTACAAAAATTCAAGAGATCATAAAGGAAGAATGTCCGGAGGAATTCTTTACAATTATTATGCGACGTATTATGATGGAAATTGCCCAGAGAATTGCTAAAAGCGAGGGTGCTAACTGTTTGGTGACGGGTGAGAGCATCGGTCAAGTAGCAAGCCAGACGATGTACGCAATGGTTTGTACGGATGCTGTGTGTGACATTCCTGTTTTCCGTCCTCTTATAGGAATGGACAAAACAGAGATAGTTGAGATTTCCAGAAAAATAAATACTTATGAAACTTCAATTGAGCCGTATGAGGATTGCTGTACAGTGTTTACACCACGACACCCCAAAACAAGACCACAGCTTGAAGTGATCGAAAAAGCTCAGCAAGCGTATGATTTTGAGCCTCTTATAAGGGAGTCGGTAGAGGGTACAAAATCGTATATAATTAAGACTTTCTGACAGTAATTTTGTAAGTATTTGCAAAATATATTTTTAGGCGTTGCAACACTTATTTTTTAGGTAAATCAAAATTTGGTTAAATGATTTACTTAATTAATTTTAACGAAACAACAATGTGGAAAAGTATGTGCAATATCGAGTAAAAAGGCGGTGAATAAGAGTGCAAAATGACAGAAATGACAAATTGATTACAAATAGTATTGACACTAATGCTGTAAAAGTGGTAAAATGGTTATCGAAGCATGGGCTCACCATATCTTTTGCCGAAAGCTGTACCGGCGGAATGCTAAGCGAAGCGATCACCTCGGTAAGCGGTGCGAGTAAGGTTTATGAATGTGGGATATGTTCTTATTCTAACAGGATTAAAGAAAGCGTACTCGGAGTAAGCGGTGATACTTTAAGAAAGTACGGAGCGGTGAGCGAGCAAACGGCAATAGAGATGGCAAAAGGCGTTAAAGCCTTGACGTCAAGCGATATAGCGGTTGGAGTTACTGGAATTGCAGGACCTCTCGGCGGAACAGATCAAAAGCCGGTTGGAACGGTTTGGGTTTCGGTAGCGACTGACTGTAGAGCGTTTGCGAGAAATCTTATGCTTTATAACAGGGGAGAGAATCTTAATAGGGAAACCATTAGACGGCTTACAACCGATGAGGCGCTGAAAATGGTATTGAAAGCGCTTAGCGAAGAAAATGAATTGAGGTAAAGCAAATGTCAATAAAAAATGAACTTGCAGGTCTCCCGTCAAAGGATGATACAAACTTTTTTATAAGGGTGCTTAAGTATTTTATGCCGTGGAGAGGAGATACAATCTCCGATCTTTTCAGAAAGTTTATATTTGTTGTGTCGCTGGTAGTTTTTGCAATATCGGTTTCACAGCTTGTAGATTTTTACTACGGGAACGAAGAAAGCAAAAATGAAATACTTGCGCTTCAGGATCTTGCTCCGAATGCGGAAGCTGAGAAAACAACTCTTCCTGCAAATGTAAAGGTTCCGAATAATATGCTGCCGCAATGGTATGATCTTTATTCGCTGAATCAGGATGTTGTAGGTTGGCTGAAGATTGATTCGTTCCGTTCTGATCCTGATGATGAAAAAACCTGTTATGTAAATCATCCGGTACTTCAGTATACGAACAACGATTATTATCTTTACAAAAATCCCTATAAAGAATATTGTGAATGGGGTTCGCTTTTCGCAGATTATTATTATCCTATAACGGGATACGAAAGAGCTGACAACATCGTGATCTATGGACATAACATGAGAAGCTTAGGAGTTATGTTTACTCATCTTCATGAGTATAAGCGAGGCGTTGACTTTTTAAAGGAAAATGCGATTGTTGACTTCGACACAATATACACAAGCGGAGATCAATATATAATAGTTGCCGCATTTATCGGAACGAGCGAGAAAAAACAGGATAGCGATCCGATGTTTGATTATTGGAGATACGGCAATTTTGATCCTGACAAAAAGGGACATTACAGCTTTGAAAATTTCTATAAAGGAATTACATCAAGAAGCTGGTATTCAAGTGACATCGACTGCACAGCAGATGATGAATATATAACTCTTTCTACCTGTTCAAACGAGGTGAAGGGGTTAAGATGGGTAATTACAGCAAGAAAAATCAGAGATGACGAAACTCAAAAAGACATAAATAAGATGATTGCGTCATATAAAAAGAAAGACGATAAAAATATAAAACTTCCGTCATCTTGGGTAAATGTCTGGGGACAAGTTACTATGTACAAGGGCTGGGATTACTAAGAAAAACGCTTTTTACCTTAATCCTAAAATAAAAAAGAGAAACAGGATAGGGATAAAATATTTGTTAGGCAAATTTCAATAAAGAAAAATAAATAAGGATAATTTGCTTAATTTTCGGCGGATAGGTTTTTATCGCTGATAAGAACAACGGGCTACAAACCCTAAAACTAAGTTTTCAAAATTCTTTGGAGAGGGCATTTTGAAAGAAAGACGGTTATATTTATATAGCTGTCGGAAAGGCAAAGTGATTGAAATGAAGCTGAAGGACTCGTCCTTAAAGGTTTTGCGTGCTGAAAAAAGCAGGAAATCTTTTAAGGGAATCGGAGTAAAGATGTGTATTTGTGCTGCGGTGATTTTATCGGTTGGCGCAATATCATTATCGGTATTCACAGGAGAAATCGAAGCTACTGATAGTTTGATTAAAAACGAAACAACTCAAACGGAGGCAAATTCTGCTGACATTGATGTTTATGAAGCTGAGGCTCCTGCTTTGACAACACAGATTCAAACGCAAAAGAAAACTGCGGCGAAGAGCTCGAAAGCAACTGTAAGCAAGACAACTTCTGCTACTACAGAAAAAACAACAGAAGCTACCAGCAAATCAACAACGCAGGCGGCAATTACAACTGCTAAGAAAACTACATATAAAACAACGACAACAACGGTTTTGACTACGAAGGCATTTAAAGCTTATAATATGTACGCAAACGATGAGCTTAACTTGAGGAGTGGGGCAGGAACAGGTTATTCAAAGGTAACGGTTATTCCATATGCCTCGGCTGTCACAGTAACCGGAAGTGCTCAAAACGGCTGGTATCCGGTAAAATACAATGGTAAGAGCGGATATGTATCCGGCAAGTATTTGCAAAGCTCAAAGCCTAAGATAACTACAACGGTTATTACCACCAAGCCTGCGGCATCTAGTTCTAAGAAAACTACAAGCACAAGCTCAAAACACTTGGGAACATTCAAGGTAACAGCTTATTGCTCATGTGAAAAGTGCTGCGGAACAGGTGCAAGCGGATATACAGCAAGCGGAACAAAAGCAACAGCAGGAAGAACAATTGCTGCTTCATCAAAATACGCATTCGGAACTAAGCTTATGTTCAACGGAAATGTTTATACAGTTGAGGACAGAGGCGGTTCTATAAGCGGAAACGTTATAGATTTGTATTTTGACAGCCATGAGGAAGCTTGCAAGTGGGGCGTTCGCTACTTTGATGTTTATTTGGTAGGATAGTTTTTATCGAAAAGAAGTTAGGGGATAAATCCTTGACTTCTTTTTTTGGAAAGGAATTTGACGTGATAAAATTAAAGGATATTTTTAGCAAGCAAAAAACAGAAGAACTTGTTAAAGCGAGAAGAATTACGGCGATAGCTGCGACAACAGCGGTTATTGTTGCGGTTAGTGTTGTTGCCGGAATATTGGCATCGGGAAGCGAGAAGGTGCCTACTGCCAAAGAGGTAAGCTTAAACGGAATTGTTACCGAAAGTGAAACCACACCCAAGTCGACCACACTCACAACAACTACTACTAAGAAAACAACAACTACGTCAGTTAAAACACTAAAGAAAACAACAGCGTACGACAAGGAATTTACAGTAACAGGAAAAACAAGTTCTAATCCGTATATTTCAAAAATTGCAAAGGCAGGAACTTATGAAACTGCGGATATTTCAAAAGAACGCCATACGGTTAGAAACATTGATACAGGAAAGCTTGTAACGGGTAATGGATTTGATATTTTGTGTCAAGTCGTAAACGGAGAGATGGGACCGTCTTTTTCTACAGAGGCACTAAAGGCACAGGCGGTTGCGGCGTATACGACAATCCTTTACTGCGAAAGCACAGACCAAATACCTGAGCTTGGATTGAAAGGAAACTATTCCAAGAAAATTGAAAATGCCGTTAAATCGGTTGAAGGGCTGGTATGTACATATAACGGGAAAATAGCGAACACGGTGTTTTCTGCGTCCTCTGCAGGTATTACTGCATCGAGCAGACACGCATGGGGAGGACATCTTCCGTATCTTATTTCTGTTGTAAGCAAATACGATGACTTAGCTCCTGATTATGAGGAGGAAAAAAGTGTAAGTCAAACTCTTGTACAGATGAATTTGATGCTTAGATTCGGAATAAAGCTTACAGATGATCCTGAAGATTGGTTTAAAATAGTGGAAACCTATGACGGAAGATATGTAAAAAAGTTAGAGCTTTGTGACGGAACTGAGGTTTCAGGGGAGTTTTTACAAAGCCTTTTCGGACTTCGGTCAAATGCGTTCATTATAAGCTATAAGGACAGTACGTTTACTTTTACAACTTATGGTTATGGACACGGAGTCGGAATGAGCCAGCAGGGTGCAAACTATTATGCTTCAAAAGACGGTTTGAAATTTGACCAGATTTTAAAGCATTATTACACAGGTGTTAAGGTCGAGCTTGCGAAAAATGCAAAGAAGCAGAATCCTTCTAAAGTAACTACATCTAATAATAAAAAGACAACTACAACTAAAAATACGCAGGCAAAAGATTCTGAGTCGGATGAAACTTCCAAGCGGACAACGACATGGAAGAGAATTACCAGAAGAACTACAACCACAACGGGTCAAAATACAGATTACACAGATCCGAATCCTGATATTACGGATCAACCGACGACAGAAGATGAAAGCAATGAGCCTATAGTAACTGATGCTCCTACAGAAGAGGATAGTACAGAACCTGAAGCACCGTCGGAAAGCACTGACTTATCGGAAACTGAAAATCCGGAAGAGAGTGAAGAGTTTGAGGAATATGTAGAATAAGACACAAATTGGACTAGCGAATATAAAAAGCCGCCGCTTATTGAAATTAAGCGGCGGTATTTGTTTATTGACAGTATTCAGAGATTATTTGTTTAAAAGCCTTTGCGTCATATATTCATGAGCGTTATTTTCAAAGGAATCATTAAGCGTGCTTAATGCACAGTCGCCATAGCGGTTAAGAAGCGCAATTTTTATAAGCTCATCGCAAAGCTTTGGATTCTTAGGCAAAACAGGTCCGTGTGCATATGTTGCATATACGTTTTTATATCTTGCACCTTCGGTTTTGTCCTCACCGTTGTTTCCGTTTCCCGACAAAATTTTGCCGAAAGGCTTTACATCTTTGCCGAGATAGGTTTTTCCCGAATGATTTTCAAAGCCGACTATTTCCGTTTTTTGTCCGTCAAGCTCGCATTCATAAACATAGTTGCCGATCATTCTTTGCTTTTGACCGATGGTATAAACATCTAAAGCTCCTATGAAATTGCAAATCTCTCCCGTGTGTGTCTTGTAATATTTTCCGAGTATTTGGTATCCTGCACATATTGCAAGAAAAACCTTTCCCGATTCAACGGCTTCTATTATCTGATTGCCTTTTCCTAAAGACAAGTCTTTGAGCAGAACCTCTTGCTCAAAGTCCTGACCGCCGCCAATGAAAAAAATGTCGGTCGAGTCAACATCAATGCTGTCACCGATGTTAGCTTCCTTTATCTCACATTCTATCCCACGCCATTCAAGTCGCTTTTTAAGGGCAATAATATTTCCTCTATCTCCATAGAGATTTAAAACATCAGGATATAGGTGACAAATCGTTATTTTTTTCATGTTCTGCCCCCTTATTTCCAGAATTCCTTGAAGCCGAATTTGTCGGCTATTTTTTTTCTTATCGCAAGCATAGCAGTATATGTCGGCATCATATAAACAGAGCCGTCATAGCCTCCGATATCGTTTATAAGCAAGTCATAGTCTTTTTTTACCTTGATTTTTTCAGTGCTTATTCCTGCGTACTTAAACCTCATTGCCATTTCATCGGCTCTTATTCCGGTTACCCATATTTCACAAAGCTTGTCCTCAACCGATGTAAGCTTTTCAAAGTCAACATCCCATATCCATGAAATATCAGTTCCGTCAGCATAATTGTCGTTAAGCGCAACGATAAACAGCGAGCTTTCCTTGTTGTTGCAAAGAAAATTTAATACCTGATTACAGCCGGCAGGATTTTTTACAAGTATCATGCGAAGCTTTGCTTTATTTATCGGAAGCATTTCCATTCTTCCAAACCCGCATTCAAAATTCTCAAGTGCAAAAACATCGGTTTTTGAGTCAAAGCCTAAAGCATAACCAACACATGCAGTCCCCACAGCGTTATAAATATTATATCCGCCCGGAAGATTGATTTTTACTTTGAATTCATCCCCTCCGATATTCAGCATAACAAGGGAATAGCTGTCATTTGTTTCAAGTATATCTGTAACAGACACTGTCGGTGAAGGACGGCTGTATCCGCAGCCGCTGCACTTAAATCCGCCCAGATGACCGAAAGTTCGGTATGAATAATCATACTTTGATTTGCATTTTATACAATACGGAGCATCGGAAACTTCCTTGACCGTATGCTCATAAATTGCCTTGTCAACACCGTAGTATATAATTTTGTTATCTATTTGGTCAGCAATAGAAACTGTAAGAGAACAGTCAGCGTTAAGACATACAACAGCATTTTTTGAGTTTTTAATTCCGGTAATAATGCTGTTTAGAGTGTGTGTAACTTCGCCGTAGCGGTCAAGCTGATCTCTGAAAATATTTGTAACAAGTACACACGTAGCGTCTATATATTTTGAAACGGTACGAAAAGCTGCTTCATCACATTCAATAAGAGCCCAATCGTATTTCTTTTTGCCTGTAAGTGTAGAATTTTCACAGAATTCAGCAACTATTCCGCCGAGCATATTAGCTCCGCTCTTGTTGCAAAAATATGTTCTGTTAGATTCAATAAGGGCTTGCTCAATCATTCTTGAAGAGGTGGTCTTGCCGTTCGTACCTGTGACAATTATCGTGTTTACGTTTTTTGAAAGCTTTGATAAAATGTTTTTATAAAGCTTAACTGCCACCATTCCCGGCAGGCTTGTTCCGCCCTTTCCGACAGCCCTTAGAATGAGTCTTGTTAGCCTACAGGCGATAATCGCTGCAGCCACTCTAAATTTTCCCATTTATATCAATTCCTTACTGCTTTAGATTGCTGTAATAAGCTATAATGTGACGTTGTCTGTTTTGGTTTATGTCAAGGCCTGAAATGTCAGCACCGTTACCGCTCATTAGTGTTCCTATTTTGATGTTTTTTATTTCGCATCTGAAAACCTCGCTCGCTTCCAAAAGAAGTATAACGCAGTCACCGTTTACGGCGATTCCACCGTTTTTTCCGAGAACTCTTTCCTCTCCGTCAAGAATTTCAACAGCATAGCTTATTCTCTTTCCGTTAAATTCCACTACGTCTTTGAGTTTTGTTTTCTTTTCTTTTTTAAAAAGTCCCATACCGTTTATTTCCCCTCAGCTGAAAACTTTATAAGTTCTCTTTTAAGCCTTGAAACAGGAAGACCTACAACATTGTAAAAATCTCCGTCGATTTTTTTTACCAAAACCGAGCCGTAGCCTTGAATTCCGTATGCGCCTGCTTTATCAAAAGGCTCACCTGTTGATAAATACCAAGTTGCTTCTTCATCCGAGATAGGATAGAAGGTAACAAGTGTTTCGACTGTGAAAGATTTTATTTTATCGTCCTTTTTAAGACATACTCCGCTTAAAACCCTGTGAGTTTTGGCTGAAAGAGATTTTATCATATTAAATGCGTCTGCACGATTTTTAGGCTTTGTGAATATTTTTGAGTCGCATAAAACAACCGTGTCACATCCGATAATTAATGCGCCGGGAGCATTTATTGCTTTAGCTTTTCTGATTGCCAGCGCTTCTGCAACACGCTCCTGCCTTATAATAAGATCAACATGTTCATCAATTTGGGCAGGAATCACTTCAAAGTCATCTGTGATATAGCTTAAAAGCTCCTTGCGTCTCGGCGATTCGGATGCGAGAATGATGCGCTCATCGTTTAAAAACTCTGACATATAATTTCCCCCTTGATAAATGCTTAAACCTCCGAAAAGATTTCGGAGGATTTTTTGGCATAGTTATTTTTTGGCGTTTTCAACGGATGTTTTCTTTTTCTTTTCCAAACGCTCTTTTTCCTTAATTTTTGCAATGTTTTCCTGATATTGTGCACAAACGTCTTTAACATCACCTGACATAACCGTTTTTCCTCGGTTTATCCACATGGCTTTTTGACACATTTTTTCAATATCTGAGATGTTATGAGAAACGAAAAGCAGGGTAGTTCCATGCGAAAGCATTTTGTTCATGCGTTCCATACATTTCTTTCTGAAAAGAGCATCTCCGACCGCTAGGATTTCATCTACTATTAAAATGTCAGGCTCCATTACGGTTGCAATTGAAAAGCTGAGTCTTGTTTTCATACCGGAAGAAAAGTTTTTAACAGGAGAATCCAAAAAGTCCTCAAGCTCGGAAAACGCAACTATATCGTCAAACTTTGATTCGATAAATTCTTTTGAATAGCCCAAAATGGTTCCGTTTAGGAAAATGTTTTCCCTTGCGGTCAGCTGAGGATCAATTCCTGCACCAAGCTCAATCAGCGATGCAATAGTACCGTTCACCTCAACCGTTCCCTTGTATGGCTTTAAAATCTTGCTTATTACCTTTAAAAGAGTTGATTTTCCCGCACCGTTTGTGCCGACAAAACCCCATGCTTCTCCGGGCTTTATTTGAAGTGTTATATCCTGAAGTGCTAAAAATTCCTGAAACATCAGTTCATGGCGGACAAGCTTTACAAAGTATTCTTTTAGATTGTCTATTTTCTCACTTGCTTTGTTAAATCGAACAGTTACATTTTGAAGATCAACTATATATTCGCTTTGATGTTTATTCTCAGGAAGTTCTCTTACAAATCCAAACATAATAGTCCCTCCTTAAATATACAGAATAAACTTATCTTGTTTTCTTTTGAAAAAGAAGATGCCTATTGCAAACATAGCCAGAGCGTAAATTGTTCCCAAAACAACATTCTGTGCAAAAATTCTTGTATTGTACACAAACTCCAATCCGTGGTTTCCTAGCCATATTATGTCACGGAACTGTTTGATATAAATATAAGCCGGATTTAGAAAATCGACGATAAATTTTATCCAAGGAACGCTTGTCAGCATATTAACATCATAAAAGATAGCCGAAAGATACATCCAAGCGGTTGTTATAGCTTTATAAATGTATTTTATATCTCTGAAAAATACGTTTAACTGTGCAAGTAAAAATCCAAGTCCGAGAGAAAAAACGTACGCTTGAATCACAACGATCGGGAACAAAAGATTCGCAAACGAGAATAAGCATTCTCCTTTAATTAATGAAAGAAAGGTAATAACTATAACAAGCGCACCGAGCGAAAATACAAAGTCTATCATTGAGCTTGTGATTTTCGAGAGTGGGAACATAAATTTTGACACATAAGTCTTTTTGAGCAAAACGGAATTGTCCGTTATTGCTCCAAGTGCTTTTGTAGTAGCGGTATTGATAAATTCAAATATTGTACGTCCGCATAAAAGGTAAATTGCAAAATTCGGGACATTCCTTCCGAACATTGATGAAAATACCGCCGTCATGACGAGCATTATAAGAAGCGGATTCAATACGCTCCAAACATATCCCAAAAAACTTCTGCGATATTTCAGCTTTAAATCTCTTGAAACAAGCTGGGATAGTAAGTCTTTATATTTAAACACTTCAAGAAAGCTTCCTTCTTTAGGTGCAAAGTTTAGCTTTTTCTTTTCCATTAAAATAGTCCTTTCAAAACTTTAAACTGCGTTTATTTTTTATGAAAAAAGTTCCGGATAAATTTAAATCAAGTATATCACATTAGATATTGTATGTCAAGAATTGTAATCTTTAAGGTGTGGACACAGCCCGACACGCTTCCCAAGGGACAAACGCACTCACTTCGACAGCTTCGCCCGTTTCGTTCAGCGCTTTTTCCCTGAGGATTCTTCCTTTTCGTCGAAAATCGGCTTACACCGCCGATTTCCTCTCAAGGTGTCGTTGCGTCGGCGAATTTCCGCCTACGAGACTACATTTTAAAAGTGTGATTTTTCTACAGACTGAATCTTTGTAAGGCTATTTGCAATTGATTGAAAATTTGTTTACAGTTTGTAAATTTTATACCGGCATTTTTTTAAATTATTACCCGTATAATAATTTGGGCAGTATTCTAATGCAGCTTGCCATATTAGAATATATATTTTGTTACTGTTTTGAGGTGGTAATATAGGATATGATTAAAACAATATTAGATGAAATGTATGATTTCCTGTGGGGACCTGCAATGCTTGTTTTGATCGTGGGAACAGGAATTTTTCTTACTATAAGGCTTAAGTTTATTCCGTTTAGGAATTTGCCGCATGCGCTGTCGCTTGTATTTAAGAAACACGATAAAAACGATGGCTTGGGAGATATTTCGCCGTTTCAATCTTTAATGACGGCGCTTGCCGCAACAATAGGAACGGGCAATATTGCCGGAGTTGCCACGGCGCTTGTTACAGGCGGTCCGGGAGCGGTTGTGTGGATGTGGATTTCAGCACTTTTTGGATTGTCTACCAAGTATGCGGAAAGTGTTTTGGCGGTAAAGTACAGGGAGAAAAACGAAAGAGGCGAGATGTGCGGCGGTCCTATGTATGCCATGAAAAACGGATTCCAGTTTAAAACCTTAGGAAAAATAATGGCGCTTTTATTTTCGTTGTTTACGGTTATGGCATCGTTTGGAATCGGAAATATGACTCAGGCCAATTCGATTTCATCTGGGCTTATGTCGGCGTTTGGAATTCCTGCTTGGATAACAGGAATTGTAATATCTGTTTTGGTGCTTATGATTTTGCTTGGAGGAATAAAAAGCATAGGAAAGGTGTGCGGGGTAATTGTTCCCGTTATGGCAGTAGGATACATAGTAAGTGCGCTGGTGGTAATTGCAGTAAATATTGAAAATGTACCGTTAGGACTTGCATCTATGATAGAATGTGCTTTTTCGTTTAAATCCGTAAGCGGAGGAGTATTGGGAATAACCGCCGTTAAAGCGATTCAGTCTGGAGTTTCAAGGGGCGTTTTTTCTAATGAAGCCGGACTTGGTTCAGCTCCTATCGCTGCGGCAGCTGCAAACACGAATTCTTCGTCAAAACAAGCGTACATTAATATGACCGGAACTTTTTTTGACACGCTTTTGGTTTGCTCGATGACAGCTATTGTTATTGCTTCTTCGGGTGTGCTAGAATATTCTGATGCAACGGGTGCGAACCTTACTATAGAAGCTTTTGAAACAGCCCTCGGACCTATAGGAGGATATGTTGTAGCTATCGGACTTGTTTTTTTTGCTTTTTCGACGATTTTGGGCTGGGAATATTACGGCGAAAAAGCTCTTGAATACTTAGTGAAAAAAAGAGCGGTGATTATTGTCTACAGGCTTCTTTTTCCGGTGATATGTTTTATCGGAGCAACAGCACAGCTTTCGATAGTATGGCAGTTCTCTGATATAGCTAATGCACTTATGGCAATACCTAATTTGTTATGTCTTCTTTTGTTGAGTCCGGTTGTCGCAAAGGAATGCTTTGAATATCAAAAAAAGAAATCTAAAAAGTAGTATATCATAAAAACAAGGCAAAGAGTTTAAGTGCTCTTTGCCTTGTTTTTATTTAGCGGCATTAATGTGTTTGTTTTCCCTGTAGAAAAACCTTATATACATCACCAACGACCATAACATTATTGCGGCACAGAAAATGATAATTGAGTTTGCCCAAAAGTCGGTCATGTCAAAAACCAAAAGAACTATCAAGGCTACAAATAGTATTGCTGTGCATATCTTTCCAAACCACTTTGCGCTGTTTACAATTCCACGGGTAAAGTTTCTTATTCCCATTGCCGCCATAAAGCTTTCTTTTACAATGAGAATTGCAATTAAAATTATCATAAGCCGGTACTTAGTGCAAAGACAAAGCATTATAACTCCATGCGAAAGCTTGTCGGCGATAGGATCAATGACCTTACCTAAGTCAGAAACCATGTCAAACCGTCTTGCTATAAATCCGTCAAAAAAGTCGGTTAAAAAACCTAAGGCAAGAATTACAATTGCCGTGTATTTCTCTGTATTATTGTCAGCGTTTAAATACAAAACCATAAAAACGCCTAAAAGAATGAATCTTAGCAGTGTGAGAAGATTTGGAATTGTCAAAACTTCCTTAAATAGTTTGTTGTTCATTAATTTTCCCCTTATTTATGCGATAATTTATTTTAATTGTATACTAAAAGTTTTGTTTTGTCAATTGCAATCCAAGCCAATAAAAAATAAGTACAGACTTTAATTATTAGTATATCCCGTCATTCGTCAAACTAATCAGTACATCAGTTATATGGTTTTCGGCGGATGATTTTATTTAATGCTAAAACTCAGGTAAATAACTACATAATAGGATTAAGACATTTACCAAGAGTATAATTTTTCTTTTAGTTTGGTCAAAATGTATTGAAATAGAATGATTGATGTGATAAAATATATCTCGAATATTTGAGATTAGAGGTGATTGTATGGAGAAGTTTTTAACCAAAACCTATGTTGTCGTGGCGCTTTGTCTTGTGTGTTGTACGCTTTGGGGGTCGGCTATCCCTGTAATAAAGCTCGGGTACAGCGAGATGCACATTAATGATACCGATATTGCGGCACAGATTCTTTCCGCAGGAATAAGGTTTTTCGTTGCAGGAATTTTAACTGTAATTATTGGAACGATCATTTCAAAAAAGCCGGTATATCCTAAATCCGGTGCATCATTTTTTCGTGCAGTCAAGCTAAGCTTGTTTCAAACAATAATCCAGTATGTTTTCTTTTATATAGCCCTTGCAAACACAACCGGAGTTAAGGCGTCAATTTTGGACGGTACGAGCGTTTTTATTGCTCTGTTTGTATCAGGTCTGATATTTAAGATGGAAAGGATAACATCGCTTAAGATTTTAGGCTCAGTTATCGGTTTTATCGGAGTATTCTTGATAAATATAAACACTGACAATGTAGAAACGCTTTTTGATTTTTCACTTATGGGAGAAGGATTCATAATACTTTCAACAATCGGATATGCTTGTTCGTCGGTATTTATGAAGCGATACAGTACTTATGACGATACGACAATGCTGAGCGGATACCAGTTTATAATCGGCGGATTGGTAATGACTGTCGCAGGCTTTGCATTTGGCGGAAGGCTTGAGGAGCTTAGCGTAAAAGCAGTGCTGATAATAGTTTACTTGGCATTTGTTTCGGCAGTAGCGTATACGATTTGGGCGCAGCTTTTAAAATATAATCCTGTTTCCAGAGTTGCGGTTTTCGGATTTCTGACTCCGATTTTAGGCTCGGTGTTCTCGATGTTAATTCTCGGAGAAACAGGAGCATTTGGGTTAAAGGGATTAGTTTCTCTTATCTTAGTATCGGCAGGAATAATACTTGTAAACACAAATTTCAAAAAGAAAAAGCACGAATAAGATAAAAAGATTCTCAAGCTAATGCATAATAAGTTTTTCCGAATACGGACCGCAGGGGGCGGTTTCTGACAAGGGAGGTCAATCTTATGTCTGTAAAATATGAATATAAAAACATTCCGATAAAAGGTGGAGGATTCGTAACAGGATTTGTTTTAAGCGATAAATTTAAAGATGTTATGTATGCAAGAACTGATATAGGCGGAGTTTACAGATTCGATTTTTCAAACAACAAGTGGATAAGCTTGATTGACGATGTAAAAGCAACAGATTCAAGCCGCTGTTATCCTATCGGTATAGCTTTAGATGAAAATATAAAAGGCAGACTTTATATTGCCTGCGGAGATCACATAAGCGGAAGCCTTTACATAAGCGATGACTTTGGAGCAACATATGTAAAAAAGGAAATTCCTTGTGCTGTTCATGGGAATTTCGTGGGAAGAAGTGCAGGCGAACGTCTTATTAAAAAGGACGGGACACTTTATTTTGCATCTCAAACCGAGGGCTTGTTTGTTTCATATGACGAGGGCGAAAACTGGGAGAACATAAAGCCGTTTGGTGAAAAAAATCTTACCTTTATATATAAGGAGAGTTTGGACGAAAAAGAGTTTTTTATTATCGGAGCAACGGGCGAGCAAAATGCATCGGGAAGTGTGAGAGGACATACTCTTTTTGCGTCCTACGATAATTTAAAAAGCTTTGTTAAGCTTAGGGCTCCAAAGCCTATTATAGATCCTATTTGCGAGTATCCGGGATTTGTTCCCCAGCGTGCGGCGGTAAGTGACAAGTATCTTTTTGTTACATTCACACAGGTTTTAAAAGGCTTTGGCGGGTTCAATGCAATTTCCTGTGACAGCGCAACCTGCTATGACGCAAGGGCATACAGATATAAAATGACCGACAGCGGGCTTGAATTAGATAAAGATATTACCCCATTGAACATACCGTTTGAAAACTTGGGCAAAAGGGTTTGTGTGGAATGCGAAAGCGAGGTTTTGATTGGATCGGGACTTTCCGGAGTATGCTACAGAAACGGTATGCTTGTAATGTCGGAAATAGGTTCAATGCGTGCAGATGATGCAATTTATATGAGTACAGATAACGGAGATAGTTACCATATCATTTTAAAAGGATTGAGCGATGGCAATCTGGACTTTACCGTTTCATATATGAAGCCGGAATATAACGGAAACCGTTCGTTGATACATTGGATGAGCGATGTGAAAATAAATCCGTTTGACGAAGATATGATGCTGTTTAATACCGGAACGGGAGTTTTTATGACTAAAAACTTAACTGATGCCAAATTGGGAAAAACAGTTTCGTTTTCAAGTGAATGTAACGGAATGGAAGAAACGGTTCATATGAACGTCTATTCTCCTCCGAGAGGCGAGGTGCGGTGTATTGACCTTGTTGGGGACTTAGGCGGTTTTGTATTTAAGGATTTGGAAAACGGAGCGGAAAATACATTTGCTAACAAAAATAAGGATCGGTATATAACCTGTCTTAATGCGGATTTTTCTGATTTCGGCTCTGTTTATTTTGCAGCTACTCCAAGAGGAAACTGGACGGGACTGTCAAAAGGTGGAGTTATAGTTACAAGAGATCAGGGAGAAAGCTTTGAGCTTTTAAAATACCCTTATGGGCTTACCCCAAAAATCGACAAAATTATCGAAAATATTAAAAAGCCGAATGTTGATTCAGGGTGGGTCGCAATGACTTCTGACGAAAAGCGGATAATATGGGCTATGAGTGGACTGAACAGGGGGTTTTACTCCGATACGGTGGTTTATACAGACAATGAGGGAGAAAATTGGAGTTTGTCATGTTTTATCGGAGAGAGGAATTACAATGATCAGCCGATCTCTGTAAAAATATATTCGTGCAGGGTCGATGAAAATTTTATCTGGGCGATAAATGACAAGGGGATAGTTTTTATCAGTGAGGACAAAGGCAAAACATTTGTTCAAAGAAAGCTTGTCGGCGACAGCTTTTGCGAGCCTGACGAGCGGTTCGGAGATAATCGCTTTGAAGCCAGAACTGAGCCGGGGAAAGCACATTGCCTATGGATAGCTTTAAGAAAAAGCGGACTCTTTAGACTTGAATTTAAAGGCGGAGCAGTTTATTCGCATAAAATCACAAATGACAAAGACAAAATATGCGGTATTGGATTCGGAAAGCCAATGGACAGTAAAAGTCCTGTTACAATATTTACAACGGGAATATTAAACGGTGAATACGGTTTTTGGCGGTCAACTGATTATGCGAAAAGCTTTGAGCGGATAAATACCGACCGTCAATGTTACGGAACGGTAAACAGTATAACGGGTGATCCGAGAGAGTTTGGACGGGTGTATATTGCGTCAGGCTCAAAGGGAATAATTACAGGAAAGCCAATATGAATAAAGAATAGATATAAAAAAGGAGAGAACCGAAAAAGTTCTCTCTTTTTTTGTAAAACAACTTTATTCAAGATCCATAAGCTCGTGAAGAAAGTTTGTATAATCATCCCTGTTATCTTTGATAAATTTAATAGCTGATGACGGATGACTGTTTAAAATAGCGGTTAGAAGATATGGAATATCATATCCCCACTTGTTTCCTTCGCTTTTTACGGCTTGCATATGCTTTGCAACAAAATCCATAATCGGAACAAGATTGTATTTTGGATTCTTTAAGAATGCCAGAAGCGATTCAGAGTAACAATTTCCGGCGCCTCTTCCCATTCCGCTTACCGTACAGTCAAGCCAGCTTACACCGTATCTTAGAGCAGTGATAGTATTTGCAAAGGCAAGCTGTTGATTGTTGTGTGCGTGAATGCCTATTTGCTTGCCGTATTTGTTTCCAAGTTCAAGATATTTCTCGGAAAGCCTTTCAATCTGTTCAGGGTAGTATGCTCCGAAGCTGTCTACTATATAAATGATGTCAACAGGGCTTTTTGCTAAAAGCTCGAGACCTTTCATAAGCTCTTCGTCGTTAACCTTTGAAATTGCCATAATGTTTACGCTTGTTTCATATCCCTTTTTCTTTGAGTCCTCAATCATTTCGATTGCCGAGGGAATCTGATGTATATAAGTTGCGATTCTCATAAGGTCAAAGGGAGAGTTTTGCTTTTCCAAAACATCATTTTTAAAGTCTGTTCTTCCGACGTCAAGCATACATGAAAGCTTTAGATCGGTATTGTTGTCTCCGACGATCTTGAAAACATCATCGTCACAGCAGAATTTCCACTTTCCGAAATCATCGGGATTGAAAATCTCTTTTGAAGCTTTATATCCGAATTCCATATAATCCACATTTGCTTTTACATTGGCTTTGTAAAGATCACGAACAAACTCATCAGTGAATCTAAAATTGTTTACAAGACCTCCGTCTCTAAGTGTTGCGTCAAGAACCCTTACGTCAGGGCGAAATGAAATTAAATCTCCTTGTGTAGCCATTTTATTACATCCTTTTCATTAGTTTTTTATTGTTTATCAATATAAAATTTAAAGTTTACTTATTTGCTTTAAATCGCTAAAGCGGTTGGTTTATATATTACAATAATTTCATGTATTTAGCAAGGCTTTTTCTGATATTTAATAAATTGTTCATAACTATTTAACAAGCAATTAAAATAGTGAAGATTTTTCAGAATGACGGCTTTAATGTAACGTAATCGGTTTTAAGTAAATAAAATATATTAACAGTCTGTAGAAAAAAGCAAACTGTTAATATATTGTCGCGTAGGCGGACATGTGCCGACGCAGCGAAACCTTAAGAGAAAATCGGCGGTATGAGCCGATTTTCGACGAAAAGGGGTTCCCTAGGGGAAAAACGCAGAACGAGATGGGCGAAGCTATCGAAGTGAGTGTGTTTGTCCCATGGGAAGCGTGTTCGGCTTTGCCGACACGCGCATATTAAGTCCATGTTAACGGAAGCTTAATTTTTTGTTATCTGTTGTATTTCGGTGTGCAATAAACAGAGGAGTTTTTCTTTTTTACAGGGGATTGGTGAGGATATAACCTAAGCGCAGATGGCCCCCGCATCTAAGGCGGCGGGTTCCATTTCAGAATTTCAGTGGGAGTAATAATCTCCC
Organism: uncultured Oscillospiraceae bacterium; assembly: GCA_902489475.1. GTDB lineage: Bacteria > Bacillota > Clostridia > Oscillospirales > Ruminococcaceae > UMGS1601. The sequence goes on along the minus strand of CABUAH010000011.1, from coordinate 17,995 downwards.
ACTGAAACCCTGAGGAGCTAACGCTCCCGGCGCTGGTTGCAATAGGTCACAAGCTCTGCTGCTTGAAAGCAAAGCAGAGCGTTGCTCCGATTTAAAAAAAGAAGGAGGTTTAAATTTTGGAATATGTATTGAGTTTTATCGGAGAGATTTTGCTTACGGGAACGATAGCAGTTTTGTCTTTGTGTTATAAAAGGATATCAAAAAAGATTGCTCAACAGGAAAAGGTAAAGGACGGCGTTGTTGCAATTTTACAAGACAGAATACTTGCAATCGGAACAGCTCTTATTTCAAAAGGCGAGGTAAGTATAAGCGAGCTTAGAAATTTTGAAAACTTATACAGCGTTTATCATTCACTTGGAGGAAATTCCACCGGAACCGAGATTTTCAATCGTGTAAAAAGCATGGACATACTGACAAGCGAAGTAGATAATAAATAAATTTTTGATAGGAGGAAACTATGGAAATTTCAAATTTGGTAACAGTTGTACCGATAGTAGCTATTTGTTATTTTTTAGGGATTGGCGTTAAAGCTTTTAATCTTAAAAAGAAGTTTATACCTTTGATAACAGGTTTTTGCGGAGCAATACTCGGAGTTTTGGGGTATTTCACAATGGGTGAATTTCCGGCAAAGGATTTGGTAACAGCTATTGCAATAGGAATAATAAGCGGACTTGCATCAACAGGCTTTAACGAAACTCTTAAGATAATTAAAAAAAGGGATTTAAAATCGGAAGATAATGAACAGCAAAAGCAAGGCTGATGTATTCAGTTAACTTTGTAGTTAAAACTTGCGTGGGGATATGCCTAATATTTTAAGTGAATTTTTATTTAAACAGCAAACTCAAGTACAAGTTTGCTGTTTATTTTTTACAGATTAATTGCTAATTAAATATAACAAATTAACAAATCAGTTGCAATGTGTTGTTAAATTACCACAAAACGGAAAGAAAAATTTTAGAATAAATCAGTTATAGCGCCTTCCAAATATTAAAATTTGGTTAACAAACCATGCTTTTGCTTGACAGATGATAACGAAAGTGTTACAATTTTGGGCAAATGGTTACAAATTAATTACAAACCAGAAAGGGTGGCTATATGCTGAAAAAAATAGTAACATTTGGACTTGCAACATTATCTGTTGCTGTAGTGGTACTTGCAGCTTCTGTTTTTAGCGCAGCTGCGGGACAATACAGCGGATATGTAAAGGATATTGATACTACTTCTACCAGCGCAAGAATAACACTAACAGATACAGGAATTAACACTTACAGTATTTTATATTCAGAAGACAAGAATTTTGAAAATTCACAACGGGCGTCAAGCAACAGCGAGATAATTAACGTTTACGGCTTAAAGCCTAATACGACATATTACTTTAAGTTCGACGACGCTTCACAGAGATCCGGAAAATCATCAGCAAGCGGATATGTAACGGCAAAAACAGAACCGGTTGCACAGCCGACGCTTGAAAACACATCATCAGAGCTTTCGAGTATCAAAGTGGATTTAAAAAAAGAGAACGAAATTGACGGATACAAAATGAAGGTTTCAAAGAGCGCTGACATTACTTCGTCAAGGGTTATAACAAGCAGTGAAAACTCAATAAACGTAGAAAGTCTTTCATGTGCAACAACATATGATTTTGAAGTTTGTTCATACATGAATGTTGACGGAAAAGAATACCGCTCTGATGCAATAAAATTTAAAGGTACAACAAAAAAGGTTGAAGCACCGTCTGTAAAGAGCAAAGCATCGACATATGATACAATAAAAATCGAACTCAATAAAAAGAACGTAAGCGGATATACGGTATATCTTGCTGATAATAAAAGCTTTAAAAATGCGAAGAAGCTTCAAGGCAAAGGAACTGTTTTTAATTTCAACGGTCTTAAAAATAATAAGACATACTACGTTAAGGTAGAAAACTATATAAACAGCGGAACAAAAACATATAAGTCCACGGCGATTACGTTTACTTGCGCTACAAAAACTGTTGCGCTCGGAACAGTAAATGCCGCAAAATCATCAAGAGGATATTCAAGCCTCAAAATAACTTTAAACAAGCAAAATGTAACCGGATATAGAATGTGGCTTGCTGATAATAAGGACTTTAAGAACAAGAAAATAGGTGACAGCACAAATAATCAGATTACTTTTAAAGGGCTTTGTCCAAACAAGACGTACTATATAAAAACAGCGTCGTATGTTAAGAGCGGAGGAAAGGTATATTACTCTTCGCCGCAGATCACAACGATAAAAACTGCTGCACTTCCGAAGGCTTCGATAAAATCAAAGTCTGTAACGGAAAACAAGGCGTCTGTAACGCTTAATAAGGCAAAATGCGTTAAGGGCTATGCTTTTAAAGTGTCAACTGATAAGAACTTTAAGAATTTCAAGATCGTAAGAGGAACAAGTACTCTTCAAACTATCACGAACCTTAAAGCAAACACAACCTATTACGCAAGAGTTTATACCTATATAACAGTTAACGGAAAAAACTATTATTCACCGTATACTGCTTTTAGCTTTAAGACAAAGGCGTATGCTGCTGCTCCGACCGGAGTTACAATAAAAAACGGAATGCGTCAGATTTCATGGAATACATGGGGATCGCAGTACACGATAGAGTGGAACAAGTCAAAAGGTGCCGTTAAATATGCTGTTTATTCGTCAGATAAGCGAGGAAGCAATTACAAGAAGATTGCTGTTGTTTCTTCGACAAAGTATACTGTGACAAATCCTTCGGTAGGTAACCATTATTATATAATCAAGCCTATTTCTTCAACGGGAACGGAAGGATATAAATCTGTTGCAAAGGGAATAAGATATGTAGGTATTTTCTCGACTACAGGATACTGTGCCGGTCCGGGAGCCAGAACAGCCGATGGAAGCTACTGTGCTCCGAGACATACCATAGCGGCAGGAAGTGCATATGCTTTCGGAACAAAATTTAAAATCGGAAATCACACCTGTTCTTACGAGGTTGAAGACAGAGGCGGAGCGGTAACTAATTCAGTTATCGACATATACTTCAGTTCATACAGCGAGGCGTGCAATTGGGGAAGAAGATGGATTCCGGTTTATCAGATATTTTAAATAAGCTGAAATTACTAAGGCAAAGGAATGTAATGATTATTATTCCTTTGTCTTTTTTATTATCACTAATTCTAGTATCAAAAAGGCATAAATTGCACGGGAAATTATAGCTTAACGCAAAATTCACAGCAGCGCAAAAACCATGAAGTTTGACGCAGAGCTCTTGAAAATAATAAAAAATTATGATATAATCAAAATCAACAGGATATGTTCGGGTCGGTTTGTTATCGTCAGCATATTTGTAAACTGATATTAAAGTGAGGGTTTTGTAAATATGGCACTTCTTGAATCAGGGGAAATGTATTTAGAAACTATTTTACTGCTTACGAAAAAGCTTGGTAAGGGAAATGTCCGTTCGATTGATATTGCAACAGAATCCGGATATTCAAAGCCGAGTGTAAGCCGTGCTGTCGGAATTTTAAAGGACGGCGGTTTTATTGAAATTTCTGATGGAGGATTTATTACCCTTACCGGTACCGGAGAGGAAATTGCATCAACTATTTATGAGCGTCATGTTTTGCTTACTGATTTTTTTGTGAGAATAGGCGTTGATAAAGAGATTGCCGCAGCGGACGCTTGTAAGATCGAGCATTGCTTAAGCAAGGAAACGTTCGCTAAGTTTAAAGAACACATAAAGAGTTTGGATCAATAATAAAGGTTTGATATAAATAAAAGGAGGTCTTTATGAAAAGATTAAAAAAAGCACTGTTGAGTGTAGCTTCAGCAGCAATCGTTTTGGCGGTATCGGTATGTTCATCGTTTGCGCTTGCTCAAGAGGTGAGTGCCGCAGATAACGGTGTTATGCGTCAAAAGTTAACAGCAACCATAGCTTCTAAGGAAATGGGACTCGGACTTAATCTCGGAAATACAATGGAGGCGTATAACTCTACCAACTGTGAGAGCATCACATACACATGGCCGCTCAGATCTGGAAGCAATCAGACATCAGACTATGAAAGATGCTGGGGAGCACCGATTACTACTCAGACAATGATTGACGGTATGAAGGATGCAGGATTTAATACCGTAAGAATTCCTGTGTTCTGGGGAAATATGATGGAAAATGACGGGACATACACTATCAATAAGGATTACATTGCCCGTGTCGGTGAAATAGTTGATTATTGCAGAAATGCAGGAGTTTACACAGTAATTAACATTCACCATTTTGATGAGTTTATTATCAGAAGAAACAGCCTTGAAGAATGTAAAGTTATATTTAATAAGCTTTGGACTCAGATTGCAGAGTATTTTAAGGATTATTCTGATTATGTGATTTTCGAGGGATTTAACGAATATCTTGGCGGTAATCAGTTCAATTCAAACGGCAATCTTGTAGAACTTTCAAGAGCAGATGGATTTAAGCTTACAAATGAGCTTAATCAGACTTTTGTTGATGCGGTAAGATCAACAGGAGGAAACAATGCAGAGAGAATCTTAATAGCATCGGGATATTGGACCAATATTGACCTTACAACATCGTCGGAATTTATAGTTCCTAAAGATACTGTGGAAAATAAGCTTATGGTATCCGTTCACTATGTTGACAACTCTATGTATTGGGAAAACAAAATCGGAGGAACAGAGTGGGTAAATTACAGCGTTAATCAGTGTGAGCTTTTAAAGAAAGCATTTACCGATAAGGGTATACCTGTGTTTGTAGGGGAAACTACATCATCTTATCCACGTTCAAATTTTGCGAGAAATGCAACAGTCAAAACATCATCTGAGGCACTTGACTATATGTTAAGACTTATCACAAGCTATGGATTTACTCCTATTTTGTGGGATACGCCGAATGGTTTTTATAACAGGAGCAGCTGTGCGATAAAATCTTCAACCGATGCTAATGTCATCAGTACTTTGGCTGAAGAAATTAAAGTACCTGAACTGACTGACTCAACTGATCCTACTGATCCTGACACATATACAGTTTCAGGTGCGGTAAACGTATCTGATTCTGATACAACAACAGATATGACCGTAACAGCAGTATCGTCTGAAGGCTCAGAGTATTCTGTAAATGCAAATAGTATGGGAAACTACAGCATAGCAGATCTTGAAGCAGGAACATACACTCTCAAGATCAGCGGTGGCAAATATGTGGAAAGAACATATGAGACCACAGTTGCAGATAGCGACTTGGCAATAGATGTGGAGCTTAACCCGCTCGGCGATATAAATGGTGACGGAAAGGTAACAACAGCTGATGTCGGCATGGCAAATTCACACGCAAAGGGAATTAATATTCTTGAAGGCTACAAGCTCGCATGTGCTGATGCAAAGACTGACGGAGCTATCACAACGGCAGATGTAGGTATGATAAACAGCCATGCTAAGGGTATAAAAGCACTTTGGTAAATTGGATAAGCAATGCGGAAGCGGAGTGAAATCTGCTTCCGTGAGCGTGTCGACAAAGTCGAACACGCTCCCCATGGGACAAACGCACTCACTTCGATAGCTTTGCTTATCTCGTTCTGCGTTTTTCCCCTAGGAAACCCCTTTTCGTCGGAAATCGGCTCACACCGCCGATTTCCTCTCAAGGTGTCGCTGCGTCGGCGCATGTCCGCCTACGCGACAATATTTCAAAATTGTACTTTTTTGACAGACTGGCGGAAGCGGAGTGAAATCTGCTTCCGTTTTTATTTTAAATGAATTCTTTCGTAAAATTTGCATTGCTTAGGACGGAAAGCTGTATTTAAACAGTGCGATAGGTTTGACAAAAAAAGGCAGCCATGATATAATTTCCATTAACAAAATTACATCTGTTTTTGCAGATAATAACTACGGAAAGATGCCCCGCCTCTAATGGGCTAACGCCCGTGCTGCTTGTTAAATGACAGGGCAATGCCCTTAATTTAAGTAAAAACAACTATGTCAGCTTTTGATAAAGTCTGATAAAGAATGCTAAGATCAATGCTGAGGCTGAAAGTGAGTGAATGTGTTTGAAATTAAGCTTTTATATAAAACAGATTTTTAAAATGGCTGTTCAGCATATTTATCTGCCGGTAATCTACTTTTTTTGTTCTTTCAAAAAAGTGAGAAAAGGGCTTGTTATTTTTGCTGATGCGCATCATAACTTTTTACCGTTTAGCATGGAGTATATGAAAAAAGTGCTTGAAGAATCTATCAGGCAGGGAGATTTGAAAAATATTGAAATCTGTGAGAGATATTTGGATTTCAGCAAGGCTGGCTTTTTAAGTCTTACAAAGTGGCTTAGTAAATTTATGAAGATTTATGCTGAGTCTGAGTATGTTTTTATTTGTGACAATTTTTTGCCTGTTTCCTCTTGCAAAAAGCGTAAAGAAACAAAAGTTATACAGCTTTGGCATTCCGGAGGACTTTTAAAAAAGGCGGGATATGATACTGAAGATTCAGTTCCGGGAATGTACAAGGGAAATGTTTTTAAAAACTATGATTTGCTTACCGTCAGCGCACCATGCTGTGTAGAGATAATAGAAAAATCTTTAAGACAGCCCAAAGGCGTGGTTAAGCCTACGGGAATTTCGAGAACCGATATTTACTTCGATAAAAAGTATAACGAAGAGTGCATATCCGAGTTTTATAAGACGTATCCGCAGGCAAGGGGCAAAAAAATAGCTCTTTGGGTTCCTACCTTCAGGGGAAATGCGTCAGACCCAAAGCTTGACGGAGAAGCGGAAGTTGACAACGCTTTTTCAAAGCTTGACGGTTTCTTTTTGGTTAAAAAGCTTCATCCGCATTTTGAAAATGCAAATCCGAATAGGGTGAGCTGTAAAATTCCGAGCGAAAGGCTTTTGCCGGTAACCGATTTGCTTATTACCGATTATTCGTCTATCGTGTTTGACTATTTGGCATACAAAAAGCCGTTTGTGCTGTTTGCACCTGACCTTGACGAATATGAAAAGAATCATGGTTTTTACATTGATTATAATTCGTATCCGACTACTGTTGCAAAAAATGAAAACCAGCTTGTTGCCGCAGTAGAAAAAGAATTGAAGTTTAGGAAAACAGAAGATTTGGAAGAATGTTATCGGTATCATATGCAGATGTGCGACGGCAGTGTCACAAAGAGAATTTTAAAAGAGATAGGAATTTTAGAATAAAAAACAACATCTGCAATGTAAAATGTTTTGTATAAATTAAAACATAAAAACAAGCCTGTCCCTTATCGCAAAGATAAGAGATAGGCTTTTGCTTTTTTATATTCGCTTATATTCAAAAAAATAAACGGACATTTGTAAGCTTTGCAAACGTCCGTTTTATATGGCACGCCGGAAGGGATTCGAACCCCCGACCTTTTGGTTCGTAGCCAAACACTCTATCCAGCTGAGCTACCGGCGCATATCGGTTCTTGTAAACCGCAGGTATTATTCTATCACAACAAATTACAATTGTCAAGCATTTTGTAAGCAGTTAAGAATTCGGTTTTCTTGTAAACTAGAATCTATTTGACAAATTATATAAAAATTTGTATAATAAAAAATATCAAATTATTGCTGGGATGTGTAACAGGTGCATGAAGAGAATTTAGCGAAAAAAAGAAAGTTTGATTTTTCTATGCTTCCAATCACTGTGCTTTTAAGCGTTGCAACTTTTGTGCTTAATTTGCTGCTCGTTTCATCTTTGTCATTTTTGTTCGCTACAAGCAACCGTGAAAAAACTGAGAGGATTCTTGAAAGCTTAAAGGTAAATGGGGTTGATATCGGCACGGCTTTTACACACCACAGTAAAGTGTTTGAGCTTCTCGCCTCATGGCAGGCAGTTTTAGTGATCATTTGTGCAATATTAGTTTTAGTTGTGCTTTGGGGATTGTATTACCGAATCTCGTTGTATTATGTGTCAAAGGCTGTCAGCTGTTATTCGAGAATGACATTTATAACGGCGATTGTACTTGTGGTCCTTTCGGTTGTTTCACAGCCTATAATATCTTACTATTTTGAAGATTTTGCAAATGCTAATTCAACACAGCTGAGATCGGTGTGCGCTATTGTAATTATTTCAAGTCTAATATTGCTGATGTTGGGAATATTTGCCTCTATATGCTCGCTTTTGATAAGTACAGCTGAGGGTGCGCCAAGGAAAAAGCTTATTGATGATGATCTGTTGGATGACAGTATAAGCGCAAGAGATATAATTGAGAGGAAAAAAGAAAAGGCTCAAAAAGAAAATGCTCAGAATGAAACAAATGAGAGGGTTAAAAAGCCCAGAGCTATTACTGCTGCGGAGATAACTCCTCATGAGCAGGATGAGGTTTCTGATGCGAGGGAAAAATTTTGCAAGCATTGCGGAGCGGCATTGAAACAAAATGCGCTCTTCTGCGGACAGTGCGGAAAAAGAATCAAATAATTAAGTACTAATGAATTTTGATACATTATAGATAAAGTTTTACCGCTTTAACACATTGAATAGTTATTTAGTGTTATTTTTGTATAAAATTACTATTGCACTTATTTACATAGTGTAGTATAATATGTTATGTTATAGTCCTGTAGTGTGGACATAATGTATATATCATAACAGGCAAAGATGCCGCGGGACTTTAGAACGTGCTAGGTAAAAGGTCTATTGCGTGCGTCTTTTTTTGTTAACAGAAAGGAAGAGGATTTTTATGAAGAAAAAAATTCTGAGCGGTGTTGTTGCTGCGCTTATGGCTGCTTTATGCCTTGCAGGCTGCGGCGATAAGACGGATTCAAAGGATTCCGGCGCAAGCGGAGATTCGTCGAACCAATCACTCGTTTATGCTCAGGGAGCAGATCCTAGAGGTCTTGATCCACAGATCGTTGACGACGGTGAGTCAGCAAAGGTTACAAACCAGATTTACGAGGGACTTGTACAGTACGCAGACGATTCTACTGAAGTTCTGCCTTGTCTTGCAAAGAAGTGGGATGTTTCAGATGACGGTCTTGTTTACACATTCTACCTTCAGGAGGGTGTTAAGTTCCATGACGGTACAGACTTCAATGCTGAGGCTGTAAAGTTTAATGTTGAGAGAAACACAATCAATAAAACAGAAGACATGACATATGCTGATTTCGTATGGGGATATGTTGACGGTGTAGAGGTTAAGGATGAGTATACCGTTGATATTACTCTAAAGCAGCCTTCAACACCTTTCATTGCTAACCTTGCAATGGTATTCGGTGCACCGATGGTAAGCCCTACTGCTGCTAAGGACGGCGATCTTATGAACAACCCTGTAGGAACAGGTCCTTATAAGTTCGTTGAATGGAAGAAGGATCAGTACGTTAAGCTTGAAGCTAATGAGGATTACTGGAATGACGAAGGTAAGGCTCAGATCAGCGATGTTGTAATCAGAACGATCAAGGATGCATCAACAAAGATTCTTGAGCTTCAGTCCGGAGAGGTAGATATCATCGACGGAATCGATACAAACCAGGTTAAGCAGCTTGAAGAGGACAGCAAAATTACTGTTAACAAGACTCCGGGAATGAACATCAATTACATGGCATACAACATTGAAAGATTAGACAAGGAAACTCGTGTGGCTCTTTCTCAGTCAGTAAATGTAGACGAGCTTGTTGAGGCTCTTTACAACGGATATTCTGAAAAGGCTACAACGGTACTTCCGACATTTGTACCCGGCTACAGCGCTGATGTAAAGCAGGTTGCTTACGATCCTGACGCTGCTAAGAAGACTCTTGAAGAAAAGGGTATCAAGGAGCTTCATGTAATTACATACACAAACCCAAGACCTTATAACACTGCAACAGGTCAGACACTTACAGAGGCTATTCAGGGATATTTTGACAAGGTAGGCGTTAGCATTACTATTGATTCATATGACTGGACAACTTATAAGGAGAGAACTATTGCAGGTGACTACGATATCTGCTTCTACGGATGGAGTGGAGATAACGGAGACCCGGATAACTTCATGAATCTTATGAGCGATACAAATGCAGGAATGAACGTTGCAAGATTTAACCTTGCTAAGAACGATGATGATAAGGCAGCTTATACTGAATACTCAAAGATGATTTCAAATGCTGCTAAGGAGCCTGCAGGTGATTCAAGAAACGCTATGTATGCTGATATGGAGCAGTATGTAGCAGACCTTGCTATTTGGCTTCCGATTTCTCATCAGCAGGATTTGACTGCTTGCAAGTCGAATGTTAAGAACTTCCAGTATCACTGCACAGCTACAGTTAAGCTTTACAAGGTTACTAAGGACTAATTTAATTAAATGACAACACACAAATACAGAGGACGGAATATTCTGCTTCTCTGTATTTGTCGTTGTTTTATTAGCTTCCTTTTTAGTGTGCAATTTCAAATTACTGTCCGGTCGCATAGTGCTTTAGGACGTACACTAAAAAGAAAACTAATTGTTTTCAAAGGACTGTGAAAGGGGCTTTTTTAGGAAAATGGTAAAGTATATTATTAAGCGATTGCTTATGCTTATTCCGGTTTTAATCGGAGTGTCGCTTATCGTATTTGTTCTTTTGAGGGTTGCAGCACCGGATCCTGCTCCTGTAGTATTGGGTCAGCATGCATCTGATGAGGCTATAAAAGAATGGAGAGACGCTAACGGCTTAAATGACAATATTGTTAAACAGTATGCCGACTTTATTACGGGCGCTGTTCAAGGAGATTTCGGTGAGTCTTATTATACAAAAACTCCGGTTATAGATGAGATTGGCTCCAGATTTCCGGCAACTATTGAGATTGCGATATTTGCGATCATTGTAGCCTCGGTATTCGGAATACTTATAGGAGTAGTTGCGGCGGTAAAGAAAAACAGTATTGTAGATAATGCGAGTATGGTGCTGTCGCTTGTGGGAGTGTCAATTCCGATTTTCTGGCTTGGTATTTTGCTTATTATTTTGTTTACTAAGGTCTTGGGATGGCTGCCGGCATCAGGAAGAATTGATGTTACCTTTACAGTTAACGATGTAACCGGATTTTTCCTTATAGATACGCTTATTGCGGGTGATTTTGAAGCGTTTAAAAATGCGCTGTGGCATTTGATTTTGCCGGGAATGACGCTGGCTCTTTACACTCTTGCAATCATATCCCGTATGACAAGATCAAGTATGCTTGATACTTTAAATCAGGATTACATAAGAACCGCTCGTTCAAAAGGACTTGGCGAAGGACGAGTTATTATGAGACACGGACTTAGAAACGCTCTTATGCCGATCGTTACTGTTATCGGACTTCAATTCGGCTCTCTTTTAGGAGGCGCTGTGCTTACGGAAACAGTATTTGCATGGCCGGGAATAGGAAGTTATACGGTTGACTGTATAAATAAATCTGACTTCCCTGTAATTCAGGCAGTCGTTCTCATAATAGCTACAATATTTGTTTTGATGAATTTGATTGTAGATATTATTTACGCATTTTTAGATCCTAGAATCAAGTATGGAAGGAAGGAGGCATAATTATGGCAAAGAAGAAGCTTGTAACTGCAAACGGCGCTGAGCCGGAGATTGTTATAGAGAAGCCGGAATCCCGTCTAAAATCAATGTGGGATGCGCTCCGCAAAAACAAAGCTGCACTTTTCGGTCTTTTTGTAATTATAGTTTTGATCATTATTGCCATTATCGGGCCTTTCATCACACCATATGATCCTGATTTGCAAATTTTAACAGAAAAAAGCAAAACACCTTCCGCTGCTCACTGGTTTGGGACTGATCAGTTAGGACGTGACATTTTCAGCAGAGTAATAGTTGGAACAAGAGTATCGCTTTTTGTAGGTGTTGCAGCAGTAGCGTTTTCGCTTGTTTTAGGTACGATATTCGGTTCAATTGCCGGATACTTCGGCGGAAAAATTGATACTTTCATAATGAGAATTATGGACATTATGCTTTCAATTCCATCAATTTTGCTTGCGGTTACACTTATGGCAGCGCTTGGAAAAGGACTTGACAAGGCTATTATCGCAATCGGAGTTGTTTCGATACCTGAATATGCGAGAATTATAAGAAGCTCGATTTTGTCCGTAAAAGAAAACGATTATGTTGCTGCGGCTAGGGTTTTGGGAAACTCTGATACAAGAATAATTTTCCACCATATCCTCCCGAATGTTCTTTCATCAATTGTTGTAAGAGCGACTTTGGGAATTTCAACTGCAATTTTGGATACCGCAGCGCTTGGATTTTTGGGACTCGGTGTTCAGCCTCCTATCGCAGAATGGGGAGATATGCTCGGAAGAGTAAGAAGCATGGTTTTGGTTTATCCGCATATGCTTATATTCCCGGGACTTGCTATAACGCTTGCGGTATTGGCATTCAACCTTTTCGGCGATGGATTAAGAGATGCACTCGATCCGAAATCAAGAAGCTAAGGAGGTTTTATTTAGATGTTATTAGATGTTAAAAACCTCTCTACAGAGTTTTATGTAAAAAGAGGAACGGTAAAGGCAGTTAACGATGTAAGCTTTAATGTTGACAAAGGAGAGATCCTTGCAATAGTAGGTGAATCGGGAAGCGGAAAAAGTGTTACATCTTTATCTGTTATGGGACTTATAAGAGATCCGGGAAAGGTAACCGGCGGTGAGATTCTTTTTAACGGAAAAGATTTAAAAAATGTTTCGACAAAGGAAATGCGAAGCATAAGAGGCGATAAGATTTCAATGATTTTTCAGGAACCTATGACCTCTCTCAACCCTGTTCAGAGAATAGGAGATCAGATTTGTGAATCTATTTTAACGCATACTGACATGAACAAAAAGGAAGCTTTAGAGCGAGCTATTGAAATGCTCAGAGTCGTTGGAATTCCTTCTCCGGAACAGAGAGTTAAGGATTATCCTCACCAGATGTCCGGCGGTATGCGTCAAAGAGTTATGATAGCTATGGGGCTTTGTTGTAATCCTGAGCTTTTAATAGCGGACGAGCCTACAACGGCACTTGACGTTACTATTCAGGCGCAGATTCTTGACCTTATAAAAAGACTTCGTGACGATATAGGAATGGCAGTAATTTTAATTACTCACGATTTGGGAGTTGTTGCAGAGACTGCCGACAGAGTAGTTGTTATGTACTGCGGAAGAGTTGTTGAACAGGCTGATGTAAAGGAGCTGTTCAAGGATCCGAAGCATCCTTACACCAAAGGTCTTATAGAGTCTATTCCAAGACTTGACGAGGATAAGGATAGGCTGTTTATGATAAAGGGCATGGTTCCCGATCCGACGGCCTTGCCTAAGGGATGTTTGTTCGCTGACAGATGTGACAACTGCATGGAAAAATGCAAACATGCGCTTCCGGCACTTACAGACGTTCCGGGAGAAGAGGGAAGAAAAGTAAGATGCTTTTTATATTCCGATGAAGTGGAGGTCAATAAGTAATGGCGGAAAAAAAAGTTCTTTTAGAAGTACAGGGACTTACAAAGCACTTTGTAGTCGACAGAAGCTTTTTCGGACGTCCGACTTCAATTTTGAAGGCAGTTGATGATGTTTCGTTTAAAATTTATAAGGGCGAGGCATTGGGACTTGTAGGTGAATCGGGTTGCGGTAAGTCAACGATAGGAAAAATGCTTGTAAACCTTTATACGCCTACAGCGGGAAAGATAATTTATAACGGTGTTGATTTAACAGCACTTAAACCAAAGCAGAGAAGAGAGTATTGTAAGGATATTCAGCTTATTTTTCAGGATCCTTATTCTTCACTTAATCCGAGAATGACAATAGGAGATATTATTGCCGAGCCGATTATAGTTAATAAGCTTCTTCCGAAAAATGAAGTTGAGAAGAGAGTAAATTATCTTTTAAACTGCGTAGGACTTGCAAATCACCAAAGAAACAGATATGCCCATGAGTTTTCGGGCGGACAGCGTCAGCGTGTAGGAATTGCACGTGCGCTTGCTGTTAATCCAAAGCTTATCATCTGTGATGAGCCGGTTTCGGCACTCGACGTATCTATTCAGGCGCAGGTTTTAAATCTGCTGGACGACCTTAAGGATGAATTCGGACTTACTTATTTATTTATTGCTCACGGACTTAATGTTGTTAAGCATATAAGCGACAGAGTCGGAGTAATGTATTTAGGTAAGATAATGGAAATGGCAGATAAAAACGAGCTTTACGACAATCCTATGAATCCGTATACACAGGCGCTTCTTTCGGCAATTCCGTCTGTTGATGTTGAGAAAAAAGCGGAAAGAATAATCTTGGAGGGAGATGTTCCTACTCCTATTAATCCTCCTGACGGATGTAGGTTTTGTTCACGTTGCTTTAAGAGAACAGAGGGCTGTGAGCAGTATAACAGCGTATTAAAGGATCAAGGAAACGGACACCTTGTTGCTTGCAAGTTATATGATAAATAAATTTGATTAAGGTTTCCCCGCTTTTAAAGCGGGGATAAGCTTATTTTAGCGAAGTATTAGACGAAATGATAATCAAGTTAACGGCATAACATTATAGAAAAGAGGCAGAATTTTATGAAAACAAAAAGACTTGAAAAAATTATAAATGCTCTTTCTGAAAAAGGACTCAAGCAAATGGTTATTTGCGATCCATGCTCAGTTTTTTATCTCACGGGCATAATGATAAAGCCGGGTGAAAGAATGCTTGCGCTTTATATAAACAGCGACAGCTCAAAAAACAAGATTTTTATCAATGAGCTTTTCACTGTTAATGAAGATATTGGAATTGAGAAGGTAAGATTTGACGATAATGTTGATGCAGCAAAGCTTTTGTCGGAATATACAGATCATTCTAAACCGATTGGAATTGACAAAAAGTTTGAAGCAAGATTTCTTCTTAAGCTTATGGAGTGCGGTGCGGCAAGCGAGTATGTAAACTCATCGGAGTGCGTTGATTATGTCAGAAGCCAAAAGGATAGTGAAGAAGCTGATTTTATGAGAGAAGCCAGCAGAATCAACGACAAGGCAATGGGCGAAATTATAAAAAGAGTAAGCGATGGGGCTGTTGAAGAGGAGCTTGCATTGCAGATGCTTGATATTTATAAATCGTTTGGCGCTGACGGATATTCCTTTGAGCCGTTGGTAGGCTTTGGCGAGTCAGCGGCAATTGGTCATTATGAGGGCGGCGACAGAGTCATAAAGCCCGGTGACTGCGTTTTGTTTGATATAGGCTGTGTTAAGGATAATTACTGCTCTGATATGACAAGAACTTTCTTTTACAAGAGCGTTTCAGATGAACACAGAAAGATTTATGAGATTGTAAAAAAAGCTCAGCAGGCAGCAATTGATATTATAAAACCGGGTGTAAGATTTTGTGACATAGACAAGGCTGCAAGGGACATAATAACCGAGGCGGGATACGGCGATAAATTTACACACCGCTTGGGTCATTCAATAGGCATTGAGTGTCACGAGCACGGAGATGTTTCAAGTACAAACGAAAACGAAGTAAAACCCGGAATGGTATTTTCAATAGAGCCGGGAATTTATATTGAGGGCGACGTTGGAATAAGAATCGAAGACCTTGTAATGGTTACGGAGAACGGCGTAGAGGTTTTGAACAGCTTTACAAAAGATCTCACAATAATCGGATAAGCATAAAAAGGGGTAGGGCAAATGGATTTTAAAAGTGTTGACAAATATATTGATGATAATATAGATTCCATGCTTTCGGATCTTGGCGAGCTTGTTAAGATCCCCAGTAAGCGAGCGGATGCATTAGACGGTATGCCTTTCGGAAAGGCTTGCTGTGACGCATTGGCAAAGGCGGACGAAATTGTAAAGAGCGTGGGAATGACAACGAAAAATTATGATAACTACATGCTCGAATGCAATTTGTACAATAACGAAACACCGCTTGGAATTATTGCTCATCTCGATGTTGTTCCGGAGGGCAACGGCTGGACTAAAGAGCCTTTTTCACTTTCTTCAGACGGAGAACGTGTATACGGAAGAGGAGTTATTGATGATAAGGGTCCGGCTGTTGCAGTTATACATTCTATAAAGGCTTTGGAAGCGTGCGGATTTAAGCTGTCAAAAAACGTAAGACTTTTGCTTGGTTCTGCGGAGGAAACCGGGATGGAGGATCTTGAGTATTACATGGCTAATGCTGAGCTTCCGCCGATAATGCTTTCGCCGGACGGTGAGTTTCCTGCTATTAATATTGAAAAAGGAATTTGTCAATTTGAGTTTTCAAAGAAATATGTATGCGATGCAAGTGACCGACAGGTTACATACTTCAAGGCGGGAAGTGTTGTAAACGCAGTTCCCGACAAGGCTCAGGCTGAAGTTTCGGGAATAACCGTAGCTGAGGCGGCTGAGTTAACAGCGAGTCTTGATATAGACGCTGAATTTGATATCGAAGAGAGTAAAAACGGTGTAACGATTTTTGTCAAGGGCGTGTCGGCGCACGGCTCAACTCCCGAAAACGGCGACAATGCACTTTGCGGACTTATTCGCATATTATTGCAGCTTAATTTAAACGGCGAGCTTATTAAAACACTTGCCGATTTGTATGAGCTGTTTCCGTATAACGAGGGTGACGGCGAGCATTTCGGAATAAAAATGAGCGATGAGAGCGGAGAGCTTACTATTCTTTTAAGCCTACTCGAAGCTCATGACGGAAAACTCACAGGTGCAGTTGACACAAGATTTCCTGCAACTGCAAGGCTTTCAAAAATCAAAGAAATCATTGAGAGCAAGCTTACAAAGCTTGGCTTATCGATCAATTATACTCATGCTTTAGAGGGGCATCTTGTTGATGAAAACACTCCGTTTATAAAGACTATTTTAAAAGCTTATTCCGATGTAACAGGAGAAGAGGGAAAATGCCTTTCAACCGGCGGAGCAACGTATCTTCATACTGTTGAGGGAGGAGTTGCGTTCGGTGCGGAGATGCCTGGCGAGGAAACAAATATGCACGGTGCTGACGAGCAGGTTAAAATTGAAACATTAAAGGCTATTGCAAAAATCTATGCAAGGGCAATTTACGAGATTTGCAAATAATATTGCCTGTTTGGAATTGGAGAAGTATTTATGAAAATTGCGATAATAGGATTGGGACTCATCGGCGGTTCAATGGCAAAGGCAATAAAAAAGAATACAAAGTATCCCTTATATGCATATGATATAAACAAGGCTGCGGTTTCGGCTGCAATTCAGCAGGAGGCTATTGACGGAGGATTTGACCTTGATGAGTTATGCACATTTGATTTGGTAATACTCGGTTTGTATCCTGATGTAACTATTGACTTTGTAAAAAAATACGCAGAGAGCTTCAAAAAAGGCGCTGTAGTTATTGATACTTGCGGTGTTAAGAATATAGTTGTTGAGGCTTGTGAAAGGGTATTAAACGAAAACGGAGTTTCCTTTCTCGGATGTCACCCAATGGCAGGAAGAGAGTATTCGGGCTTTGAATATTCTCTTGACAATCTTTTTGAAAAGGCAAGCTTTATCTATACCCCGACAGAAAACACCCCCGAAGCGGTAGTGCGATTCGTTACGAATTTTGCTAAGGAAATAGGATTCTTAAGATGTACAAAGGCCACACCTAAGGAGCATGACGAGGTTATTGCGTTTACTTCTCAGCTTGCACATGTCGTTTCCTCGGCATATATTAAAAGTCCGAGTCTTGTTAAACAGTTTGGATTTTCAGCAGGAAGCTTTAAGGACCTCACTCGTGTGGCAAAGCTTAACGAGGGAATGTGGACAACTTTGTTTTTAATGAACAAAGAGCCGTTGGTCGAAGAGATTGACCAGATAATTTATCATTTAAAAGAGTATAGGGAAGCAATAGCAAATGATGATGAAAAAACTTTATGCGAGCTTTTGAAGAACGGACGAAAGCTTAAAGAGTATTCAAACGACAAGAACAGCGAATATTAGATTTTATGTCTGTAAATTATTTGATGAGGGAATTTGCGCCTTTTGCAAAATGAATTTGTCCCCAGCCTCGTTATAGGCTTGGGGACTTTTTTATATTATATGTTTAATTTAAATTTTAAATAATTTAACAAAAAATTAATAATCCCACTTT
>CABUAH010000010.1 GCA_902489475.1 uncultured Oscillospiraceae bacterium | reverse complement strand
TCAAGGCTCTGCCTTTGGACTGCCAAGCTTTTAAAAAAGCTTGACCAATACTTTTATTTTAACTTTGCCGACACGCTCAATCCGAGAGATTAATACCTCTCGGATTATTTTTTCTTGTATTTTGCATATACAAAAGCTCTCCGACAGTTAAAAACGAAACTGTCACAAGTACGCTTATACTAATTTTCAAACGTAAAAACGAATAAAAACACAAACATAAAAGCAATGCGCAAAAAATAGTTTTAACTGTAACTAACAAAGGTTTCACGCAAGGGTATTTATCCGCTATCATTTCAAGTGCTCTTGCCCCGTCAAGACAACCCATTGGCAAAAGATTGAAAATCATAATTGCAAGATTTACAGAAAAAATTGTTTTAAAAAAGCAGTACGATAAAAGGCAAATACAAAAATTTACCAGTACTCCTGCAAATGTCACAAAAAGCTCTTTTGAAAACGGAAGGCAGGACAAATCTCTTGTTATTTTCATTCCTCCGCCGTAAAACCGTATTTCCTTTATTGCTACGCCGTTCATTCTAATTGCCGCAATATGCCCGCACTCATGTAAAATACTTGACACTACAGAAATTACTATTACCTTTTCGGAATACAGCAAAATGCACATAGTGAGAACTGCAACAAAAGAAAAACAAATTACTATATCTGTATTTTTCACTTTCAATTTAAACAAATAATTCACCCGTGATATTTTATTCATATTTATATCAGGGTATGACAAAAGCCTGCGGCATTTTACCGCAGGCTCGTTTTTTGCCTCATATTATTTAAAACGAAATACTTTAAGAAGCGATTACTTTCAGCTCACCGTTTTCAGAGGTAAGACTTAACTTTTTAGCTTCTATTTTCAGCTCATCTATTAAAACGGAAGCTATTTTATCCTCAACCTCTTTCCGTATAACTCGGCGAATATCTCTTGCACCGAGCTTTTGATTGTGAGATTTATGAGCTATATATTCGCAAGCCTTTCTGTCGTAAACAAATTCAATGCCTTTTTCTAATAACGGCTCTTTCATTTCATCAAGCATGAGCGCACAAATATCTGTGTAATTCTCCTCTGTAAGCGGATTAAACACAACTATTTCGTCAACTCTTCCCAAGAACTCAGGGCGAAGGAAATCCCGCAAGCCTTTCATTGCCTTTTCCTTTGATATTTCCTTAGCTGTTTTATTAAAGCCAACTCCTGTGTCCTGCAAAGTACTTCCTGCATTAGATGTCATAACAATAACCGTGTTCTCAAAGGATACGTTTCTTCCCTGTGCGTCGGTAATTTTGCCCTCGTCTAAAATTTGCAGCAAAACGTTCATTACATCGGGATGAGCCTTTTCAATTTCATCAAACAAAACCACTGAATACGGACGGCGCCGAACCTTTTCTGTAAGCTGCCCCGCTTCATCGTATCCTACATATCCCGGAGGCGAGCCTATAAGCTTCGCTACGCTATGGCGTTCCATATACTCACTCATATCAACTCTGATAAGCGGCTCGGTAGTGTCAAACAGCTCCTCTCCCAAAACCTTTACAAGCTCCGTCTTTCCGACTCCTGTCGGTCCAACGAAAATAAACGATGCAGGACGGCGGCGTTTTGAAAGACCTACTCTCGTTCTTTTGACCGCTTTTGAAACAACGTCTATCGCTTCCTCTTGTCCTATTACCCTCTTTGAAAGTGATTCTTTTAAATTTCTTATTTTAGAAAATTCTGTTTCAACAACCTTGTTAGCAGGAATTCCAGTCCAAAGCTCAATTACCTTTGAAAGATCCTCTTCGCTGACTTTAATGTTATCAGTCTTTTCTTTTAACTGTTTGAGATGCTCTTCAATCCTAATAATGTCAGCCTTGATCTCTGCAATTTTCTCAAAATCAGGCGATTCCTCCGACTCAAGAGATGAAAGCTCGCTGTTTTTATCCTCAAGCTCCTTTGAAATATCCGCAAGTTCTGCAAGCTCAGGACTTCTTATGCTCGTTCTCGCACACGCTTCGTCAAGGAGATCTATCGCCTTATCAGGAAGAAAACGGTCGTTTATATAACGCTCGGAGAGTATAGCGCACATCCTAAGCGTCACATCGTCAATTTTGACCTTGTGGTAATCTTCGTAATACTTTCTGATTCCCTCCAAAACCTCTATTGTATCAGAAAGAGTGGGTTCAGCAACCGTAACAGGCTGGAATCTTCTTTCTAAAGCTGCATCCTTTTCAATGTACTTTCTGTACTCTTTAAAGGTTGTGGCACCTATCACTTGAACCTCTCCTCTTGAAAGAGCAGGTTTTAATATGTTCGCCGCATTCATAGAGCCTTCTGCACTGTCACCGGCTCCCACGAGATTGTGAACCTCATCTATAAAGAGAATAACATTTCCAAGGCTCTTGACCTCTTCAACAAGTCCTTTAACACGGCTTTCAAACTGACCTCTGAACTGTGTTCCGGCAACCATAGCGGTAAGATCCAGCAGATAAAGCTCCTTCCCTTTAATATGATACGGAACATCATCACTTACTATTTTTTGTGCAATACCCTCTGCGATTGCAGTTTTACCAACACCAGGCTCGCCGATAAGACAAGGATTGTTCTTTTGCCGTCTGGAAAGGATTTGTATTACTCTTGCTATTTCCTTATCACGGCCGATAATGTTGTCAAGTTTTCCGTCCCTTGCACGTTCGGTAAGGTTTGTCGCATAGTTAGATAAAAACTTAAGCTTTTTCGGCTTGCTTTTTTTGTCTTTGTTAAAATGTCCTTTTTTCTTCGTGTTTTCAGTATTTTCAGTTTCATCCGCAACAGACGATTTGTCCTCTTCGTTCTTCAGGGAATTTCCGAACTGCCCCAACATATTGGAAAGAAAATTCGGCATTGTCGGACTTCCGCCCGGCTCAAAATCATCACCGTCTGTTATATCCATAAGCTGATCTGAAAGCATTTCAAGATCGTCATCAGTTATTCCCATTGACTTCATGTAATCATCAACCTGCGATATGCCAAGCTCCTTTGCACAGACAAGACAAAGACCCTCATTTTTCTTCTCTTGTCCGTTCATTGAAGTTATAAACACAACAGCAGGACGCTTTTTGCATCTTGTACACATCATCATTTATCCATCACTATCCTTTCATACTTTTCTATCTCACTATGTTGTAAAAATACTTAAACACTAACGAATTATCTATTGTAGATTCTGATAAGAGCGAATATCTTGAACCCATAAAGGAAACAAGCCCTGAAATTATCAATGCCAAAATAACAACAAAAACTCCTCCCTTTAAAATTCCAAAAGCTCCTCCAAGCGCTCTGTTAACCTTGCCTGCGATAGGGATTTTGTTTACAATTCCTGTTGCTGCAACAATTAACTTCAGCAAAAATCTAATAATTATATAAATAATTAAAAACAGTGCGTATTTTACCAAAAGAATTAACGCATCGTTTACGAATACGTCCTCAAGCGCCCTTGCAGCAACACGCTTATCGGGATTGACGCAAGCCTGCAAAATCTTACCGATCGAATCCGATGAGCTTTCAGCCGCAGAAATCACAGCATCAGCCAGCTGTGATGGAAGTGCGTCTTTAATTGCATTTTCAAGCTCCTTGGAATTTAAGAAGCTGTTTAAATTATTCTCTAAAGTCTTTTCATCAAGCACGATCCCGTTTTCTTTTGCATAAAGCTGTATGTTTTGATTTATATCGCCCTGTGAGCCAATTATATTTTTGATCGTTTTTTCATCAGCCTCAATGCCCAGATTGTTTAAAAGATAAGAGTTTGCAACACCCGTGACATCTATTTTGTCAATATTTTCTTCTATGAAAGACGTAACCCTTTCCTTAAAGCACATTTCATAAACAGGCTGTGCTAGCTTTTCAGCTGCAAAAAGAGAAACCGCAACCGCCGCTATGAAGCAAATAAGCGAAAGTATGCTTTTTATAAAGCCTTTCTTTACACCTGCGGCAAAAAACAGGGTCAGTATTAAAACTACTAACAAATCATAAATAAGAGCCATTTTTCCTCCTGGTTAATTAATAGTTGAACAATCTTTAGAAAAATCAAATTATGTCGTGAAGGCGGACATGTGCCGACGCAGCGACACTTTGAGAGAAAATCGGCGGTGTGAGCCGATTTTCGACGAAAAGGGGTTTCCTAGGGGAAAACACAGAGCAAGACAGGCGACTGTCGCCGTGATTGTGTTTGTCCCCTGGGGAGCGTTACCGGTTTACCGGTACGCTTAATAGCTGTAATCTATCTTATTAATTTCCCGATAGCCTAAGAACAAAACCTCATCGTCAATAAAAACAAAATCAACATAATCGTTGCTAACATTAGCCGTAGCTATCTGTTTTCCTGACATTGAAAACAAATCAAGCTCCCTGCTTGTAAGCACATAAGTATTTCTTGTATCGCATCTAACCGACTTTACTTTGTCATCAAGCTTTATCTCGAGAGAATCGTTATCGCTTCTCGCAATCAAAAGCCTAGATTTTGAAGAATCTGTAATACTTTTAACTGCTATTGATACTATATCATCACTTGCATCGAAATCAATCAGATCAGCTTTGTATTCGGTTTCACCTTTTATTTTTCCGTTTTTGTCAAGTCTTATAAACCTATCGTCACAAACCGCTATAATATCTCCGTCGGAAAGCTTATTCGCCTTTATAACAGCAGTATTCTTTATGTCATCACTTTTAAACGCAACTTCATCCGAATCAAAATCAAGGGAATAAATATTTGTTATCATATCTCCGTTTTTCATCGTAAATGCCGAAACATAACATCCAAGCCCGGTTGATTTAAAATCGACTGCATTTATTCTTGTATTGTTTGCAAACTTATATACGACCTCACCGTCTTTATCAAAAACAGTCAGATAAGAGGAAAATCCCTCTGCAGACGTTACAACAGCAAAAGAATTATCCGATGACATTTGTGCAAAATAAATATCACCGTCAAGCTCACGCTCAAACAAAACCTCCTTTTCGCTCATAACGCTGAGAGTGTTTGACCCTCTTCCGTAAACTAAAATTCTTCCGTCACCCGTTTTAATTTCGTAATCGGAAAAGGTATGCTGAATTGAATTTTTTCTTGTTCCGTTTGAATTATAAATATTAATATGAGTATCTGTAGCAAGTATAAACTCATCACCGAATTTTACAAGCTTCGTATTATTTGAAGTATCACCTATCATAACAGGGAAATTTCCCGCTTGAAGTTCCCCGTCGTTTACAGTCATCGTCTGAGCTCTTTCGAGTATTCCCTCAAACCACGGTATCCATGTGTTTCTTGTAAGATACAACGCAAACGCTGCCGCCAACACAAGCAGCACTATTGAGAATCGGCGCAAAAATCTTTTTATCTTTTTCTTTTTTCTCTCACGCCTAATATCCGTTTGAAACGCTTTTGCTTTTACCATTTTGTGTCCTTTCTTTTCATTATCAGTAAAAAACTCTGTTAAGATAAAGTCCTTGCGGAGCTACGGTTTTCCCGGCTTTTGTTCTGTCTTTTGCTTTTATTATATCAGGAATTCCATTTTTCTGTATTTTTCCTTCGTTTATAAAAAGAAGTGTTCCAACCATTATTCTTACCATGTTATAAAGAAAACCGTTCCCCGAAACATAAAATTTAACAAGATCGCCCTCTCTTATAACTTTTGCATCGTAAATAGTTCTAACAGTTATCTGCTTGTCACAGGCTGTGGAACAAAAGCTTTTAAAATCATGCTCACCTATAAAATCCTTAGCCGCAGCGTCAAGCTTTTTCTCGTCTATCGGAACCCAATATTTAAGAGCTGTATTTTTATAAAAAGGATTTTTTATCTCACTGTTGTGAATTACATATTCATACTCTTTACCCTTGCAGTCAAATCTTGCATGAAAATCCGTCGGCGCTTCTTCAGCAGAAAGAATAGATATATCCGCAGGCAGCTTTGGATTTAAACCAAATACAATTCCTCTTAAGGTAATAGGACTTTCAGATTTAAACGAGAAGTAAAACTCTCTTGCATGAACTCCCGTATCGGTCCTTGAACAGCCGTCAATAGTTATTTTTTCTCCCAAAAGCTCATATAAGGCATTCTCTACCTTTTCCTGAACGGTAACGGCATTGTCCTGACGCTGATAACCGTGATAACACGAGCCGTCATATGCCATTTTAACCTTAAAATTTCTCATCAAAAAATATTCACCCAGTCAACAAAAATTACAAGCACTATAGGAATTGCTGAGATAACAACTGCATACAAATCCCGCATCGCCATATGAAGCTGTTTAAGCCTTGTTCTTCCTTCTCCGCCGTGATAACATCGGCATTCCATTGCCATTGCAAGCTCCTCTGCTCTTCTGAAAGCAGAAACGAAAAGCGGAATCAATATCGGAATAAGCGCTTTAGCTCTTTTCAAAAGCGAGCCCGACTCCATGTCCGCACCTCTAGCCTTTTGTGCCATCGTTATTTTATCCGTTTCTTCAACAAGTGTTGGAATGAATCTAAGCGCAATAGTCATCATCATCGCAACCTCATGAACCGGAAGCTTTATCTTTTTAAGCGGCGAGAGTATTCTCTCAATAGCGTCCGTCAAAGCAATAGGAGAGGTTGTATATGTCAAAAGAGATGTACCGACTATAAGAGCAACAATTCTCACTACCATAAACACAGCAGTTTTAACGCTTCCTGTTGTAATTTTAAATATCCACCAATGTACCAAAACATCTCCCGTGGAAATAAAAAACAAATTCAAAACTGCAGTTAAAATTATAAGTGGAACAATAGGCTTTACGCTTTTAAAAATCATTTTTAGCGGTATTGACGAAACGATATATGCTGCTCCGATAAACAAAACGCCTATTAAAAGCCCTAAAAAAGTGTCTGCCATAAACAGCATTATAATAAACATTACTGTCAAAAGAAGCTTTATTCTCGAGTCAAGCCTATGAACAATACTTTTCCCCGGAAAAAACTGTCCTATCGTTATATCTTTTATCATACATTTTTGCCTTTCATACTATTTAAAATTACGGTGACAGCTATCTCTTAAAGCATAGTCTGTCCCTCTTTAAGCAATCCCAAATGCTTGTAAGCGAGGTCTGTTGCAACCCTTCCCCTCGGAGTTCTTGAGATAAATCCCAGCTGCATGAGATACGGCTCGCATACATCCTCAAGCGTTACCGCTTCCTCACCTATTGCACTGGCCAATGTTTCAAGACCGACAGGCCCTCCGTTATAGCCCTTAATAAGCATCGTCAAAAGCCGCTTATCAAGTGCGTCAAGTCCGAGATTATCTACTTCCATTCGGTCAAGAGCAATAGCTACGATATCCTTTGTGACACGGCCGTTTCCCATTACATCGGCAAAATCCCTTACCCGTCGCAGAAAACGGTTTGCAATTCGAGGTGTTCCCCTGCTTCTTTTCGCAAGCTCCAAAGCGCCTTCCTTATCACACGCCACGCCCAAAATAGATGCGGAACGTATTATAATATCACAAAGCTCCTCCTTCGTATAAAGCTCCAGCCGCTGAATAACACCGAATCTATCCCTTAACGGAGAAGTAAGCTGTCCTGCTCTTGTAGTTGCGCCGACAAGCGTAAATCTGTTCAGGTCAAGCCGTATGCTTCTTGCGCTCGGTCCTTTTCCGATTATAATATCAAGTGCAAAATCCTCAAGAGCCGGATATAAAATTTCTTCGATTGATCGTGACAAGCGATGAATCTCATCAATAAAAAGCACATCGCCTTCCTGTAAATTTGTCAAAAGAGCCGCCAGATCTCCCGGCTTTTCTATCGCAGGACCGCTTGTAACTCTGAAATTCACTCCCATTTCATGGGCGATTATTCCTGAAAGAGTTGTTTTTCCAAGTCCCGGAGGTCCGTAAAGCAAAACGTGATCAAGCGGATCCCCTCGCTTTTTTGCAGCCTCGATAAAAACCGAAAGATTCTCCTTTACCTTTTCCTGTCCTATATAATCATTTAAGGTTTTCGGTCTTAAAGAATAATCAATATCATCAGTTTGTTCTTCTATTGTCGCTTCGGGAGCAACTATTCTGTTTTCAAAATCGTATTCAGATTTTTCTATCATTTTTTCATCTCCATAAGCCTTTTAACCAGCTTTTCGGCATATTCAACCGTATATACATCATCGCTTATCTCGATTCCTCTTTCTTTAAGCTTATTAAAAACATTTGTGATCTGAGGAACTGACAAGCCCATAGCGTTAAGCTCCGGCGCTCTTGCAAATACAGATTTCGTGTCGTCGTAGCAAAAAAGCTTACCTTTATTCATAACTAAAATCTTTGTGGCATTTTTTGCAACGTCCTCCATAGAATGAGAAACAAGCATTACCGTATTTTTCTTTTCCTTATGATACTCCCGTATCATAGAAAGAATGGTTTCTCTGCCTTTTGGATCAAGCCCTGCGGTAGGCTCATCTAATATAAGCACCTTTGGCTCCATTGCCATAACTCCTGCGATAGCGACACGCCTTTTTTGTCCCCCCGATAAATCGAACGGAGATTTAAGAAGCATTTTTTCATCAATGCCCACAAGTCTTGCAGTATCCCTTACCCGCCTGTCTATCTCTTCTTCCGACAATCCCATATTCTTAGGACCGAACGAAATATCCTTATAAACCGTATCCTCAAAAAGCTGATACTCAGGGTATTGAAAAACAAGCCCCACCTTAAAACGAATTGCTCTAAGACTTTTTTTGTCGTCCCAATTTATCTGCTCTCCGTCTATAAAAACCTTTCCGTCAGTAGGCTTTAAAAGCGCATTAAAATGCTGGATAAGCGTTGACTTACCTGATCCCGTATGACCTATCACACCGACAAGCTCGCCCTCATCTATCTTTAAATTCACATTATCTACGGCGACTTTTTTAAACGGAGTTCCCTCGCCATAAACATATGTTAAATTTTGTGTTTCAATTATTGCCATTAATATTTCTTCCTTGTTTACCCTATTTTAAAATCTCGTATAAAGCTTCTACACATTCGTCCTCTGTGATAATTTCACGGTCAAGATCAAACCCGTCCACATTAAGGCGGTGAACAAGCTCTGTAACCTGAGGAACGTCAAGACCCAACGATTTTAATTCATTGACTCTTGAAAAAATCTTTTTCGGCTTATCATCCATAACTATTTTTCCACGATCCATAACGACAACTCTGTCCGCATTTGCCGCTTCATCCATGTAATGCGTTATCAAAACTATTGTAACACCTTTGTTCTTATTAAGCTCTTTTACGGTTTTTAAAACCTCTCGTCTTCCCTTTGGATCAAGCATCGCAGTCGGCTCATCTAAAAGTATACAGTCAGGCTGCATTGCCAAAATTCCCGCAATAGCAACTCTCTGCTTCTGACCTCCCGAAAGCTTATGAGGAGCGTGTTCTCTATATTCATACATTCCAACGGTTTTTAAAGCCTCGTCTACACGCCTTCTTATCTCCTCCGACAAAACTCCCATATTCTCAAGTGCAAAAGCAACGTCCTCTTCAACAACAGTAGCAACGATCTGATTATCGGGATTTTGAAAAACCATTCCGACAGACTGCCTAATGTCTAAAATCTTACTTTGATCCTTGATACTCATTCCATTTACAAAAACATCACCCTCTTCGGGGATATTAATTGCATTAAAACACTTCGCAAGCGTTGATTTTCCCGATCCGTTATGTCCGAGTATTGCCACAAATTCTCCCTTTTTAATATAAAGCGAAAGATTTTCAAATACAGTGGTTTTTATCGGAGGATCTTCCATTTCATTTACATACGAGAATGTTATATTTTCTGCTTCTATAAATTTTTCCATTTTTCATCCTTAAAAAATAATTGGTATGTTACTGCTGTTTATTTATTTTTTTGCCAAATAGCCGTCGAACCGCACGGAAGCGAACAACCTGTGCTTTCTACTAAAAGTCCTATTTCGTCGGCAGATACCTCGCCGCCAAATCTTGATTTAAGAATAACATTAAGAATATATGCCATTACCGACGGTGAAAGCCCTGTAGTATAGCTATTGAGAAGAAAACAAACAGGATCATCACTTAAAACGTTTGAACAAAGCTTCACAAGATCGTATACACAATCTTCAAGCTTCCAAACCTCGCCTCCCGGACCTCTTCCGTAGCTCGGCGGATCCATTATTATAATGTCGTATTTATTTCCCCGACGTATCTCACGGCTTACAAACTTTTCACAGTCGTCTACAAGCCACCTAATAGGCTTGTCTGAAAGGTTTGACACAGACGCATTTTCTCTCGCCCATTGAACCATTCCTTTAGATGCGTCTACATGAGTAACTTTCGCTCCTGCCGCCGCACAAGCAAGCGTTGCGCCGCCCGTATAAGCAAATAGATTTAACACCTTAATCTCTCGTCCGGCAGACTTGATTTTATCTGTCAAAAAATCCCAGTTTACTGCCTGTTCAGGAAACAATCCCGTATGCTTAAAACCGGTCGGGCGGATCAAAAACTTAAGCTCTCTATATGAAATTACCCAGCTTTCTTTAAGCTTTTTTCTAAACTCCCATTCTCCTCCGCCCTTGCTCGAACGGTGATAATGAGCGTCTGCCGCCTCCCATATCGAGTCCGTTTTTTTGGACTTCCAGATAATCTGAGGATCGGGTCTTATAAGCGTAACTCCGCCCCAGCTTTCAAGCTTCTCTCCATCGGATGCGTCAAGTATTTTATAATCCTTCCAGTTTTTAGCTGTTCTCATTTATATTCCTTCCAAGGTCTTACTCCGTTTGTATAGCCTTTATTTTTCCAATATTCAGCATCGACAGGGTTTAAACCACCCTTTTTATTCATCATTGCCATAGCAGAAAAAACAACTCTTGTTGTAATTTTAGGCTTTGCATTTCCCTGCGTTTTTTTGATTTTTTGTGCAATCCTTTGAAGCTTGTTATCAATCTTCTCCAAACGCTTCTTTGGGATTTCATCAAATGAAATTGCCCTTACTGCTACACCGAGCTTATAAGTCTTGGCAACTCCCCAAAAGAACATACTGTGCTTAATGTCCTTTATAGTTGACTTCATTCCTGCACCTGCTGCTGTTGCAATGACAACAGCCTGCTTTTTAAACATTTTTTCTTCAGGACGATGAACCAGCCAACGCCAGCCATAATGATCGAGAAATGTTTTCATCTGCCCTGTCGCATGATAAACATACACAGGACTTGTAAATATAAGCAAATCCGCTTCATCAATAGCGTCTGTTATCGGCTTTAATTTGTTATAATGCGGACACTTTGTTTCATCTTTCATAAAGCACGTTGCACATCCTATGCAAAAGTCCGAAAAATCTTTCGGAAGAAAAAATTCTTTTACATCTGCTCCCGTAAATTTCTCCACAAGCATTTTGCCCAGATTGTATGTGCTGCCTTTGTGATTTTGCCCGTTTATAACAGCTATCTTCATATGTTATTCTCCAAAGCTTTTGCTTATTGCCTCAGCAATTGTTTTCGCATACTCGGTAATTTTGCCCAAATGTTTTCCTTCAAGCATTACTCTTACCAATGGCTCTGTTCCCGATTCTCTAACCAAGATTCTTCCGTCATCGCCAAGCTTTTCTTTGTATATTTCTATAAACTCTGCAACACCCTTGTCGGTCTGCCAGTTACCCTTATACTCACTTTTTATAGTTACATTCTCAAGCACCTGCGGATATGTTTCCATAACTGATGCAAGCTCTGAAAGCTTCTTTTTTGTTTTGACCATAATTTCCAAAAGCTTAACGCCCGTCATCTCTCCGTCGCCGGTATTAGCATAGTCAAGCAGAATAATGTGCCCTGACTGTTCTCCACCTAAGTTATATCCTCCTTTTTTCATTTCTTCAAGAACATATCTGTCGCCTACACCGGTTCTTGCTACAACCACATTTTCTGTCTTAGCATATTTCATAAAGCCGAGGTTAGTCATAACGGTTACTACACAGGTGTTTGCATTAAGCGTACCGCAGGCTTTCATGTATTTTGAGAAAATTGCCAAAAGCTTATCACCGTCAACTACATCTCCGTTTTCGTCTACTGCCAAACATCTGTCAGCGTCGCCGTCAAACGCAAGTCCAACATGGCACTTGTTGTCAACAACAAACTTTCTTAAATTATCCATATGAGTTGAACCGCAGTCACGGTTTATATTTGTTCCTTCAGGATCATTGTTTATAAAATAGCATGAAGCTCCAAGTCCTTGAAACAGATGAACTGCACATTCGCTCGATGCACCGTTTGCACAGTCAATAGCAACCTTTATGCCTCTAAAATCGCAGTCAACCGACTTCATGATATGTCGAATATAATCCCAAGCAGCATTTTTCTCATATACGATTCTTCCTATATCCGTTCCGTCTTTAAGCTCGATTTCTTCGGGAGTGTCTAAAATAAGCTTTTCTATTTCGTTTTCAACACTGTCAGGAAGCTTAAAGCCTTCGTTTGAAAAAAGCTTAATTCCGTTAAATTCAACAGAATTGTGCGATGCTGAAATCATTACTCCTGCATCAGCCTCATATTTGTTTACCAAAACAGCAACCGCAGGCGTTGGAATAACACCTAAAATATGTGCGTCTGCTCCGACAGAGCAAATTCCGGATACAAGCGCTGCTTCCAAAACATCGCTTGAAATTCTCGTATCCTTGCCTATTATTATCTTTGCTTTGCCTCTCTTTGAGTGACGAGTAAGCACAATTGCCGCTGCTCTTCCGATTTTCATCGCGAGCTCGCAGGTAAGCTCAGTAATTGCTACGCCTCTCGCTCCGTCTGTTCCAAATAATCTTCCCATTTTGTTGTCTGTCCCTTCCCGTTATATATTTTTATATTTATTTTACTGCCAAAGCAGCGTTTTACGTTTTGTCAAATTTCAATAAGGGGGATTGCCCATTAATTCAACAAGCAGCACGGACGTTAGCCCCTACTGAAAGACGTAGATGTCCTCCTGACGCCTTAGAGGTGGGAGACATCTTGCCGTGGTTATAATATCAGTTTCCCGATAGCACTCTTAGTCCACCCTTTATAAGCTCCTCAACAGACAAGCTTCTATCAAGCTTCGCAACTGCGCTCGCTGCTTCAGATTGTGAATATCCGAGGGTCGTAAGTGCAAGTATCGCCTGTTCGGCGTTCGGGAATCCGTCCGTCTGAAAATCAACGTCTGAGTTGTCACCCAGCAGCTCAGTTTCATGCGACACCTTATCTTTTAGCTCAAGCGTTATTCTTTGAGCAACCTTAGGACCTACTCCCTTGGCTTTTGTAAAAGCCTTTGAATCACCTGTTGCAACTGCAAGTGCAAAGCTTTGAGGAGTTAAAACCGAAAGAATTGCAAGTCCTGCTTTCGGTCCTACACCCGAAACGGAGGTTAGCATCTTAAATGCGCTTAGCTCGTCATATGTCGCAAATCCATAAAGAGAAATGTCATCCTCTCTTACTGCAAGATGAGTATAAAGTGTTATCTCACCCGACTTAGAGCTTATCTCGGAAATCGTTGTAAGCGTAGTGTTTATATAATATCCTATTCCGCCGCATTCAATTACAACCATATCACTTCCGATATGCAAAACATTTCCTGTAATACTGTATATCATAAATATTTCTCCAGATTTTTAAGAGTGTTAAAAGATGAATGTCCGTGGGTAATTGCAAGCGCTAAAGCGTCCGCCGTATCATCCGGCTTCGGCACTTTAGAAAGCTTTAAAATCGACCGAGTAAGCTCTTGTACCTGTTTTTTCTCAGCCCTTCCGTAACCCACAACCGACTGTTTTACCTGAAGCGGTGTGTATTCACTTATTTTTATACCACGCTCGATTGCAGGAAGTAACGTAACTCCCCTTGCTTGTGCAACGTCTATTCCCGTTTTTTGGTTAGTGTTAAAAAACAGCTTTTCAATTCCCATTTCATCAGGCTTATATGTATCGAGTATCTCGCACATATCATCATATATTGATTTTAGCCGCAACTCAAACGGCGCTCCCGCGGGTGTTGTAATAGCTCCGAAATCAACCACGGAAAATTCATTACGGTCATAATCCAAAATTCCGAATCCGACTATAGCATAACCCGGATCTATTCCGATTATCCGCAAAAAATCACCCTCTTATCACAGCAAAAAACATATAATGTTATTCTAACACACAAGCGCAAAAAAATCAAGTTTTGACTCCTCTAAAAACAAAAAAGGCAACACCTGTTTTATTGCAGGTGAAACCTTGTTTTAATTATCTTTCCAAGCCTGTTATCGGTAAGCTGTGCTGCAAATCCGGTAAATAAACCTGTAACAATCGCCGAAACGGTTAAAATCGGCAGATAATACATAATGCTTATGTTATCTATTAGAATTGCTGCGGCTGTAAGCTGACCGAAATTGTGAAATAATGCGCCCATTACAGATGACGCCCAAATAAGCTTGTTAGGTAAAAGATTTATCATAACGCTCATTACGGCAAATGCAAAAATGCCGCCCAAAAGTGAAAACATAAAGCTTATTACTGTCCCTGAAAAAAGCGAGGTAATTAAAATTCTTAAAATCAAAACACAGGCGCTCATTCGCACTCCAAGATATAAAAGAGCCATGAGCGTTACTATATTTGAAAGTCCAAGCTTAGCACCCGGAATCCCTATCGGCGGTATGAAGCTTTCAAGCGTATAAATCGCAATAGAAAGCGCCAAAAACAATGCCGCAAGACAAAATCTTTTATAATTCATATACACCTCTAAATATATATATCATCTTCGGAATCTCCCGAAACT
The DNA here is from genome assembly GCA_902489475.1 of uncultured Oscillospiraceae bacterium. Lineage (GTDB taxonomy): Bacteria > Bacillota > Clostridia > Oscillospirales > Ruminococcaceae > UMGS1601. Next base: position 25,701 of record CABUAH010000010.1, on the reverse strand, counting down.
TTTACTGTAAAGCTGTGAGGAACGCAAACTATAACCGAACCGGCGGTGTCTATCGGCTTGCTGTTAACACAAATTTGATTCTTACAGTCGGCACTTTTAACGAAAACCTTGCCGTCCTTTACCTCAACCACATTTACTCCCTCATCAAACGCAAATTGTTTAACTTCGTCATTGCTAAGATCCATTTCATACACAAGCTCGTTCTTGTGGTATATAAGAACTTTTTCTCCGCTTTTTCTATTCTGAAAAATAATTGCGCCTAAAGAAACTGCTGCTATCACTGCAAATAAAACGATCCAAAATCTATATGTCTTTAGCATCAAATCACCGTCCGCAAATCTCTTAAAACTATATTAACACTTAGGCTGTTTTTAGTCAAGAAAATCGTTTTCTTCAACGCACTGTTTTTGGTGCCTTCAATGGTTTTGATTTTCTGACAATAAACCATTTTTTATTACTTTTAAGAACAAATTAACAGTTTTATCATCAGATTTTACAAAAAGCCTTGATTTTTTCTGATATATATGATAAAATGTAGTGTATACAAGTGTAAAATGCACAAGATATAGATATATGCATCTTGTATTACTTTGTTTTTCAGTCAAACGTATTAATGCACATGTAAAAATATTGGGTCTTATTCTATTGATTTCTATTTAAATAGTAGAAAAATCCCAAAACGTTTGATTTAATACTAAAAACGGAGTATAATACTAAATTATAGAGATTGAAAATAACAGTGTAAATATAAACGAGAGAGAAAGACAACAAAATGACTTATAAGGGGCTTAGTGATGGATAAGTATGTTATTAAAGGGGGCAAACCCCTAAACGGCGAGGTTATCATAAGCGGAGCTAAAAATGCGGCTGTTGCTATCGTTGCAGCAACTATTCTTTGTGATGAGCCTTGCGTTTTGGAAAACGTACCGGAGATAAGCGATATCTCAATATGCTTGAAAATCCTTCGTGAGATGGGTGCGAAGGTTCAGGTTACAGGAAAAAATGTAGTTTCTTTTGATACATCAGGAATTAAAAACCCGGTAGTTCCGTATGAACTTGCGAGAAGCATGCGTGCTTCAAGCTATTTTTTAGGAACTCTTTTAGGAAGATTTCATGAAGCATACGTCCCTATGCCGGGCGGATGCGACTTAGGTGATAGACCGATCGACCAGCACCTCAAGGCTTTTAGATCTTTAGGAGCTATGGACGATATGCACGCCGGAACAGTACACGTTAGATGTGATGAGCTTTACGGCGGTAATGTGTATTTTGATTTTATAACTGTTGGTGCTACCATAAACGCTATCTTTGCAGGAGTAAAGGCAAAAGGTCTTACAGTAATCGAAAATGCCGCAAAAGAACCTCACATAGTAGATCTTGCTAACTTCTTAAACTCCATGGGAGCTGACATAAGAGGCGCAGGAACGGATGTTATTAAAATCCGTGGAGTTAACTACCTGAAGGGAATCACATATGCAATTATTCCCGATCAGATTGAAGCCGGAACATACATGGTTATGGCAGCGGCAACAAGAGGCGATGTACTGATCAAGAATGTCATTCCGAAACACTTGGAATCAATCACTGCAAAGCTTCGCAAAATAGGCGCTTGCGTTGATGAATTTGACGAAAGCGTAAGAGTTTATGTTAAACCGGATACTAAGTTTTCAAAGACAAGTTTAAGAACAATGCCCCATCCGGGATTTCCGACAGATATGCAGCCTCAGCTCTCTACCCTTTTAACTCTTGCTGAAGGTACAAGCATTGTTACTGACGACATTTTTGAAAATCGTTTTAGATATGTCGCTGAATTAAGACGAATGGGTGCTGATATTTTAGTAGACGGAAAGGTTGCGATAATTCAGGGAGTCGGTCATCTTACCGGAGCACCCGTCAAGGCAACCGATTTAAGAGCAGGTGCCGCCATGATAATTGCAGGACTTGCTGCTGACGGTGAAACAATCATTGATGATATTTACCATATTGAAAGAGGTTATGAAAATATAGACGCTAAGGTTCGTGCCCTTGGTGGGGATATGGTAAAAAGATACTATCCCGATTCAAATGTTCAGGCAATTACGGGATAAATAAAATTTGAATATTCAAGGCGGCGGCTTAAATGTGCTTTCCGCCTTTTATTTTTAAAGCAGGTGGTATTATGTCCAGAATATGTCCGCTTTATTCTTCAAGCTCCGGCAACTCAACCTTTCTCGGCGGAGCAAAAAGCGGAATTTTAATAGATGCAGGAGTAAGCTGCAAACGCTTATCCGAAGCGCTTAACAGCATTGACATTTCTCCGGAAAATGTTTCGGGTATCTTAATTACTCACGAACATTCAGACCACATAAAAGGTCTTTTGAACTTCACAAAGAAATACAACACACCTATTTTTACAGGTTTAAAAACAGCGGAATATCTGGCTCAAAATGATCTCGTTTCTCCGACCAGTGTTATTAATGTATTTTCGTCAGTTGAACACTTTTGCGTTGGCGATTTTAAAATACACCCATTTAAGACTCCGCATGATTCAAGGGAAAGCTTCGGCTTTAGAATAGAAAATCCTGAGGGAAAAATAATAACTACCTGCACCGATCTCGGTGAGGTAACAAACGAGGTACATAACAATCTTCTCGGAGCATCCGTTTGTCTTATCGAGGCAAACTACGATGAAAAAATGCTTGAAAACGGACGATACCCTTATCATCTTAAACAGAGGATAAGGTCAAATCACGGTCATCTGTCAAACGTAAGCTGCGCCAAAGAGCTTGAAATTCTCATTCAAAACGGAACGGAACAAATCATTCTAGGACATTTAAGTCAGGAAAACAACACTCCGTATGTCGCACGGCAAGCAGTTGAAGCAACGCTTTGCTGTGTTCCGCAAAATGATTACAAGCTTTTTGTGGCGCCTGCAAACGAACCCTGCGAAGAGGTGAAAATATGATAGAAATAAACCTCATTACCGTAGGTAAGCTAAAGGAAAAGTATCTTAAAGATGCCTGTGCCGAGTATCAAAAACGGCTTGGTGCGTATTGCAAAATAAATATAACCGAACTTGGAGAGTACAAAATTTCGGACAAACCTTCCGATAAAGAAATTGAAATCGGATTAGATGCAGAGGGCAAACAGATTTTGTCTTTGATAAATCCAAGAAGCTATACATTCTCTATGTGCATAGAGGGACGTGAGCTTTCTTCAACAGAGCTTTCAGACAAAATAAAAGATATATCCCTTGACGGAATATCTGTCATCAACTTTATAATCGGTTCATCGTTCGGACTTTGCGAACAAGTGAAAAGAAAATCCGACTTTAAGCTTTCAATGTCAAAAATGACATTGCCTCATCATCTTGCCAGAGTAATGCTTTTAGAACAGATCTACAGAGCGTTTTCAATTATTAATAACAAAAAATATCATAAATAGAAAGTCTGCTTATAGCAAAACGGTCATCTTGATTTTAACAAGATGACCGTTTTTGACTTACTGCATAATTATTTCAGAGCTTTGAAGTTTAGAGCAATCCTATGCCCGATAAAACTTCCTATAATCTTTGTTATGTCTTTACTTAACAATATCCTCGCCGCCAAACGGATCGCCGCACTGAGGGCAGAACTTCGGAGGATTCTTCGGATCTTCAGGCTCCCAACCGCACTTGTCACATTTATAAAGAAGCGCTCCCTGCGGCTTCGGTTTTCCGCATTCCGTACAGAATTTGCCCTTATTGACAGTTCCGCACTCGCAAGTCCAGCCGTCCTTTGGTTTTGGCTTTCCGCATTCAGCGCAGAAATTTCCCTTGTTGCCTTTATTTCCACATTCACAACTCCAGCCTTCGTCTGCAGCAGGCGAAGAAGCTGCAGCTTCCGTCTGTGCATTTTGAACTGCCGCCATAGAACCTCCTTGAGGCTGATTTCCGTCAGGTGCTGTCATAGGCTGGCTCATAGCTCCTCCTGCCATGCCCATGCCCATAAAGCCTGCCATTGCTCCGCCCTCGTTTCCTGCTGCGGTTTCTCTTGCTTTGTTTATGCTCATTCTATCCATAGCATAGAGAAGTCCGTTGTTCTGTGCTGCTGCAGCCTCCTGGAATTTAGAAATCTTATCCTTGCTCTCATCGTCGATGTTAAGTTCAATAGCAAGGCTCGTTAAAACAATACCTCTCTTCTCAAGCCACTGCTGTTCAAGCTGTTTGTTCATCTCGGCTGCAAGCTCGTCGGGATATGCCCCTATCTGATCATATGGGATCATCTTTGATGAAATCTGTGTAAGAGCGATCTGAAACTTCGGCTTCATCTCATTTTTCATCATTGAGATAATTTTTGTTCCGTCCTCACTTGTTCTTGTCAGAGCTTTATCAGGATTCATAATTACATTCTCATAAAATGCAATTGGATTTTTGATCTGGAATTCAAACGCACCATGTCCCTGTGCATTTACGGTAATTCTTGTTTCTCCGTCCCTGAAAGGTATGTTTCCGAATCCAACAGGGTTGTCAGTCAGCGGCTTGATGTTTATGTAAACAAGTCGCATCGTGTTTGTTGACTGTCCGCCGGCAGTAAAACGATGTCCGATATTTTTAAGCATTGGTATAAAATCTTTAAACCCTCCGCCAAGCAGTGAAGGCTCGACAGTTGAGTCATATTTATACTGACCTGTTGTCTGCTCGGTGTCGGCAATGACAAAATCATGAACCTTTCCGTTTTCGACCAAAACTGCCGCCTGTCCTATAGCAACGTCAAACACAGAACCGTTTGTGATTACAAGGTCACTTGCATTGTTGACCGCAGAACCTCTTACGATCTTTGTTGCAGGAATAGACATATGCTCCTGTGTCATTCCGTCACAGCGAAAATAGTCAACTACCTGATCCTTAAGATTAGTACTTACCGACTGAACCGCCATTTTAATTAATCCCATAATATTTACCTCGTTTCTATAAAATTTAGGAGTATATCTCCATAACTCTTCAAACTAAACTATCATCATAACATCTGTTATTTTCCATGTTCTCTCGACTGACGCCTCTATTGCCTCTCCGCAATAAGGACGAACCTTTTCTCCAAGCGTTGAAATCGGCGCTCCGCAGTTTGAACATTTTAGGCTCTCGTTTTCTCCTTTTGCTCCGTAAGAAAGAAAATAAGAGTAGAGTATTTTATATTTGTGCTGAGAAAGCCTTCCGTTTAAAGCGTATTCCAAAGCCGCCTCAAATGAAATTGTTGCCTCACAACCGTTTTTATTATACCCTGAAATCACTGCATTGTGTACCTTAACACTACTGTACCTTTGAAGCGAATTACCCGTAAGCTTTGTGCTGTCAAACTGTGACTGAAGAGAATCACAAAACTGCGCTGTACAATTATCTCGTATACCGGTTACGTTTGCCGTTGACATTGCATGAAAATATTCCGGCAAAAAGCTTTTTATATATCCCCTTGCAAGCTCAACATTAAACTCAGGAAAATCTTTTAAAATAATATCCCTGTACACCGATTCCGTTCCCGAAAGCGATTTTGGAGTTATCATTTGTACGGTGTCAGCCTCTTTGATAACTTTAAGTATCCCCGAACTGTTTTTGAAAATACTTTTCGCAACGATTAGGATAAAACCAGCCGCAAATATAAATATTGCAAAAACGCTTACCATTAAAACTATTGTCGCATTCATATTTATTTCCTTTACCCATTCATTATAAAATAAGTCAATAATCCTGCAATAAATCCACCTATTGAGCCAAGTGCCGTGTAAACTGCAAGCTTTAACTTATCAATCGGAAGATTACCTATAAACTTTCCTGTCTGTCCGTTCATTGCAAAAAGATAGCTTTCACCTTGGTACTTGGTGTATAAAAGCCAAGAGGGCAACAGTGCATAATCACGGCTTTTGATATCTATGTTTGCTTCAAAACTTCTGGTATTTACTCGGTCATAATTTGTTGATCTCTCAAGTGACGACTTCAGAGAATTCTTAATCCTCAAATCAGCCCTCTCAAAGCATTTGTCAGCGTTTTCATCATACCTTTCAGCCAAAAATCCTGCAAGATAAGCAGGCGAAAATTCGGTTAATTCACGTTGATCATAAGGCTCTATTGAATCCATTGCATCATTGTCGATTTTTCCTGAGGCGTCCACAGGGACATTTGAAATGTCAATTCTTCCGCTTCTTTCAAAATCGTAGTAAGAAGTTTCCCTGTATTTTGCTCCGCTTTTTATAACGGTGTTATACTTTTCGCCGGTTCCTTTGATAGCTCCGTATGCGCTTCCCGAATAAAGCCAAAACGGAACGTATACACCCTGCATTTTTTCAACGACAACATCAGCATTAAAGCTCTTAGGAGTGAGAGGCTTTTTCGCAAACTTTTTAAACGCCTCCATCACTTTAGACTTTTCAACCTTAAAAGGAATAACATATTTCGGTGAAAAGTCGCCGATTACCTGTTCAGACATAACGATTGGATTCTGACAGTATACGCATATTGTCGCAGCAGTTGTTCTGTTTGTTATTATTTCTGCCCCGCAATGAGAACAAGTATAAGCTACAAGATCGCTGCTGTCAGTTCCGTCAGTCGCAGTATAAAGAGCCTTATTCCCCTCAAGCTCTCTGTGCTTTTCGGCCTTGCTCTCGTCAATCTCATTTTCACCGAGCAACTCAAGCTGTTCGTTTGTAAATTCGTCATCACAATATTTACATTTAAAGCTGTGCGTCTCAGCATTCCATGCCAAATCTCCTCCACAAGTAGGACATTTATATGTAAGATTTTTAGCCATTTCTTTTCTCCTTAATCATTATCCAGCCTTTTTGTTTCTTTTCTGATAAACATATCCCGTTTATCAGTCAGATTTATTTGTGACGATATGTAATGATCTGCCTGTGTTGACTTTTGCTTTGTTCGGCTCATAGAAATAAGAGTCACCGCAACAACTATTCCAACCAACAGCGCACCAATTAATCCGCAAATTATCATTTCAAACGCTGACGACGTACTGCCGGAATCATAAGCGAATGCAGAGAACGAAAAAGCTGAAAAACACATAAGGAAAATACCCGTTTGTAAAAATAAGCGCTTTAAAAAAGTCATAATAATTCCCCCGTTCTTTAGTTTCAATGATGGCAAGCGGCGTCAGCCGCAAATTAATGATTCAATGTTCTTAAAGGACAGGCGACAGCCGAATCGTGCGTATGCACGATTAATCAGCGCTAAGCTGATTTCCTTTAAGGTTATTATACCATAATTTAATTGCGATTTATCGCAATGTCGGCACAGCCGACAAGCGGCGTCAGCCGCAAATTAATGATTCAATGTTCTTAAAGGACAGGCGACAGCCGAATCGTGCGTATGCACGATTAATCAGCGCTAAGCTGATTTCCTTTAAGGTTATTATACCAATAATCGACACTAATTGCAACTATGTTTAATGCAAAAACCACATTTTACAAATTCTGCAAAATGTGGTCTAACATCAATAAAGCTTTGGTAGCGTATCGAGCGTTATCGAAAAATCGCTGTTATAAATCTCTTTCAATATGCTGTCTTCATTGCATTTTTCAGAACAAAACTCCTTGCTCCAAAGCATATAATACGCCCATGAAGAAGATATTTTTTCCAAAGCTTTTATATCAGGATATGTTCCGACCTCGGCAAGCGCCGTTATTTTGTTACAGCTTGTAATTTCGGTCAGCTCTTTTCGTTCCTTCTCATAGTCTGTATGTGTATGCGGATCAAGATACATATCCCTTGAGATTATATCACAGTACTCATCTCCTACATAGCTTCCCTTTATGGGACAATTCCAAACCCAGATAAGATTGTTAAGTTCTTTTTCTTTTGTGAAATAATCAAACATTAGTTTGTAAAGCTTTGCTGCGATTAAAGGTCCCTTGCTTCCCCACCAAAACCATGTTCCCTCCGCCTCGTGAAACGGCCTCCATATAATTGGTATCTTTCTCTTTTTAAACCCGTCAAGCAAGTCTGCAATTTCGTCAAGATCTCTATAAAACGCACGTCTTTCGTTAGAGCCATAAATTAAAATTCCATTGGGATCAAAGCTAGTGTTTTCTGTATAAAACGATTTATCTCTTCCACCTAACGGTGAAAACCAATGCCATGTAAAAGTTATAAGTCCTCTTTTCTCTCCCCATTCGTAAGCCTTTGATATCGTATTTCTGTTTTCGTATATTTCTTTTAAACAATCATCACTTGCGTCTGAATAATTTATGTTTGGCGAATAGGATAAAAGTTCAAAACCCAAAAGAGCCGGCATCTTTTTTGTCACAGACATAATGTACAAAAGCTCCTCTTGAAGCACCGTCTGAGTATGCTGCCCTGTAACAATTGCTTTTCCCGATATTTCTTTTAAGAATTCAAGAACATTTTTTACTTCGTCTGACGCATTTTTAACGCATGGCGTATACACCTAAATCATCTCCTTTTGATAATTTTATCACACAGATATTGTATGCACAATAGCTCATAAAAATTTTTAAAGGTCGTAAAAATCAAAGGCGGCATATATTTGCCGCCCTTGTAAGTTATGTATTTATTTTCCTTATATTGTAAACCCGCCTTAATATTCCTGAAACAAAAGCACCCGGCTTTACTATTACAATCTTCATAGTATCATCTCCTAAAAACTTGATAATACTATAATATGTTAAGGTTGAAAAAATGTTAAAGCCTTGAAAATATAACCAACAGCTTACCGCTTTCAAATGATACATGACATTTTCCATCAGTTATCTCATTGCTTACTCCGATCGGAAAAGTATTGTCAATATCAATCCCATTTGTTTCATACTTAACTCCGCTTATTGAAAGATTCAAAACTCTCTCGCTGTAGCTAAAAAGCGACATTGAAAAGCCTTCCTTTTTATCAAAGGAATACTCTCCCTTTGATAAAAGATAAACCTCGGTATCATCGGATAAAATTCTGCCGCTTGCACCGCTGTTTAAAATGTAGCAAAGGCTTTGAATATTAGCGATTGTATGGTCAAGCCTTTTTCCTACGCCTGAAATTATTGTGATGTCGCTAAAGCCCTTTTTAATCGCATATTTTATGCAAAGCATCGTATCCGTATCGTCCTTTTCAACCTCAAAGGTAACGACCTCACAATCCTCAGCTTGAGGCTTTGGAAAAGAATCAAAATCTCCTATTATTATATCAGGCGAGATGCCGATTTTTTTGAGTATTCTAAGTCCGCAATCCGCAGCTATTAAATATCCGTTCTTAAAATCTATGTCGTTAAGAAATGAAATATCCTCCAAATCAGGCCCGGCAAAAATATACGCTTTTTTATTTAATTTATTTCCCATTCTTTTATATTCTTTGCCTCCTCGTACATCTTCTTATAGCTTTGATATCTCGACTTACAAATCTCACCCGATTGGGCGGCTTTAATTATTTCACATTGCGGCTCGCTTGTATGAGTACAATCTAAGAAACGGCACTTTCCCAAAAACCTTTCAAATTCAGGAAAGCAATAAACAAGCTCCTCTTTTTTGATGATCTCGTACTTGCTTGTTTCAAAAGTCGAAAATCCGGGGGTATCATAGATATATCCTCCGTCTATCGAATAAAGCTCGGTGTGTCGTGTAGTATGCTTACCCCTTCCGAGCTTTTGACTTATCTCATTCGTATCGGCAATAATCTCCCCGAACATATTGTTTATAAGGCTTGATTTTCCAACACCTGTATTCCCCGTAAAAGCAGAAATTTTCCCCTTTAAATAATCCTTTAAAGGTTTCACATCATCTTTGATATTGTTGTTAACGCAAAAAGTTTTAAATCCGCAGCTTCTATAAATATCTGCATACTTATCGGCATTCTCCATGTCGGTTTTCGTGAAAACTATTACCGGTTCTATGCCCTTGTGAATTGCAACAGCTGAAAATTTATCTAAAATCTCAAGATTAACTGATGGTGAAACAACAGAATTTACAAGTACTAAACAGTCGAGATTCGCAAGCGGAGGTCTTATTATAAAGGATTTGCGCTCATAAACCTTCGTAATAACTGCCGAGCCGTTTTGAATTTCAATTTCAACATTATCTCCGCATACAGGTGCTAATCCTTTCTTTCTGAAAATTCCCCTTGCCTTACATTCGTATATAGTATCGGAGGCACAAACACTATATGTGCCCCCGATCAATTTTGTTACTATACCCTGCATATTTTACCTTTATTATTCGTCTGTATTTTCTAGGTCAGACGATGCATCGTCCGATGCTTCTGTAGATTCATCATTAGTGTCTTCAGTCGGTTGTTCAGGAGTTATATCAACAAAACAATTGGAATTGTTTGAAACAGTTTCATATGACTTATCTTTGTAATTAACTTTGTACTGACCATAGGTTGAAGTCTTTCCGCTTGCAGCGCAAGTTACAGAAAGAGCTACGGTTTGTTCGCCTTTTCCAGAAACTGAAACAGATATATTTCCTCCTGCCCAAGCTTCGGCGTCGTCAATTGTCTGTGTATTTACCAAAGAACCGTTAACCGATACGTTAATTACATAACTTCCCCATGCTCCGATAGGAACATTTACCGGAATAGATACAGTTGCAGTTGCAGCTTCTCCTGTAGAGATTTGTAAAACTATTTCTGTATTTACATCAACATACTGTCCACCCGAAACAGACTGAGAAACAACCTTTCCCTTGTCCACTTCGTCCGTATCAATTTCTTCAAGTGTAACTGTGAGCCTGTTTTTCTCAAGTATTGCCTTTGCGTCGCCTGATGTTTTTCCTAAAACGTCAGGAACCTTTACCGTCTTTTGGAGAGGCCCTTTACTTACGAAAACCTTTACTGTCGAGCCTACGGCTGCTTCCTCATTAACAGCAGGATTTGTCTTTATAACACGTCCTTCTTCAACACTATCTGAATTCTGCAAGGTTTCAGAAGCGACAAATCCGAGCTTTTCAAGCTGATTTCTTGCGTCCTCAAAGGTTTGATTTGCAAGATCGGGTATTATTTCAGTCTTAGGCCCTTTACTTACCTTTATCTCGATCTCTGCGCCTTCTTTTTTTACCTCGCCCTCGGCAATACTCTGTTCAAAAATTATTCCATCTGCATATTCATCATTGTTTTCTTCAAGTGTTATGAAATTAAGCTTGTCGCCGTATTCAGATCTTGCGTCTGTTATGCTCATTCCAACGAAATTAGGTATTGTGATCGTGCCGTTGCTTCCCGAAAGTCCGCCCATTGACTTCATAACCATAAACAATATCGTAAACGCAGCAATGATAACAACTGCAACGGTAACGGCAGCGAGGATCGGTATTACATACGATCGTTTCTTTTCCTCTTCTTCCTCTTCATCGTCCTCATCGTAGTATTCCTCTTCATCAGGCTGTGACTGCTGCTTTGATATATTGTTCGCCTCAGCCGCAGTAATTGGATTAAAGAATATTGTAGACTCAGCGTCCTGAACAGATGAGGTGTATCCGAAAACAACATCCGGATCATGCTTAAAGGTTTCTATATCCTTTAACATCTGCGAAGCAGACTGATAACGTCTTTCAGGCTCTCTTTCCATTGCGTGCATAACAATTTCTTCGAGCGGTTCAGGTATTGTAGCAACAATATCCCTTGGAGCTTTCGCTTTTTCCTGCATATGCATAAGTGCTACTGCGACCGGATTTTCTGCATCAAAGGGCTTTACCCCTGTAAGCATTTCATAAAGCATTACACCGACAGAATATATGTCGCTCTTTTCGTCGGTTATATCTCCCCTTGCCTGCTCAGGAGAAATGTAATGCACAGAACCTATTGTTTTATCAGAAAGGGTTCTTCCGTCCTGACGGGAAAATCTTGCAATGCCGAAATCCATGACCTTAATGGTTCCGTCTGTAAACAGCATGATATTCTGCGGTTTTATATCCCTGTGAACAATTCCTCTGTCATGTGCGTGCTGAAGCGCTTTCAAAACTTGAATTGTAAAATGCAAAGCATCCTTCCATCTCAAAACACCCTGCTGCTCAATAAATTCTTTGAGTGTTATACCGTTTATGTATTCCATAACGATATACTGAACCTCGTCAGAAAAACCAACATCGTAAATCTTTACAATATTAGGGTGCGATAAAACTGCAATTGCCTTGCTCTCATTGCGGAATCTTCTTATAAACTCCTCGTTTTCGGAAAACTCATTTTTAAGAATTTTTACCGCAACGGTTCTGTCCTCCATGATATCCACAGCTTTATAGACATCAGCCATTCCGCCCATTCCTATTAGCTCTGTGATTTCATATCTTCCGTCTAATCTTTTTCCGATATAGTTATCCATTTTTATTTTCCTCCCTTTCGTTCTTTTAGTTTACAATAATTGCAATCGTTATGTTGTCTTTTCCGCCCGATTCGTTACAGTTATTTATCATATCATTCATAGCCGATTCAAGCGGTTTTAAATATACATAGTTATATATTTGTTCGTCAGTCAAATAATTAGTAAGTCCGTCCGAGCATAACAGCAGTACAGACTTTTCCTTCAACGGCACCTCAAAGAAATCAGGATCGACCTCCTCCTCAGTACCTATTGCTTTTGTGATGATATGGCTCATACCGGCAACCGCTTCATCGTTTTCATCGTACTTTCCCTGACTTTGAAGCATCTCCACGTAAGTGTGATCCCGTGTTACCTGTACGATTCCATTTTCATCTAAAAGATATGCTCTGCTATCTCCGACGCTCGCTATATACGCCATATCCTTTGTCGCAATTGCGGCGACGCAAGTCGTACCCATGCCCTCTTTTAGTTTATCAGACTTGCTTTTGTCATAAACCACAGTATTTGCCGTGCGAAGAGCTGTTACCAAAAGATTTTGTATATTTCTCTGATTCATCTCCGGCCGCAAGCTCAAATTGATACGGTCAAACACAACATTTGAAGCGACCTCGCTTGCTTCTCCGCCTGCAAGCGCACCACCCATTCCGTCACAAACAACGGCAATTGCAGTATCTTCGATCAAACTTATTTTAAAGTGATCCTGATTTTCGCTTCTTATCATTCCTATGTCGCTTTTAGCTGTTATAAACAATCGCTTCACCATCCTTTCATAGTTTACTTATCATATTTCATACTCCCGCCTTAATTGTCCGCAGGCGGCATCTATGTCACTTCCGAGCGTTCGCCTTACAGTTGCATTCATTCCGAAATCCTCAAGATACTTTTTAAATGTATTTGCATTTTTTCGGTTTGACGTAAAGCTTCGCTCTTTAATTTTATTTACAGGGATAATATTTATGTGGCAGTTAAACCCGCCCAAAAGCTTATATATTTCCTCAGCGTTTTCGTACTTGTCGTTTTCTCCGTCAATAACCGAATACTCAAAGGAAATCCGCCTCCCTGTTTTAGCAAAATATTCCTTGCATGCGTCAATAAGCTCGGATATGTGGTACTTGTCATTTACAGGCATTATCTTTGACCTTGTATAGTCGTTTGCGGCATGAAGCGAAACGGATAAAGTTATCCCAAGTTCAAGCTCAGCCAGCTCTTTTATCCTCGGAACAATTCCGCAGGTCGAAAGGGATACATGCCTTAAAGATAAATTCTTTCCTCTTTTATCACTTAAAAGTCTTAAAAAACTTATGACGTTATCAAAATTGTCAAGCGGCTCGCCTATTCCCATCAACACTAAGCTTTGTACCTTTTTTCCTTCGAGTCTCTCTGTTTCATAGATCTGCAAAAGCATTTCGGACGGAGTTAAATTTCTTTTGAAACCTGCTATTGTTGACGCACAGAACTTACATCCCATTTTACATCCCACCTGAGTCGAGATGCAAAGGCTTGTTCCATGCTCATATTCCATTAAAACAGTTTCGATATGGTTTTTGTCTGAAAGCTCATACAGATATTTTACAGTATCATCTTTTGATGACGCAAGCCTTTTTGACACGGAAATTTGATTTATATAAAACCGCTCTCTCAGCTTGTCCCGAAGCTTTGATGAAAGGTTTGTCATTTCGTCAAAGCTTTTTACCCGCTTTTCATGAAGCCAGCTAAATATCTGTGCCGCCCTGAACTTTGCCTCGCCAAGATCTACTACTTCTCTTTCGAGCTTCTCAAACTCAAGTGATAAAATATCAGTTTTTTCAAAGTCCATAAAATGCCTTTCACCACTAATCAATTCGTTTTAAAACGCTTATGAAAAATCCGTCTGAGCCAAAACATTTCGGAAAAACAGTTTTTGTAAAATCCCCGTTAAACACTCTGTCAGGCGAAAAGTCTTTGTGTTGTTTTAAAAACCTTAAAACAACCTCCTCGTTTTCCGATTTATTTAAAGTACACGTAGAATATACCAGCCTTCCTCCCGATTTTACATATCGTGATGTACATTCAAGAATTTCAAACTGAATTTCGGGAAGCTCGTCAAACTCCTCTTTTTTCTTATATTTTATTTCAGGCTTTCGCTTTATAACCCCAAGTCCGGAACAAGGGGCATCGCAAAGCACCCTGTCAAACTCGCTGAAGCTTTCGTTATACACAAGCGCATTATTCACCCGAGCATCTATGATACCAAGCCCTAATCTGTTAGCTCCGCTTTTTATAAGCCCTACCCTTTGCTCGTATAAGTCGCAGGCTATAAGCTCACCGTTATTCTGCATAAGCTCTGCCGCAGTAAAGGCTTTCCCTCCGGGTGCGGAGCAAATGTCAAGCACCCTTTCTCCCGGCTTTGGATCTAAAATTTTAACAGCATACTGACTTGAATAATCCTGTGCATGAAAAAGTCCGTCCTCATATGTCTTTGTATGAAAAGCACTGCCCTTTACTGTAATAGAATTTTCATCAAACTCACAGATCTTTGCATTTATATTTTCATCCGATAGCTTTTTTACTAAGCCTTTAGAATCGGTTTTTGTTGTATTTGTTCTCAAAAAAACTTCACTCGGCTTAAGAGAACTTTCTAAGAAATCTGTTGCGTTTTCCTCGCCGTATTCGTTTATAAGTTTGTTTACTACCCACTGCGGACAAGAGTACAAAACACTTAAGCGTGTACTTTTGTCATTTGGAAGCACAAAGTTCTCACGCTCTCTTGTAAAAGTCCTTAAAATTCCGTTTACAAAGCCCGAAAGTCTTGGATTTTTATTTCCCTTTGCAAGCTTTACACTTTCATTTACAGCAGCCGAATCGGGAACGGAATCCATATACATTATCTGATAAATTCCCATTCTCAAAATAGTGAGAATGTCCGAATCCATTTTTTTCAGTCTTACTTTTGATAACTTTGAGATATAATAATCAAGAGTTATTCTGCGCTCTGTTACTCCGTAAAAAAGCGCTGTTATAAAAGACTTTTCCTGTGCGGTAAAATCTTGCTTTGAAAGCTCCTTGTCAAGAAGTATATTTGAATAGCTGCCGCTTTCTTCAAGTCTTAAAAGAAGCTTTAAAACAAATCTCCTTGGCGTCAATTTCTTCGGCTCCTTCCCGAACCGAGTACAATTAAAACTATTCTCAAAAGAGATGCCAGCGATGATACCAAAGCTGCAACATATGTCATAGCAGCTGCTGATAAAACCTTTCTTGCCTGAGGAATTTCACTGTCCTCAAGTATATGAAACTCATCAAGCGTTTTAAGCGCCCTGCTCGACGCATTAAATTCCACAGGAAGAGTTACAAGCTGAAAAATTGTAGAAAGTGAGAAAAGAAGTATTCCGATAACGGCGATCATCATTCCGAAATTATACATTCCGGCTGCTTCAGCAGTCCTTTGAGCCGATACCAAAACAAGACCGATTATTATAAAAATCATAGACAGCCTTGAACCTATATTGGTAACCGGAACCAAAGCCGAACGAAGCTTTATCGGCGCATATCCCTCAGCGTGCTGAATTGCATGACCGCATTCGTGAGCTGCAATACCGATAGCCGCTACCGACTGGTTTCCGTCAACGCTGTCCGAAAGCCTTATCACTTCAGCTTTTGGATCGTAATGGTCAGTCAGCTTTCCTGAAATATGCTCTATTTTTATATAAGACAAACCGTTTGCGTCTAAAATCTGTCTTGCCGCTTCATGGGCGGTAATTCCTCTTGCACTTCTGATTTGCGAATATTTTTTGTAAGCAGAATTCACCTTTGCCTGTGCAATAAGTGCAAAAATCATCGGCGGAATTAAAATCAAAATAGTCCAGTCGTAATAAAACCATCCAAAAAACATAAATTTTTCTCCTTTTCTAACCTAAAATCGTACCCCTGTCTATTTTTCTTCCTCTTAAAAAGTCCTCGGCACTCATTTTCTTTGAGCCTTCAAGCTGTACTGTAACAAGCTTAACAGCTTTATCCTTACAAGCAACAATAAATTTATTTTCATCTATCACGCTTCCGTTTTGCTCGCCCGTTGTATCTATATCAACTATTTGCGAACGGTATACTTTTATTCGCTTTCCGAAAAGCTTTGTTGTGGCGCACGGCCAACTTGAAAGTCCGCATATTTTTTTATGAACTTCAAAAGCGCACTTTGAAAAATCAATTTCGCACATATTCTTTGTAAGCATCGATGCATAGCTTGCATTTTTCTCGTCCTGCTTTTTAGGCGTTATGTTCTCTTTTTCAAGCTCTTTTAATGTCTCAATCAAAAGCTCTGCACCCAAAACCGAAAGACGGTCAAAAAGCTCCTCGGCAGTTTCGTTTTCGCCGATATTCGTTTCGCTTGTAAGAAGTATATCTCCTGTGTCCATTCCTTCAGCCATCAGCATTGTAGTAATTCCGGTTTTTTCATCTCCGTTTAAAACTGCGTGCTGAATAGGTGCAGCACCCCGATACCTCGGCAAAAGCGAGCCATGCACATTGACACAGCCGTATTTAGGAATATCCAAAACCTCTTTGGGCAGCATTTTTCCGTATGCCGCAACAACTATTGCATCGGGATTTATTTCTCTGATTTTTGATATATATTCGTCTGCATCCTTTTTAAGACTTACAGGCTGAAAGACCTCAATATTATTTTCCACCGCAAGCTCCTTAACAGGCGGCGCTGCAAGCTTCATACCCCTACCCTTCGGCTTATCGGGTTGAGTAAAAACCGCTGCGACTTCATGCTTTGAAGTGATCAGAGCTTTTAATGTCGGAATCGCAAAGTCAGGCGTTCCCATATATATTATTCTCAATTTTTCTCAAGCTCCTTCGGATCTACCCATTCTGTAACTAAAGAAGTAAAAACCTTTCCGTCAAGATGATCGCATTCATGCAAAACGCACCTTGCAAAAAGTCCCTCTACGCTTTTCTCATAAAAGCTTCCGTTTCTGTCCTGTGCTTTAAAGGTGACGTTCATTGCTCTTGTAACATATCCCCATTCTCCCGGACAGGAAAGACATCCCTCAACATCAGTCTGTTCTCCGCTTTGAGAGATTATTTCAGGATTTATAAGCTCTATATATCCCTCACCAACATCTATCACACAGGCTCTTCTTAAAATTCCTACCTGAGGCGCAGCAAGTCCTGCTCCGTCCGCATTATATAATGTTTCCTTCATATCATCAAGAAGAGTGTGAAGCTTTTCGTCAAACTTCTCCACCGGTCTGCATTTTTTAGACAGTGCCTCATCTCTTCTGTTAAGTATTTTTCTAAGTGCCATTTTAATCTCCTTTATTTAAGCTCCCGTATCGCCGTTTATGTCTGCAAATAACCGTGTGTTGCAAAACACCTTCGACTTTGCCGCATCAATAAGCGTTTTACTCATAAGAGTGCGAAACGCAGAGTTATTCTTGCATTTTATTATTATCCTATGTCTGAATCTTCCGTTTATCCTTGTCATAACGCATGGCGATGGTCCAAGCACCCTTAAAGGCATTTTATAATCAAGAGCTTTTATATTTTGTTTTAAAAGCCTTATAAACTCAAGTGCGCTTCTTTGAGCCTCATCGTTTATTTCGCTTGAAATCCCTACAACGCATATGTCACAAAACGGAGGATAAGTTAGCGCTCTTCTCAGCTCTATTTCACCTGCATAAAACTCCTTGTAATCCTGCTTTGAAGCAAGATTTATTACATAATGCTCCGGAGAAAAGGTCTGTATAAACGCAACTCCTTTTTTGCTTCCTCTTCCGCTTCTTCCGACAACCTGAGTAAGGAGCGAAAAAGTCTTTTCATAGCTTTGAAAACCACCGCTGTAAAGACTTCTGTCAAGCGATAAAACTCCGACAAGCGTTACGTTTTCAAAGTCAATCCCCTTGGCTATCATCTGAGTTCCGAGCATTATATCATACTCGTGTCTTTCAAATGCATCAAAGTATTTTTCATAAGAATACCTCGAAGTAGTCGTATCTGCGTCCATTCTCAAAACTCTCGCATTCGGAAAAAGCCTTTCAACCTCGTCCTCGACACGCTGAGTTCCGACTCCCGTTGCCTTTAAATGAGTGCTGTGACAATGATCGCACTCGGTAACTTTTGCTCTTGTATAACCGCAATAGTGGCACATCAGCCGATTATTTTTCTTGTGATATGTAAGCGGAATGTTACAATTAGGACACTCAACCGGCATTCTGCAATCAAGGCAGGTCACATATGTATTGAACCCCCGCCTGTTGAGGAACAAAATAGACTGCTCATTTCTTTTTAAATTATCTTCAATCGCCTCTTTTAGCGATCTTGATAAAAGAGAATCATTTCCATCCTCAAGCTCCCTCTGCATATCAACAGTAATTACTCTCGGCAGGGCGGTTTTATTATATCTGTTAGGAAGCTCAAAAAGGTGAAATCTTCCTGATTTAGCATAGTAATAGCTTTCAATTGACGGAGTTGCCGATGCAAGCAGAAGCACAGCGTTATGATACCCACATCTTTGAATCGCAACATCTCTCGCATGATATCTGGGTGAATTTTCGGACTTATATGTATGCTCGCCCTCTTCATCGATTATGATAATTCCGATGTTATCAAGAGGTGCAAACACAGCCGAGCGGGTTCCGATAACAATTCTCGCTTCTCCCGATTTTATCCGTTTGAATTCATCTACACGCTGTCCCAGCGAAAGATTTGAATGTATAACGGCAACCGTTTCACCGAAAAGAGAACGGAATTTCATTACCGTTTGCGGTGTTAACGAGATTTCAGGAACAAGCATAAGCGCAGTTTTCTGAGATCTAAGCACTTCATGTATAAGTCTTATAAAAACGCTTGTCTTACCGCTTCCCGTAACTCCGTATAAAAGCGAGCCGCAAGCCTTTGACTTCTTTACAAGCTCCAAAATTCCCAAAAAGACCTTTTGCTGATCATCGTTTAAGATAATGCTTTCAGGATCCTGTCTGGTTGTTTCCTTAAAATTCGGAGTTCTAAGAACCTCCGCATCATAGGTTTCGCATATTCCGTTTTGTATAAGTCTTTTAATAATCGACTGCGTGACTCCGAGCATATAACAGATCTCATTAATTGATGCCGATTCACACTGAGCCAGTAAATCTATGACCTGCTGTTGCTTGGGTGTTATTTTTCCGCCGACCTCAGCATCCAAAAAAGCACTTGTAAGCTTAACCATTCTTACGGTTCCATCGCCCACTTTTCTTTTTAATGCATCGACTTCTTCAATTACACCCTTTTCAATAAGTGCTTCCACAACCGCTTTTTTCTTTAAATTTCCACGAGCTTCCATCAAAAGATCTTTTTCCCTTTGATTTTCGGCAAGCATAAAAGCGTTAAATAAGCTTTGCTCCTCTTCGGTAAGCTCGGTGTCTATATAAGCATTTACAGCTTTGTAATGCGTTGAA
Organism: uncultured Oscillospiraceae bacterium; assembly: GCA_902489475.1. GTDB lineage: Bacteria > Bacillota > Clostridia > Oscillospirales > Ruminococcaceae > UMGS1601. The sequence continues at coordinate 6,019 of CABUAH010000010.1, read as the reverse complement.
AGATTATAATCAAAGCCTATGGGAACAAGGGTTTTGTACGCTTCAAAATATGTGCAAAAGGTGTTTTCCTTGAGCCAAAATATAAGCTTCAGCATTTCTTCGTTGACAAGCGGATGCTCATCTACTATGCTTATCACATTTTTAAGCTCTTCCCGCATATGGTCGCACTCGTAAATCCTTGTTATAAATCCGAGCCGCCTGCGATTTCCTCTTCCAAACGGAACAATAACTCTTAAACCGGGCTGAGCTTTGCACGCAAGACTCTGCGGCAGATTATAGCTATATTCTGTATCAAAGCTTAGAGCTGTATTAGAAAGCGCTATTTTTGCTACAGTAAATCTCGTTTGCATATTCTCGCCCCTAAAGTTTTAATCCTTTAAGCTAGGATCTTCAATAATTCTGTAATCGCCTTCAACAAACTCATCAATAGCCGTTTTAACAGGCTTTTCTTCCAAAACCACTTTATCATCTACAGCCTTATCTGCAATTTCTCTTGCTCTTTTTGCGATTGCCAAAACCAAAGAATAATAGCTCTCGTCATTTTTTAAAATCTGTGATGCCGATACCGGTCTACTCATTTTCTAAAACCTCCAAAATTTTATTTTCTATTTCATTTTTATGACTCTTATTAGAAAATTTTGCTGCCGTAACACAGGCGTCAAAATCTCTTACAGCGTCATCTAAGTCATCATTTACTATCACATAATCAAAGTATTTTGCATACGGAACTTCTGTCCTAGCCTGCAAGGTTCTTTGATTTACAACCTCAATATCCTCGGTTGCTCTCTTTAAAAGTCTTCGTTTAAGCTCCTTGATGCTTGGCGGCAGAATAAATATCGAAATTGCTTCCGGCATATTTTTCATAACATTCATAGCTCCTTGGACCTCAATTTCAAGTACTACATCCTTACCTTCTTTAAGCATACTTTCGACATATTCCCTAGGGGTTCCATAATAGTTGTCGCAAAATTCCGCATACTCCAAGAATGCGTCCTCTTCAATCATTTTCTCAAACTCCTCATGAGTTTTGAAAAAATAGTTTACGCCCTCTTGTTCGCCCTCTCTCGGCTGTCTTGTTGTTGCCGAAACCGAAAAATTAAATCCATGTTTTTCAATTGCATCGGCTAAAATCGTTCCCTTTCCGCAGCCGGACGGTGCAGTGACTATATATAAGGTTCCTTTGCTCATTTGTTGTCCTCCGTTCTGTTTGCAAGAGTTGATGTTTCTATTCCCGAAAGTACAACATGGTCGGAATCCATAACTATTACAGTTCTTGTTTTTCTTCCGTATGTAGCGTCAATAAGCGTTCCCTTATCCTTCGCCTCGCTTATTATTCTCTTTATCGGTGCAGAATCAGGAGCGATCATTGCAATAACTCTGTCCGCTGCAACAACATTTCCGCTTCCGACATTTAAAAGCTTCATATCCGTCCTCCGATTATTCTATATTTTGAATTTGTTCTCTTATTTTTTCAATCTCGCTTTTTAAATCAACAACCATTTTTGTAATCTCAAGATCCTGTCCTTTTGATCCTATGGTATTAACCTCACGGTTTAATTCCTGAGTCAAAAAGTCAAGCTTTCGGCCTACCGGCTCATCGGCTTTTAAAAGCGATCTGTACTGTGCGATATGACTTCTAAGCCTTACAGTTTCTTCATCAACCGCTGTCTTCTCGGAAAATATCGCAGCTTCTGTCAAAATCCTTGCATCGTCAATATTTCTTTCATCGACAATTTCTTTGATTTTTGCGTAAAGCTTTTCTCTGTAAAGCTCTGTAACCTCAGGGGAACGCTTTTCAATCTCTCCCACCACGTTCTCAATATAGTCAAGTCGTGATGCTATATCATCATACATTTTCTGCCCTTCAGTTTCACGCATCCCGATAAACTTATCAAGTGCCTTTGAAGCAACCGCTTTAACATCCTGCCAAATAACCTCTTCATCTTCTGTTGTTTTTACGACGTTAAAAATATCGGGAAGCCGCATGACCGACGTAAGCGATAAATCGTCTTTAAGATTTAAGTCCTCGCTTATGCCCCTAAGAGCCGTTACATAACCGTCAGCAATAGAACGGTTTATTTCAATTGCTGCGTCCGAACCTTCCTGATTGAAAATCGAAACGCTTACCTCAACCTTTCCTCTTGAAACCTTTCCGTTTAAAAAGCCTTTAAGCTTTTCGTCTAAATATCCGTATGTTCTCGGCACACGGGAATTAAATTCATAGTAACGGTGATTCACAGCTTTAATCTCAACTAAAATATCCCTGTTATTTATAACTTCCTGCATTCTTCCGAAGCCTGTCATGCTTTTAAGCATATGTTTCCTCTTTTCCAAACAGCGTTTTAATTTTCCGCCTTTTTCAAAATATCATAGCAATGCTGCTACAAAGAATATTTTACCACATACTATAATAAAAGGCAATGTTTGTTAACACTGCCTTAACATAAAATTTACAACTAATAAACAATTAGAATACTGTTTTAAGCATTTCTGTCAAGCTTCGACAAACAGCAACATTCGGGTAGTTTTCAAACTCTTCCCGCTTTGTTGTTCCTGTAAGAACTCCGCAAAAATCCACACCTGCATTTTGAGCAGTCTGAGCATCTATATAGCTGTCACCAATATAAAGCACCTTGGATTTTTCTACTGAGAAATACTCTATTGTTTTCAAAAGTCCCTCCGGACTCGGTTTGCAAGTGCTTACATCCTCAATGCCTGTTATTTTATCAATAACGGATAAGTTGTTTTCTTTCTCAAACGCTTCCCTTATTCTGTAAGCCTTTTTAGTTGATACTATTCCCAACTTCACTCCTGCATTTTTCAACAGCTGTAAAACGCCTATTGCATCGTCAAAAAACGAAGTCATCGGCGTCATAACCTTGTCCGCTCTTTTTCTGTAGGTATTTGAAAGCTTTGTGATAAGCTCATTGTCCTTATCTCCGAAAAAGCTTTCAAAAGCATCTTCTATTGTAAGTCCTATTGTTTTTTCAATTGTATAGTCGTCCGGCGGAGTCAACCCGTGCGTATTTATTGCGTGTTTAAAGCAATCTAAAATCCCGGGACGTGAGTCTGCCAACGTCAAATCAAAATCAAAAATGCAAACTGAATATTTCATTTACTTTAACTCCCTGATAAAATACGGGCGGATAAAAATCCGCCCCAAAAATCATATTTCACTATGTCACAAAAAGTATATTTCAAAATTATCTTGATTCTATATCTTTTGACTCCGGCAAAGGGACAACCTTATGGCGAATGGAAAGAATAAAACCCACCAAAACCAGAGGAACTTCCCCTACCTGCTTTCATGTCACTCTCCGTTAATCAAAGGTAGTCTTTTACATACATTAATTCCGAATTCCTAATTTCTCATTCCGAATTAAACATTATCCATTGTCAATTGTCAATTATTTTCGGGTGTTGACAAAAGCCAAATATATGCTATAATATAAGTGAAAAGGGAGTCTGCGATAAGCGGTTTCTCCTTTGTTGTGGTAAAAATAACCGTCAACTGTGGGAAAAGTTTAGGCGGTTATTTTTTATTTGTTTAAAAATAAAAAATTCTACTTGTTATTATAAAATATAAAACAAACTAGAGTGATAACGTTCATAATTACTGATACGAATGCAAATAGCTCCGTGTATGTAACCATAGCTATCACCTCCTCGTACGAGGAGAAACCGCCTACCGTTAAGCAGACACCCTTGTGATTATAATAGCACAAGGGTGCTTTTTTGTCAATTTGTGTCGAATAAATTATCCATTTCCCATCGTCAATGGTCAATTGCAATTACGCATTAATTAAGCTTCTTGTAAAGGGACAATCTAAGAAGAGGGGAAGGATAATAAAACCCACCAAAACCAGAGGAACTTTCCCTACCTGCTTTCATGTCACTCTCCGTTAATCAAATGTCGCCTTTTACATACATTAATTCCGAATTCCGAATTCCGCATTCTGAATTAACCATTGTCCATTATCAATTGTCAATTGTCAATTGCAATTACGCATTATGAATTACGAATTAAATATTTATTCCACAGTAACGCTTTTAGCCAAGTTTCTCGGCTTATCAACGTCGTTTCCTCTTAAAACTGAGGTGTAATACGCAATAAGCTGAAGCGGAACAACTCCCAGCATCGGCATAAGCATATCGTCTATTGTCGGAAGCTTTACAATGTAATCGGCTGCTTCCTCGTCAACGGTCATGCACTTATGCGTTACAAGCACGACCTTAGCTCCTCTTGCTTTTACCTCTTTTATGTTGCTTACCGTTTTATCAAAAAGCTCTCTTTGCGTTGCAACTGCAATTACCGGCATATCGTCCGTAACAAGAGAAATAGTTCCGTGCTTAAGCTCTCCCGCAGCGTATGCCTCAGAGTGAATGTATGAAATCTCCTTAAGCTTCAAAGAGCCCTCCATAGACAGCGCATAATCCAGTCCCCGTCCAATATAAAGAAGATTTTCCGAATTCACGAGCTTTGAAGCAATATAAGAACAGGTATCCGAAAGCTTTAAAACCTCTTCGATCATATCAGGAATTCTTTGCATAACCGAAACAAGCCGCTTGCATTCCTCGGTAGTAATCGTTTTGTTTGCATGAGCCATTTCAAAAGCTAGAAGATAAAACACAGCAATCTGGACCATATAGGCTTTAGTAGATGCAACAGAAATTTCAGGTCCTGCATGAGTATACACAACAATATCCGACTCTCTTGCTATTGAAGAGCCCTTTACGTTTACAATACTCATAGTTGTCGCACCGACATTTTTTGCAAGCCTGAGTGCAGCTCTTGTATCAGCAGTTTCACCCGACTGTGAAACTAAAATAACAAGATCGTTCTTATCTAGAATAGGATTTCTATATCTGAATTCCGAAGCAACATCAACCGTTACCGGAACTCTTGCAAGCCTTTCGATAACGTATTTTCCAACCAATCCTGCGTGCATTGCAGTTCCGCAGGCAACGACAAATATACGCTTATAATCTTTAAGCATTTCTTCAGTTAAACCGCATTCTGAAAAATCCGGCATACCGTTTGAAATTCTCGGAGTTATCGTCATCTTTACAGAGGTAGGCTGTTCATGAATTTCCTTTAGCATAAAATGCTCGTATCCGCCCTTAACGGCAGATTCTTCGTCAAAGTCAGCCGTTATAAGCTCCTTTTGGATTTCATCGCCATATTTGTTTAAAAATTTGATCTCATCAGCATTCAAAACAGCAATTTCATTTTCTTCCAAAAGATAGTAATCCTTTGTATACTTTAAAATTGCCGGAACATCTGATGCTATAAACGATTCGTTCTTTCCTTTTCCTACGATAAGCGGAGAATCCTTTCTCGCAGCATATATAGTATCGGGATAATCCTTGAACAATATTCCGAGAGCATAAGAACCCTCAATGTCATTTATAACGCTCTTTATACTCTCAATAGGATTGTTGCCTTTATAATAAAAATCCAAAAGTTTTGCAACCGTTTCCGTATCCGTTTGGCTCTCAAAGACATACCCTTTTGTCTCTAAAAAATCTTTTATTTTTTTGTAATTCTCAATAATTCCGTTGTGAACGATAGTTACCCTTGCATTACCGTGAGGATGCGAGTTTATATCGCTCGGTTCACCGTGAGTAGCCCATCTAGTATGCCCGATTCCGCAAGCTCCGTCAATCTCTCCCTCACTGCTGATTTTTTTCCTTAAATCATCAAGGCGTCCCTTAGTTTTACTCGTTTTTATATTTCCGTTGTCAAAAACTGCGATTCCCGCAGAATCATAACCTCTGTATTCCAGCTTTGACAAAGAGTCAAGCAATATTTTTGTACATTTTTGTTGTCCTACATATCCTACTATTCCACACATTATAAAACCCTCCTTTATCTGTTTTCGGATGTAATTTAATAAATCTTTTTCTTAATGGATAAAATAATTATCCGCATATCATATCAAATCTGCCGCTATGCCGCATAAGCACAAGAGCATATTTTCATAAGATATAATACCATATATATTATTTAAAAGCAAGT
>CABUAH010000009.1 GCA_902489475.1 uncultured Oscillospiraceae bacterium | reverse complement strand
TTAACCACTTTTTTTCTCAACCCTCTCAACAAGCATCTGATCGTAAACATGAAGATAGTCGCTCTGATCAGATACTTGTGCAAGTGCAAAGTCATCTTCCTCATATATCACATCAATTTTTTTAAATGTGATTTCCTGTCCTAAAAGAGTGTAAACTCCCTTTTCTCCGTCTTTAAAGCAAATTGCTTTTCTTGGAACTTTAATGCCTGTATATTCGTTGAAAATTAATTCTGCATTTTCAAATCTGTTTTGTAAGACAATATCATCAAGCCTCGTACAGTCCATAACAATCAGATATTTATCAGCTTGTTCATTTATCGGTCTTATTGTATCTATATTCATTTTATACACATTATCAGATGAGCTGAATCTTACACTCAAATAATTACCGTCCAAAAGACTAAGTTCAACAAATTTATTTGATTTATCAACGACTCCGATAAACTTTGTTTCATAATCGCTAATAATTTTGCCGATTGCATTTTCATTCGTTTTTGGTTCAGAATTAAAAAGCGTGTCAATTCTCTCTTCAGTCAAATTATCAATATCAGAAATCGTAATTAAACCTTCATAGCCGTCAAGCTTAGATGCAAAATAACCTGAACTATCAGAAGTTACGGTATCTTTCGGTTCAACAATAAGACTTTGATATTTTTGTATATCACTTTCAAGCTGCGTTATTTGATTAGAAAAGTCAGCATCAGTTCTTGTTACAATGTTGTTTACATTAAGCAGATAAGCAAGTTCTTTTCTGGATGAATAAACATTTTCATATTTACCACTATCACAGTTTTCAATAAATGACATATACTGCTGTGAAATCTTACTACGCAAAGCTTCCGTTTGAATTCCGTTGGTTGTACCGGGATTTTGAGCTTTTTCGTAGTCTTCTTTCAAAGCAGATAACTTTTCAATCTGATCTTTGTAGTATATTTGTTTTTCATCATCATATACATAAGCTATAACCGAGTTTGGAGAAAGCTTTGATGCGTCTACGCAGTTAAATTGCAAAATACCATTTCCGCTGTATTCAAGTACCTTCTCATCACGAACAAACATACCTTTGAACGAAGCGTTTTCATCAACTGTATACAAAACCGCTTCTTCGGTTTCGCCCGGATTGCTTAAAGAAGAAGCAAACTGACTTCCTACCATCAATAAAACGAATACAGAGAGAACTATACCCATTACTTTAACGGTTATTGAGTTCATTGTATTATTTATCTCCTATTTACTGATTATCACCGGAATCAAGCACATTTATGGTTTTTGACGGTGCAATGGTAGATATTGCATGCTTGTACACCACATTTTGCTTTCCATCGCAGTCCATTATAACAACATAGCTGTCAAATCCCTTGACCAAACCTTTAAACTGAAATCCATTTACAAGAAAAACTGTAACCGGAACTTTTTCTTTTCTTGCCTGATTAAGAAAAATATCCTGTAGGTTCATAATTTTATTCATTTTGTTCACCCTTTCACTTATCTGTCTAATTGATTTTTGTTCACACTATATTGTATCATAAAAAAACTGATTTGGCTATATCTTTTTGGATTTTTTCAGAAATTTTTTTAATATCTCCAAATTCATCACAATTTATCCAATTAATTCGTGTATCTCGTCTAAACCAAGTAAGCTGACGTTTTGCATACCGTCTTGTTTCCTGCTTGATCTTGTCGATACAGCTTTCCAAGCTTGCTATACCTTTAAAATACGGTACAAGCTCTTTATAGCCTATTGCCTGGTGAGCAGTTTTCATCAAGCAATCTTCGGAATAGGCTTTTCTTGCTTCATCAATCAAACCGCTTTCTACCATTTTATCCACACGCTCATTAATGCGGTTATAAAGCATCTGTCTGTCAGAAAAGTTAAGTCCTATAAAATACGGCTTGAACGGCGATGGCTCAACCCGGCTCATTTCTTTTGCTTCGGAGATTGTCTTTCCGCTTATTTCATGTACCTCCAAAGCTCTTATAATCCTTGTTACATTGTTTTCATGTATTTTTTCTGCTGCTTGTTCATCAACATTTTTAAGCATTTCCCAAAGATAGTGGTTTCCCTTTTCTTTTGCAATTTTAGAAAACTTTTCCCGAAATTCAAAATTCTCACCGGTATCATCAAATTTAATATTATCCATTAAAGAATTAATATACAAACCTGTTCCGCCGCATACAATCGGAAGTTTACCTCTATTGTGAATATCAAAAATTACTCTCTTTGCGGCTTCTACATATTCAGCTACGCTGAAACGCTTGCTTGGAGAAACAAAGCCGATCAGATGATGAGGAACTGTTAAAAGCTCTTTTTTACTGGGCTTTGCTGTGGCAATATCCATGCCCTTGTATATTTGCATTGAATCGGCAGATACAATTTCGCCGTCATAAGCCTTTGCAAGCTCTATAGCCAGTGCGGTTTTGCCCGATGCAGTAGGCCCTACAACAACAATTACAGGTATTTTATCCATAAATCACCTTTACATAATACGCTTAAAAAGCTTTTCTATCTCTCTTTTTGAAAACTTAATAAAAATCGGTCGGCCATGGGGACAGTATTTCGGAAGCTTTTCATCAAACACTTTGTCGCACAAAGCCTGAAGCTCTTTAAGCTTTGACGGAATATTTCCTTTTACTGAAGCTTTACATGCGATTGAATGACAAAGCTCATCCAAGACGTCAAGCTGAGGGTTATTCTTATTGTTTAAATAATTTTTTGCAAGCTCCCCTACCGCTTCTTCAGCATCCTCCGCATTAATTATAATCGGAAGTCCCAAAATTCTTACAAAAGGTGCTTTCTCGTCCTCCAATATAAAGCCGAGATTCTTTGCGTTATCAATATTTTGTATAATTGCATCATATTCATCGTAACTCAAAAGTATATCAATAGGGCTAATCAGCATTTGACAGTCAAGTCCATTTAAGCTTTCTTTGATCTTTTCAAAATTCATTCTCTCGTGTGCTGCGTGCTTATCAACAAGATACATATCATCTTTTCTCTGACACACTATAAACGTATCAAAAATTTCACCCAAAACCTTTGTGTAAACCTCATTGTTTTGCTCGACTTTTTGAGGTTCATCAGCTTTTTTATCAATCTTTTTAAAGCTTTGGTCACTTATATATTTAAACTTATTTTCTGAAGCAGAGATTTCCTTTTCAACTTGCTTAGAAGTATCTTGAATAGATTCTTCTTTCAAATAATTTATTTTGTATTCATTTTTCTCCGACCGTAAAACACTTGGAGCTCCATCAAATTCACGAATAGTTTCTTTGACAGATACATTTTTAAAGAAATTATCTTTAGGCTGTGATTTTTCTCTGGAAAACTCGAATTTTTGTTTGGCACTGTTTTTAGGAGCCTTTTCTGTACCAAGCGACAGCTGTACTCCCTCGCTGGACTTAAAGCCGTATAGCTGTGATTCACTGTAATGTTTTATATTCTCATGAGTAATTTCACTTGGATTTTTTTCGTTCATGAGTGTGTTTTTAATTGCAAAATAAACAGCGTCATAAATGAGCTTTTCATCAGAAAACTTTACTTCTATCTTTGACGGATGAACATTGACATCTACAAGCGATGGATCTATATCAATCATCAAAACACACGCAGGAAATTTTCCTGTCATGATTTGATTCTTATATGCTTCTTCAAGCGATACCATACAAGTAACAGATTTTACATATCTTCCGTTAACAAAAAAGTTTTGAAACGTCCTTTTACTTTTTGCCATAAGAGGTTTTACAATATATCCCGATACTTTAACTCCATTATATGTATAATCTGTTTTCAGCAAAGAACTTGAAAAGTCCTTTCCAAAAACAGAATAAACAGCAGAAAACAGTTTGCCGTCTCCTGCGGTTATAAGATCCTGCTTGTTATCTTTTATAAACTTAAATGAAATGCCGGGATTTGACAACGCAATTTTATTGACTATTGCAGCTATTGCATTCGACTCGGTAACGTCCTTTTTTAAAAATTTCAGACGCGCGGGTACATTGTAAAACAGATCTCTTACAATAATAGTAGTTCCATCCGGGCAGCCTGATTTTTCAAGTAAAACAATTTCCGAGCCTTCATTTTCAATGTGAGAACCCAAATCGTCAGCAGGCTGTTTTGTCAAAATTGAAACTTTTGATACGGCACAGACAGACGCTAAAGCCTCGCCTCTGAATCCTAAAGAACAAATCTTATCAAGGTCTTCTTTTACGTCAATTTTACTTGTTGCATGACGAACAAAGGCGGTCGGCAAGTCCTCATACGATATACCGCATCCATTGTCGGTAACACGCATATATGTTCTGCCTCCGTTTTTGATCTCAACGGTAATATTTGTAGCACCTGAATCAATTGAGTTTTCCAAAAGCTCTTTTATTACAGACGACGGACGGTCTATAACCTCTCCGGCAGCTATAAGCTCAGAAACCTCTTTTGACAAAACTTTTATTTTTGCCATGTTACCTCCAATCTGTTTTAATAGTGGATTCTATCCTTTTTATGATTTAATATACTGTAATAAATTTTTTAAGAACGGACGAAGTTCCTCATCCGTTATCTCATCTATATTTGTACGTTTAAGTATTTCAGTCGCTTTGTTTTCATTTATCATTCCAAAGCTTAACTGATCTGTTGCTGCGACATTACCGTGTGGCTTTGCTTCACTTTCAAATTGAGCTAAAAGCTCGTCCGCACGATTTAAAATGGCAGCTGGAAGTCCTGCAAGCTTTGCAACTTCTATTCCGTAGCTTTCGTCAGCTCCGCCATGTACTATTTTTCTCAAAAATTTAATGCTTTTACCGACCTGCTTAACTGCAACACTCAAATTTTGAACTCCCGGTACCTTACCCTCAAGCTCTATTAGCTCATGATAATGAGTTGCAAATAATGTCTTACATCCAAGCCTTGAATTACCGGCAATGTATTCGGCAACCGACCTTGCAATAGACAAGCCATCATAAGTAGATGTTCCCCTGCCTACCTCATCTAAAATAACAAGACTGTTTTTAGTTGCAAGCTTTACAATCTCTGCAACCTCGCTCATTTCAACCATGAATGTCGACTGACCACTTGTAAGATCATCAGATGCACCGACACGGGTAAATATCTGATCCACTACGGAAATTTTAGCATAATCACACGGTACATAGCAGCCGATTTGAGCCATAAGAGTAATAAGAGCTACCTGCCGCATATATGTGCTTTTTCCGCTCATATTAGGACCTGTTATAATCGACATACGGTTGTCTGTCAAATCAAGATATGCGTCGTTAGGCACAAATACCTCGTCCTTTTGCATAAGCTCAACAACAGGATGACGTCCGTTTTTTATATTAATTATTCCGTCTACGGAAATATCAGGTTTAACATAATTGTTGTTTATTGCCGCAGACGCAAACGAACACAGCACATCTATATAAGCTACTGCATTTGCAGATTTTTGAACCTTTTCAAGGTATGTGGATATATATGAAATTACCTCAGAGAAGATGTCCTGCTCAAGTTTAATTACCTTATCACTTGCACCAAGAATCATATTTTCCGTATCTTTAAGCTCCTGCGTTATGTATCTTTCACAATTTGCCAAGGTTTGTTTTCTTATGTAATAATCAGGCACTTGATCGATAAAGGATTTTGTCACTTCAATGTAATACCCGAAAACTCTGTTATAGCCGACTTTGAGCTTTTTAATTCCTGTTCTGTCACGTTCTTTTTCTGCAATAGAATCAAGAATACCTCGTCCGTTTGTTATGACATTTCTAAGAGTATCGAGTTCTTCGTTAAATCCCTCTTTTATCACGCCTCCGTCTTTCACATTGACGGGAGGTTCATCGACAATAGCATTTTCTACAAGCGTTGATATTTCCTCGCACGGATAAATATTTTCGTTTTGCTCCTTCAGAAGAGAACAATCAAAGCTTTCTAACAGCGTCTTAATTTTCGGAAGTGACAAAACCGACTGTGAAAGCGCCTTAACATCTCTCGGAGTTGCGTTTTTATAGATTACTTTTGTCATAAGCCGCTCAATATCATAAACCCCGTTAAGCTCTTCTTTTAAGCTCTCCAAGACAAACGAATCAGAAATTAATGATTCAACGGCATCAAGTCTTGACATTATTTTTACAGGACTGACTAAAGGCTGTTCGATCGAGGCTTTCAACATTCGCCTTCCCATTGATGTTTTTGTATAATCAAGCACCCATAGTAAAGAGCCTTTTTTCTCTTTATTTCTAAGCGTTTCGGTAAGTTCAAGATTTCGTCTTGCAGTATAGCCGATTTTCATTAACGGCTCTTCATCATGACGAATTATTTCAGAGAATCTTCCGATTGCAGCTTTTTGTGTGTCTTCAATATATCCGAAAATTCCGCAAACGGCATTTGCTTCGATTTCAGATTCTTTAATTCCAATTGCATCAAATGACTCACAGCAGAACTGAGCAAGAACACTTTTTTTGTATTTATCAGGCGAAAATTCATCTTCCGAAAAGACTTGTAAGGATGAATGAAGCTTGTCGTTAATAAAAACTAAAATTTCACCTAAGCCTTTTTCGTGACAATTTGTAATAATCTCGGACGGTGAAAATCGTGAAAGCTCATTTATAATGTCCATCTTTGCGTTTTGACCTTTAAAGTTAAACAAATGCACCGATCCCGTTGAAATATCCGCAAAACAAAGTGAAAACTCTTTCTTTTTTGCGTACAAACAGCAAAGGTAATTGTTGTTGCTCTCATCAAGCATACTGGTTTCCGTGAGTGTACCCGGAGTTACAACCCTTATAACATCCCTCTTTACAATTCCCTTTGCAGCTGCCGGATCTTCGGTTTGCTCACAAATTGCCACCATATATCCTTTTTCTATAAGCTTTTTAAGATATATGTCGCAGGCATGATACGGAACACCGCACATCGGCGCTCTTTCCGACAATCCACAGTCACGTCCTGTAAGAGTGAGTTCAAGCTCTTTAGACGCTAAAATTGCGTCCTCAAAAAACATCTCGTAGAAATCTCCGAGTCTGAAAAATAAGATATGTCTTTGATATTTAGTTTTAATGTCAACATACTGTTTCATCATCGGTGAAAGTACGTTTAGATCGATGTCGCTGAGTCTAAGCATTTATAACTCACTCCTTTTCAACAGATTTTCTCGAATTAGTGGCAGCCTCCGCAGGTAGAACAGCTTCCTGTACAGCTTGGAGCAGTTTCGGGACAAGTCATAGGATCTTCTCCGTTTGCAGCCTGTGAAATAATATAATTTACACTATTCATAATCTTTTCCATTTTTTCAGTTGCTGCACTGTATTCAGCCATGCTCTTGTTTGCCATGATTTTTCCGTAAAGCTCTTTGATTTCAGAGTCAAGTCTTTTCATCTCATCAGAATTTTTTTCTTCCTTTGACATTTCCTGATTAAGCTGCATTCTAAGCATATTGAATTCACCTATCATATTTTGTAAATCTACATCCGTATCATTTACACGCTTAGCCTCAATATATGCTTTATACTCTGCGCTTTCCTGTAATGCTTTTCCTAACTCTCTTGCTTTTTCAACTACTGACATAATTAAAATCTCCTTTATATAAAATTATTTTATCAACTTGCCTTTTAGCGCCCAGTTCATTGAGTCGGTGATATTCACATCACAAAAGCTCCCGATAAGAGCTTCATTCCCCTCAAACTCGACTATTATATTTTCATAGCTGTGGCCTAATAAAAATCCGTCTTTTTTGCTTTTCTCTTCAATTAAAACACGAAGAGTTTTTCCGACAAATCTATTAAGCCAGCTTTGAGTGACCTCACGCTGTTCATCAAGCAGTTCTCTCAGCCACAGACCTTTTTGCTTAGAGGAAATATTATCCTCAAACTCAGCCGCAGCCGTTCCCTCACGCTTTGAATAAACAAAAGAAAATATATTGTCAAACTTAACCTCTTTAATAAAAGTCTTTGTATCGCAAAACTGTTCATAACTCTCCCCCGGAAAACCAACGATAATATCCGTTGAGAAAGAAAAGTCAGGAACTCTTTGTCTTGAGTAATTGACAATTTCCATATATTTTTCGGTATTGTAGCGTCTGTTCATTCTTTTTAAAATTTCATCGTTTCCGCTTTGAACGGGAAGATGAAGATGAGTACATACCTTTTCACAGTCAACAATAGCGTCAATAAGCTCTTTTGATGCATCCTTAGGGTGAGATGACATAAACCTTATCCAAAAATCGCCTTCAATATCATTTATGTCCCTTAACAGCCTGGGAAAACCATACTCATAGGAATTTACATTCTGCCCTAAAAGTGTGATCTCTTTGTATCCCTCCGACACAAGCCGCTTAATCTCATTAATAACATCACTCGGCTTTCGGCTTCGTTCACGTCCTCTGACATAAGGCACTATACAGTATGTGCAAAAATTGTTGCATCCATACATAACCGAAACATACGCTTTAAATTTGCTTCCTCTGATCTGTGAGACATCTTCATTAATTTGTTTATCATTATCTTTCTCAATATTGAAAACCCGTTTGCCAAACAACAAAACTTCATAAATCATTTGATGAAGCGACGGCAAAGCAAATGTTCCGAAGACCAAAGATACATGAGGATATGTATTCTTAATTTTGTTAGCAACGTGTTCTTGCTGTACCATACAACCGCAAACACATATCACAAGATTTTTGTTTTTTTCTTTAAGATGTTTTAATTCGCCAAGCTTTCCGTAAACTCTCTCGTGTGCATTTTCTCTTACTGCACAGGTGTTTAAAACAATCAAATCAGCAGATTCTTCATCGTCGCAAAAAGAAAAGCCGGCTTTTTTAAGCTCGCCCTTTATTATTTCACCATCCGATACGTTTTGCTGGCAACCGTACGAATGAAGATAACAAAGCGGAGCACGTCCGTTGTATTTTTGCGTTATTAAATCTTTTAGTAAAACAAGATCAAAGCTCTCATATGGACCTGTTATTGGTTTTAAATCCACATTATTTCTCCTTAATATTGATTTGTATATTATAAATATTGTGTAATTAAAAAATATTATATCACAATGGCTTGACAATTTCAAGTGAGAGTGTACAAATTAAATCGCTCAATTGCAAACATATAACATTAAACACATTTCTTTTTATTAAATTGCATTTATGAAAAACTTGTGTTATAATAACCTTAAATGAAATCAGCTTGCGCTGATTTATCGTGCATTCGCACGATTCGGCTTCCGCCGACCTTTCAAAACATTGAAACATTAATTTGCGGTTTCGCACAATAAAATCATGTTATAATATGCGTAAGAAATAATTTTAAAAAATACGCATACGTATTTATTAGTAACAGAAAGGCACTAAACCTATGAAGTACAACATTGATATTGCCAAATGGGGGAGATTTTTCTCAGTTCCCTGTAAAGCAATTGATGAACATATAAAAAAAGCTTCGGGAGAATATTTTAAAGTTTTACTTTTTATTTTAAGTTCTGAAACTCCCCTTATCTCAACTGCAGACATTACAAAAGCAACCGGTGTAAACGAAGAAACCGCAGACAATGCTGTTTTATATTGGAACAATACAAAAATTGTTACCATAAACCAACAGCAAAGCGATTTCACACTTGCCTCTTCCGAAGAAGTCAATCCATTTAAAGGCTCGCTTGAAAATTCAACACCTGCAAAATATGACAGCAAGGAAATTGCTGAAATTGTAAATTCAAATACAGATATTAAAATCCTTTTTGATCAGCTTGAATTAACGCTCGGCAGAGTGCTTAAGTTTTCCGAGCGATGCGGTTACATAAATTTATACGAGTATTACGGCTTTTCAGCTCAGTCTATTATAATTTTGGTTGAATACTGCGTCAGCATTGAAAAAAGCAGTATAAAGTACGTTGAAACTGTTGCAAAATCGCTTTTTGAAAACGGACTTTCTGATTATAAGAGCGTTGAAAAAGAGATTAAAAAAATGGCAAAATTGCGAAAGTACGAAGGAAAAATCAAATCCCTTTTTGGCATTCATTCAAATCTTTCTTCAAAACAAACGGCGATAATTGAGTCGTGGCAAAAAAAAGGTATTAATGAAGAGCTTATAAAAGCAGCCTACGATTTAACTCTTGACAACACAGGAAAGCTAAGTTTTCCTTATATGAACAAAATCCTTTTAAATTGGGAAAAAGAAGGAATTAAAACGTCTAATGATATTGAAAAGGCAAAGCTTGTAAAAGCCGGCAACAATTCAAGAGATAAGTCGTACAACTTAGGAGATTTTGAAAAATATTCTATCAACTTTTTAAGTGATAAGAAGGAGGAATAATAAATGGAGGCATCTACTGCTTATAAAGCTGCAAAAGCGGAGCTTGACAAGCGCCGTGCGATAGCTGATGAACAGCTTAATATAAGACGAATTGAAATCGAGGCTAAGTTCCCGGAGATTTCACGGCTTGAAAATAACATTTTAAACACAAGTCTTGAGCTTTCAAAAGCCATTTGTACACATAGCGGAAATATAAGTGAAATAATCGACAGAATAAAAAACGAAAATCTTTCCAACCAACGAAAGATTGAAATGATGCTCATTAATTTTGGATACCCTTCTGATTATTTAAAGCCAAAGTACACTTGCGAAAGATGCAAAGATACGGGTTTTGTTTCGGGGATAAGATGTGATTGCTTTAACCGTCTTATAAACAAGTATCAGATTCTTGAGGTATCTAAAAACTGTCATATAAAGCTTTCTGACTTTTCCGATTTCAGGCTGGAATACTATCCTAACACAGTTGATTCAAACGGAATAAATCCGCAGGATAAAATGAGAGTTTTAAAGAATTACTGCGTACAATATACTGATAATTTTTCAAACGATTCACCAAGCCTTTTTATGCTTGGAAAAACCGGACTCGGCAAGACGTTTCTTTCTTCATGTATTGCAAAAAAACTTATGCTTAACGGGAAAAATGTGGCGTTTGATTCTGTTCAAAACTTTTTGACTAAAATACAAAACGAACAATTTGGAAGAGAGCAAGGAAATACTGTTGAGGTTTTGACAGATGCAGATCTTGTAATTTTGGACGATCTCGGAAGTGAGTTCTCCTCATCTGTATTTCAGTCGGCTCTTTACAACATAATAAATAATAGAATTAATCTTGAAAAACCTATGATTATTTCTACAAATATGTCGCTTTCAGAACTTAACGAGAAATATGACGATAGAATAATTTCACGGCTTCTTTCTTTTGAACCTTTAAGATTTTTCGGCGTTGACATACGTCAAGTAATGTTGAAACTTAAAAATAGATAATAACTTATTAAAATTCGGAAATAATTCCTATATTGGAGGTGACTTTTAATGCCTGTTAAATACAATGAAGATGAAAAAATTGTTGAGAAGATCAAAGAAGGCTTAAAACGCAAAGGCGGATATTGTCCTTGCAAACTTGAAGTGACTGAAGATAATAAATGTATGTGCAAAGAATTCAGAGATCAGATCAATGATCCTGATTTTGAAGGCTATTGCCATTGCAGACTGTATTACAAATCAAAGGACTAGGAGGTATAAATTATGTCAATTGTAAATGTTACATCAGAAAACTTTAATGAAACAGTAAATAGCAGCGATAAAACCGTGCTGCTTGATTTTTGGGCTTCGTGGTGCGGTCCGTGCCAGATGATTTCACCTATTGTTGAAGAGGTCGCAAAAGAAAGAGATGACATAACTGTAGGTAAAGTAAACGTAGACGAACAAATGGAGCTTGCTCAAGAATTCGGAATATCAAGTATTCCTACCTTAGTGGTTATGAAAGACTCAAAAGTTACAAACAAATCTGTTGGCCTTATTTCTAAGAGTGAAATACTTTCTCTTTTAGATTGATAAGTGAACAAACACAACTTAACTCTGCAAAAGCTTTGCAAACTGCCCCATCCGTTAGAATGTTATATTACATTGTCTGACGAATGGGGTTCTTTAATTTTCTATGCGAAGTTTATATTTGCAGCAATACGAACAAAATCGTAATTATCACATTCTTTTTGCCTTTGTGAGAAACCGATAACTGTTTTAAACATAAAATACTTTACACCATACAAAATTTATGGTATAATTTCTCTGTTATTCTTTTTCTGAGGTGAAAAATAAGTGTATGTGCAGTTCTTTACTGAATTGAATGCGGACATCTCCAAAATTCGCACAGAAGTTTTTGTGGAAGAACAAGGCTTCGTTAATGAATTTGATTCATTGGATAAAGAATCTATTCATTGTCTTTTATTTTACAACGGAGTTCCAGCAGCAACAGGTAGACTGTACAGGGACGAAAACGATGCGGTATTGTTTCATATCGGACGAATTGCAACTATAAAAAAGTTTCGTAAATCCGGATGCGGCAGAGAAATACTAAAGCAAATGGAAGCTGAAATTAAACGTCTCGGCGGTGAGAAAGTTACACTTTCGGCACAATGCAGAGTTCAAGGCTTTTACGAATCTTGTGGTTACACTTCGTGGGGAGATGTATATTATGATGAATTTTGTCCGCACGTCCAAATGATAAAGAATATATAAAAACATCATATGATGAAAGGAAGTTTTTTATGAAGATTAAAAAATTAGTTGCAGGTCTTATGGCAATTTCAATGCTTGGTATTTTTACAGCCTGCGGAAGCGAAGAAGAGGAAACTTTAGTTATGGCAACAAATGCTCAATTCCCTCCTTATGAGTTTTATGAAGACAAGGAAATTGTTGGAATTGACGTTGAAATTGCTGAGGCAATCGCCGACGATCTTGACATGAAGCTTGAAATCGAGGACATTGAATTTGGTTCAATCGTTGCCGGTGTGCAGAGCGGAAAGTACGACATCGGCGCAGCAGGAATGACTATAACCGAAGACCGTAAAAAAAGTGTAAACTTTACACAAAGCTATGCTACAGGAATTCAGGTTGTTATCGTTAAAGAAGATAGTAAAATTACAAAGTTAGACGATTTATCAGAAAAGACTACAATTGGAGTTCAGCAGGATACAACAGGAGATATTTATTCTACTGAAGAATTTGGAGATAAGGCAGTAAGCCGTTACAATAAGGGCGCTGACGCTGTTGAAGCTCTCAAGAGCGGAAAGGTTGACTGCGTTATTATCGATAACGAGCCTGCAAAATCATTTGTTTCTTCAAACGAAGGTCTTAAAATTCTTGATACTGAGTATGCAGTTGAAGACTATGCAATTTGCGTAAATAAAGATGATAATGAACTTTTAGATAAAATTAACGATTCTATAACAAAGCTTAAAGAAGACGGCACATTACAGAAAATTATTGATAAATACATAAGCGCAGACAAGTAAGAGGATAAATATGACTGAATGGCTTCAAGAACTAAAAGACGCTTTTATTCTAAACTTTATTGATGATGACCGATGGCTTTATATAGTCAACGGTCTTCTCGTCACTTTAAAAATTACCTTTTTTGCACTAATAATCGGTCTTGTATTGGGTGTTTTAATTGCTTCTGTTCGTTCTACACATGACAACAATATTAAAACAATGCACAAATCCTTCGGTTACTATATGCTTAAAATATTGAACTGGATTTGCAAGATTTATCTGACTGTTATTCGTGGAACCCCGGTAGTAGTACAGCTCTTAATTATGTATTTCGTTATTATGGCAAATTACCGTGACGGTGTAATTGTTGCTATTTTTGCATTTGGTATCAACAGTGGAGCATACGTTGCTGAGATTATAAGAGGAGGAATTATGTCGATTGACAACGGTCAGTTTGAAGCCGGCCGTTCTCTCGGATTTAATTACCTTCGGACAATGATTCATATCGTTATTCCACAAGTTGTTAAAAATGTACTTCCTGCGCTTGCAAACGAGGCTATAGTTTTGCTAAAAGAAACCTCTGTTGCCGGTTATGTAGCCGTACAGGATTTAACTAAAGGCGGAGATATAATACGAGGCAGAACATTTTCAGCATTTATGCCGCTCATTGCTGTCGCTTTAATATATCTTATTATTGTAATGGTTTTGACTTGGCTTGTCGGAAAGCTTGAAAGGAGTCTGAGAAAAAATGAACGATAATACTTTAATTCATGTTGACGGGCTCTGTAAATTTTATTACGGCGATAAGATCAAGGCTCTTGACCATGTTTCTATGGACATTCACAAAGGTGAAGTCGTTGTTATAATAGGACCATCAGGCAGCGGAAAATCCACTTTTTTGCGTTCGTTAAACCTGCTTGAGCATCCAACCGATGGCACAATTTTATTTAACGGAGTAAATATCACCGACAAAAAAGTCAATATTAATCATCATCGTCAGAAGATGGGAATGGTCTTTCAGCATTTTAATTTATTCCCTAACATGACAGTTTTGAAAAACATGACTATTGCACCTATAAAGCTTCTGAAGCTCTCTAAAACAGAGGCTGAAAACAGAGCTTTGAACTTACTTGAAAGAGTAGGTCTTAAAGACCGTGCAAATGATTATCCTAATCAATTGTCAGGAGGACAGAAACAGCGTGTTGCTATTGTTCGAGCGCTTTGTATGGAGCCTGATGTAATGCTTCTTGATGAACCGACGTCTGCTCTGGATCCTGAAATGGTCGGCGAGGTTTTGGATGTTATGAAAAATCTTGCTTTTCAAGGAAACACAATGGTTGTTGTCACTCACGAAATGGGATTTGCCAGAGAAGTTGCAAGCCGAGTTGTTTTCATGGCTGACGGTAAAATTATCGAAGAAGGCACACCTGATGAAATTTTCTCAAACCCGAAAAGTGAACGGCTGCAAGCATTTTTAGCAAAGGTTTTATAAAGCAAATAACAATCCGGCAATTTTGAATAAAATATTAAACGCCCTTTGTGTGGTTTACTCTTACCACAATAAGGGCGTTCTTCTTTATTTCAAAGTATTATTTTACTATAACTTTCTTGAAAACCTTTTTGCCTTTTCTTACAACTATTTGCTCGGTTATCTCGATAAACTCCTGTGGATCAGTCTTTTTAACGTCATCTATCGAAATACCGCCTTGCTGTACAAGTCTTCTTCCCTCTCCGTTTGAAGAAGCAAGACCTGCTTTCACAAGTAATGTCAAAATTCCGATTTTTCCGTCAGATAAATCGTCTGTTGAAAGCTCAACTGTCGGCATATTTTCATCCGAACCCTTTCCTGAGAATACTGCCTTTGAAGTTTCAAGGGCTTTATCTGCCTCTTTCTCGCCGTGTACAAGCTTTGTAAGCTCATAAGCTAGAAGCTCCTTGGCTTTATTAAACTCTGCACCCTCCATAGTTTTTTCCATTTCCTCAATATCTTCAATAGGCACAAATGTAAGCATTTTTAAGCACTTGATAACGTCAGCATCTGAAACATTTCTCCAATACTGGAAAAACTCATATGGAGATGTTTTTTCAGGATCAAGCCATACGGCTCCCTTTTCTGTTTTGCCCATCTTCTTGCCCTCAGAATTGAGAAGAAGAGTAATAGTCATAGCGTATGCGTCCTTACCGAGCTTTTTACGGATAAGCTCCGTTCCTCCAAGCATATTAGCCCACTGGTCATCACCGCCGAACTGCATATTGCAGCCATAATCTGTGAAAAGCTTGTAAAAGTCGTAAGACTGCATGATCATGTAGTTAAACTCAAGGAAAGTAAGTCCCCTTTCCATTCTCTGTTTATAACACTCAAACGTAAGCATTTTGTTTACACTAAAATGCGCTCCGACATCTCTTAAAACATCAACATAGTTAAGGTCAAGTAGCCAATCACCGTTATTTACCACTATCGCTTTGTCCTCTGAAAAGTCTATAAATCGGCTCATCTGCTTCTTAAAGCATTCAACATTGTGATTAATGGTTTCTTTCGTCATCATCTTACGCATATCTGTTTTTCCTGACGGATCTCCTATCATTGCAGTTCCGCCGCCTATAAGCACGATCGGTTTATTGCCTGCCATCTGCAAACGCTTCATAAGGCAAAGCGCCATAAAGTGACCGACGTGCAGACTGTCAGCGGTCGGATCAAATCCGATATAGAATGTAGCCTTACCTGTGTTTACCAGCTCCTCAATTTCCTTTTCATCAGTAAGCTGAGCTATAAGTCCTCTTCTCTTAAGTTCCTCAAATACTGTCATTTCAATATCCTCCGTTTATTTTAATTTAATTTCCATATTAATAAGCTGTGGCTCAAAGCCCATTTTTTCATATAATTTATATGCATTTTTGTTTTCTGCTCTTACACCGATTTTCAAGACATCAAAATTATTATCTTTTGCATATGTCTTGATAAACGTCAAAAGCTCCGTACCGATTCCCTGGCGTCTGTACTTTTCACTCACAGCAAGCTGCTCTACGAAGCACACATTTTTACGTATTTTTAACGGTGTGTCACGAAGCATTTTTGTTATTAAAGCATAGCCTTTAATGACTCCGTTATCTTCATATATAAAAATCTCACAGTTCTCGTTTCCTAATGCTGACATAAGAAAGTCTGAAAAGAACTCATTATCAGGCATTGTATATGTTTCAGGCTCAATATCGCAATGAAACTGATGAAGCTGTTTATGTATATCAGTAATTTTAGCAATATCAGATAAATTTGCAATCCTTATCATGTTAACACCTCATTTTCAATTTGTTTTCCACTGAAAATGCACTCATAAACGATGAAATCAATTAATGATTTCACGGATACCACCGCCTTTCATATAAAACAACTTATAATAAAATACTAATGTAATTTACACAGTATAAATCTTAATCAGTTACAAATCAAAAAAACTCAACTGACTGCTTCCATATCCACTTTTATAGGCAGATATTATATCACGCATTTTGTATATAATCCTGTACTTATCGCACTCAGCAGTAAAAATTCCCCACAGTTTCTTTGCATTAGGCGAAGTGCAGTTATAACGATTACCAAAGTATCTGCGGTATTTATCCGACAATCCCGGAAAAAGTTTGTCAAGCTTATCAAAATAATAATCCCGCTGATTAATTCTTAAGGTCATGCCAAATGCCGGATAAATTATTTTCACACCACACTCGTGCGCTTTATGCACAATGGCTTTAATGTTATCCTCTGTATCCTCAATATAAGGCAGTATCGGCATCATAGTAATTCCTGTAAAAAGTCCTGCATCTGACATTTTTGCCAGAGCCTCAAAACGCTCGGACGATAACGATACGTTCGGCTCGATTTTTCGGCACAAGTCGTCGTCAGCTGTTGTAATCGTCATCTTACAAAGCACAGGAGAATGCTCGGAAATCTGTTTATATAGGGAAATGTCCCGTGTGATCAGTGAAGATTTGGTTATTGTCGTAACGCCAAACTCATAAGCGTCTATCAGCATAAGTGATTTTTCGGTCAGCCGTTCGGTTTTCTCAAAAGGATTATACGGATCACTCATAGCACCCGTTCCTATTACGCCAGTTCTTACCTTTCGCCTGAGCTCATCTCTTAGTATTTCTATGCAGTTTTCCTTTGCACGCACGGTGTCAAAATCATCAATATGATAACACCCACTGCGGCTGTCGCAGTAAATACAGCCGTGACAGCATCCACGATATAAATTCATATTGTAGTCGTTGCCAAACCATTCATCTGATTTATTCTTTTGCAATATGGATTTACAAGGAACTGTCTGCATAATATTACTCCTTAAGTTTGATTATCTTCGGCTTTTTTGCATCAAGAATAATGGAAACCATTCCGAGCATATCATCTGAGTTTCGTGTATCAAAACGCAGAGAACGTCCTATTTTTCCGTCAGCCTCGTTCCAGTATTTATAATGAAAATCTCCGTTTTCATCACAGTATTCAAGCAGATCTACCTCAAATCCCGCATGCTCAAAAACGCTGGAAATCGTTTCATAGTCGTAAACGATTTTATGACTGAATGCAGGGTGCTTAGGATTGCCGTTTCCTCCGACTTTCACCATATTCTGATACCATTCATTGCGAAAGTTTTTATCAGGTACGGCTATTCTTATATATCCTCCTGCTGCAAGATATTTATAGCAGTTCTTTGCAGCGGCAATTCCCTCATTATAAGTCATATGTTCCCAGACATGCTCCGCTAAATATGCTTCAGGAAGCTCAGAGAAAAACATACGTTTAAAATCCTCTTCATTCAGAAGATTTAGCTCATTTTCCTGAGTGCTTACAAAACCGTCCTGATGTGTTTTTCCTGCACCGATTATTATTTTCATGCTATCACCCATGTAATTTTAAAAATAAAAAGCCTCCGGCAAAAGTGCCGGAGGACGAAATTACTCGTGGTACCACCTCGGTTTATAAAATCAGCCTATGCAGATCCTACCTCATTAAGCAATATAACGGTTGCAACCGAAGACTCCTACTTATGTTTAAATGTTCAAAATCTCAGCTCATAGATGTATTCACCAAGCAAGCGCCGCTTTCTCACACCAACCGAAAGCTCTCTTAAGTACGTTTTGCAGGTTACTTGTTCCAGTCACAGCTTTTTTAGTATAATAACACAGCTTTTTCAAATTGTCAAGAAAATTAAAGTATTATGTCAAAAAATCCCCGATGTGTAAACCACGGGGATACATTCATATACCTTCTTTTATTCTGTCAAGAGCACCTTTTTCAAGCCGTGATACCTGGGCTTGAGAAATTCCTATTTCGTCCGCCACTTCAACTTGAGTTTTACCTTGAAAATATCTTAAATTTAAGATTTTCTTTTCTCTCTGTGAAAGTGAAGCAATCGTTTCTTTTATTGATAATTCATTCAGCCAGCTTTCATCATCACTGTTGTCACCGATCTGGTCAAGCACATAAAGCGTGTCGCCGGAATCAGAAAAAACAGGCTCATATAGAGAAACCGGATCGCTCACCGATTCAAGAGCAGTAACAACATCCGCTCTGTCCTCACCCAGCTCTTTTGCTATTTCGTCAATAGTAGGCTCGGTTTTATTTATCTTAATAAGTGCTTCTTTTGTCTGCATTGCTTTATATGCCAAATCCTTGAGCGACCGGCTTACCCGTATTGGAGAATCGTCCCTTAAGAATCGTTTTATTTCACCTAAAATCATCGGATGACAGTAGCTTGAAAGCTTAAAACCCTTTGAACGGTCAAAGCGGTTTATTGCCTTAATAAGACCGATAGTTCCAACTTCAAACAAATCGTCCGCAGACGGCCCTCTCCCGTTAAAATGTTGGATAACGCTGAGTACAAGCTTTAAATTGCCAAGCACCAGCTTGTCTTTTGCTTCTTTATCTCCTTTTTCAGCTCTTATAAGAAGCTCCTCTTTTTCTTCATCTGTCAAAACACAAAGGTCAGCTGTATTAATCCCGCTTATTTTTACCTTTTCGTACTTCATAATTTCTCCGGAAATTTTTAAATTTTCTTTTGAAATTATTATTGCCGACAGGGTGTGTATTTATTCTGTTTTTACATAAGCGGTGCAATAAGTTTTAAGACAAATCCCAGCATTCTTTTAAACACAGAGGTGTTTTTATAATCTATAATAGTTATTCTTTTTGAATCTGAAAGTATATTCTTAAAATCCTTTTCAATATCGTTTACAGCGTCACATCCATACATGTAAAGTCCGCTTTCATAATTTAAGTAAAGACTTCTGAAATCGAGATTTACGCTACTTACCATTGCGAATTCATCATCGCTAACTATATTTTTAGCATGAATAAATCCGGGAGTGTATTCATACACCTCAACACCTGCTTCCAATAGCTCAGGCAAATAATCATATGCCAAAACCTGATTAAAGAATGAATCAGAATGTGCAGGTATAACTATTACCGTTTCTACACCCCTCTTTGCTGCATATTTAATAGCAGTAAGCATATCATCGTCAAGCGTTAAATACGGAGTAGTCATGTGAACATAGCTTTTTGAGTTATAAAGCAAGTCCATAATTATATTTTCAGCGATGTTTTCCGTTCCAATAGGTTTATCAGAATACGGAATGATATAGCCCTTTTTAAATTGCTGTCCGCACTGAACTGCGTATTTTGAGATGTCCTCAAGCTGAGTGTCAATATTCCAAAGCTCCAAAAATATCATAGTAAAACTCATAACACCTTTGCCGCTTATCATAACTGCAGTATCCTTAAAATGCCCAAGCTTATGTGTTTCGTTAATATACTCATCAGCCATATTGATTCCGCCGGTAAAAGCGCATTCACCGTCTATCACCATTATTTTTCGATGGTCACGGTAGTTTTGATATATGGATAAAAGCGGCTTAATCGAAGAAAAGACTTTGCATTTAATACCAAGTGCTTCAAGCTGCTTCGGATAGTTATGTGGCAGAAGTTTAAAGGAACAGGTTCCGTCATACATAACCCGTACCTCAACTCCCTCATTTGCTTTCTCGATAAGTATTTCCAAAATGCTGTCCCACATTTTTCCGTGCTCTATTATAAAATACTCTAAGAATATAAAGTGCTTTGCACATCTGAGTTTTTCTTTCATTCGTTCAAACGCATATTCTCCAAGTTCAAAATACTCACATTCATCGCAAAAATATATCGGAGCATCAGCATACTTATTTAAGTATGCTGATAAATTAGCTACTCTTCTATTATCCTCTTTGAGTTTCTCTTCTACATTATTGTTTTGCAATAAAAATCTTTTTCTTTTTTCTGCAATAAAATCAAGACGTCGCTTAGCATATCTCGGTGTCTTCTGAAAAGAGAAAAAGGTGAATAAAAGCGTTCCGAAAATAGGAAATATAATTATCGGAAGCATCCATGCAAGTTTTAAAGATGCATCTATCTCTGCATTATGAATATAAATGATCATTATGAATGTAAGCAGCAAAACTAAAATTAAGAATAATTGCGAATATTTGCTAAACCAAACAAATACCGCTATTAGTAAAATAGCTTGCAGTGCGAGTGCCAAAACTATTAGTCCTGTTCTTCCAAACGCAAGCGAAACAAGCTTATTTTTTCCGCTTTTGAAAATTGCTGATTTTCTGGTTGCATTCGTTTTAATATCTTTATTTCTCATCATAAACTCTCCGTAAAATAAAAACGGCCACATGAAGCACATACTCCACATGACCGATAAACGCTAAAAACTATGCGTCTTTTTCACACTTCTGATTTGCAACAGTGCATGATGTCTTGCATGCAGACTGGCAAGAAGCCTGACACTTTCCACAGCCGCCCTTAGCAGCAGTTGCCTTAAGATTAGCTTTATTGATGGTTTTAATATGCTTCATTTTGCGCCTCCCGTATCCTTTAATAAATTAATTATATCAAAATAAAACTTTATTGTCAACTAAAATTTGTCAATACCTTCGCCTTTTTGAGTTTACGCCTATTGCACCGCCGATACCGCCGGTAACTACTACTATCAAAAGCTTAGAGGACGAGGAAATGTTGATAACGCTTCCGGCAAACAAAGACCCTATTATCATAACGATGACAAAAACTATAAATCCACATGCCACACCTCGTAAAAGACCGTTTTTTCTGTATTTTTTCGCACAGATATATCCTCCGAAATAAGCACCCAATGCCAATGCTGCAATAGATAATACCTGTGTTATATTTTTCGGAATATCTATTTTTGTCATTACAAATGAAATAATCAAGAAAATAAACACAGTTATTATAATGGCAATCAAAGCACTTACAACAACAAAAATCGGTAAATTTACACTTAAATATTTTCTTCTTTGCCGCAAAAAAATCCCTCCTAAGGAATACCATCTTACTACACCTTATTCGGGATCTGTTTGTATTATTCAAAAAAGTTATTTTTCAATATCTTCTTCTATTTTTTCAATTTTGTCTGTCTTGCTTTTCTTTGACTGCACCTTTGCTTCTTTAGCGGCAGCTCTTGCAGCCTCCTGCTGTTCATGAACGGTAAGATTTTGTGAAACAGCCCATTTTTTAATTCTGATTTTACTTCTGTCTCCACCTGTTTCAACAACTAGAGTATCATCCTTTACAGAAAAAACTATTCCGATAATTCCACCGGCAGTAACTATTTCATCACCAACCTGAATGTTGTTTCTCATAGCAGCATCTTCTTTATCCTTTTTTCTCTGTGGTCTGATCAAAAGGAAATAAAATACTACAATGATTAAAACCAATGGAATAAAAGTTACAAGCATTGATGACGAATTTTGAGCAGCTGCTAATAATGTTGTTATCATTTTTATGCCTCCTAATATTTATTAATTAATTTTTCCTATTCACAACAGTTGTTATTATAACATAGAATACGAATTATAACAATGCTTTTCACAGAATTTTCATAAATTATTTTATAGACTTTTCAATTAGCTCTTTTTCCGCCATTACTCGTGCTGCATTTTCTTCATCTGCATCAAACAGATTTTTGTAATTGTAAATTGCTACTCCGCTGTATTTTTCAAGCTTTTTTGCATCGTTTATCATGTTGGCAATTATTCCTTTTGTGGAGATAAATTCCTCCTCTGAAACGATTTTGTACTCCCCGAGTCCGATTATCAGCTTTACTGTTCCGCTTTTACACATATCATCCCATTTTACTATTGTTTCTGAATACGGGCAGGTACTTTCATAACCGTAATAGACCTGAGGTGTTATGTAATCACAGTAGCCTTCTTCGCTGCACCAGCGTTCAACGTCAGCAAACTGACTTGTATAATCGTTATCGATATTGCCTTGAGGAGAAAGACCGAACAAAACGCTCTTGTTTTCACTCTTTATAGTCGAATAGACCTCGCTTACCATTTTGTTAATTCTTGAAATTCTGTATTCACTTAAATCTTTTTCATTTGATAGTTTAAATTCTTTGCTGTCGAAGCTTTCATCAGGTGTTGGGAAGAAATAATCGTCGAAGTGTATTCCATCGACTTCATAGTTTTCGATAATCTCTTTAACGCCGCTGCATATTAATTCAAACACCTCGTCATATGACGGATTAAGCCAATAAAGGCTGCTGTCATCTGCTGTTTTAATAATGTCCGGATTCTCATTATACCATTCCTTTGTTTTATAACTTTCCGAAATTATCTGCATATCACTTTCACTCATACAACGAAAAGGATTTATCCATGCGTGAAATGATATATCTTTTTCATGTGAAATCCTAAGCATTATTTCAAGCGGATCAAAGTCAGTACCGCTCAAAATTAAGGCTTTAGGATAATAGAGAGAGTCATAATATGCGTCTGAAAATGCTCTTACATGGACATAAACCGTATTAAAGCCTGATTTCTTTATGTTATCAATTGCCGTTGCAAACTCATTAACAAATGATTGCTCATCTTTGCCTGATAAAAAATCCGCAAGCTCTATGTAGGAAATCCACACCGCCTTTTGCTCGTCATAATTAAGTGCTTCGTAAACGTTTTTTGATTTGTCGGATGACGTTTTACTCTCTTCGCTTTTAGATGAAGACTGACTTGTAATCCCCTTATTTAATATTCTGAGTTCACCTTTACTATCGCAGCCACAAAAAATAAGCAGCGTGCTCAATAAAATTAATATGATTTTTGTTTTCATGTGTTTTAACCTCCTTATCCATTTAATAATATGGACAAACCAAGGCTTTTATTACATAAAAGTTATTGATACAACTGAAATATTTAACACATACACAACAGAAAAAGTGAAAAAGCACTTGAAAATTTAGCTCAGCTATGGTACAATATATTAAGTAAAAATAGGTTCATTTTCAATCCGAGATATAGGTGTGCAGGTCCTGTGCAACGAAACGCTGTGAACCATGTCAGGCGGGGAACCGAGCAGCATTAAGCAGTTTGTTTTGTGTGACACAGTCTCGCCTGTACATCTATATGTCGGATTGAATTATTTGTGTGAGTTGGAGTTGATTTGCTATGTACTGCGCATTATACAGAAAATGGCGTCCGCTTAGTTTTGACGATGTTGTTTCTCAAGGTCATATTACAACTACGCTTAAAAATCAGATAATTGCAGGTAAAACCGCTCACGCATATTTGTTCACCGGTTCAAGAGGTACAGGAAAAACTACCTGTGCAAGAATTTTTGCTAAGACGATAAACTGCCCTAATATGCATGACGGTGAGCCTTGTCTTGAATGTGACATTTGCAAGCAAGCTGAAAATCAGTCTTTAACTGATATTGTTGAGATTGACGCCGCTTCAAATACAGGCGTTGATGATGTTCGTCAGCTAAAAGAATCGGCTTTATATATGCCAGAACAAACAAAATACAAGGTATTTATCATAGACGAAGTACATATGCTTTCTAACAATGCTTTTAACGCATTGTTAAAGCTTTTGGAAGAGCCTCCCGAACACATCAAATTTATTTTAGCGACAACTGAAGTTCATAAAATCCCGCCTACTATTCTTTCAAGATGTCAAAGATTTGACTTTTCAAGAATTAAAATAAACGATATTAAGCAGAGGCTGCTTTACATTGCCTCACAGGAGGGGTTTGTTCTTCATGAGGACGCTGCTGAGCTTATCGCTAAGCTCTCCGATGGCGGAATGAGAGATGCTCTTTCTATGACAGATCAATGTACGGCTTACTCCGATGAGGTAACAATTGAAACTGTATCGACAGCCGTCGGAATAAGCGGAAGAGAATATGTTTTTGACATTCTGACATCTATAATGTCAAACGATACTGCCAAAGCTATAAACAGCATTAACGAGCTTTATGCTATGTCCAAGGATCTTCAAAAGCTCTGCGAGGAATTGATTTCTCAGATGCGAAACGCTATGATAATTAAAACTGTCGGTTCGGCAAATGACTTGATTGCGGCAACTCCTGAAGAATACAAGCTTTTAGAAGAAATTGCTAAGAACAACAGCTTAGAAAAAATCATTGACAAGCTTGAAAGCTTAGAAACTCTAAATGAAAGCTTAATAAAAGCATCAAACAAGCGGATTCAGTTTGAAATGGGACTTGTAAAAATTTGCAGCGAAAAAATAATAAATGATTCGCATTTAAGCACCGGCAGCACAAGCGTTGATATTGCTCCTCTTTTAAGCCGTATCTCAAAGCTTGAAGAACAGCTTAAAAACTCAGATTCCGCAAAGCAATCGTCAAGCACGGCAAAGCCTGATCGACAATATGATCCTATTGTTCCAACGAATCAGACAAGCCCTGAAAAGCCGAAAGTTGACCTTTCAAAAGTTAAACCTGATGATTTTGAGCCTCTTAAAAAATGGCCTCAGATACTTCAAAGACTTGTTGAAAAACATCCGGCGACTTCAGCATTTATGAACGATTCATCTGCATTTGTATATCAAAATGCAATTTTAATTGTAGTTAAGAACAGGCTTTTGGTTAAGCTTTTAAAGGATCATGTAAAATACCTAGACGAGGTAATTACAGAAATTCTCGGCTCGAGATATGCAATAAGAGTGAGAGTTACTTCTTCTGAAGAAGAAAAAAGTAAAGAAAGCCCCATCAATAAACTGCTTAACAAAGCTAAAGAGCTTAAAATAGAAACTGAAATTATATAAGGAGGACATAAAATGAAAGCAAGATTACCCGCAGGCATGGGCGGAGGTCCGCAGAACATGAACCAGATGCTCAAGCAGGCACAAAAAATGCAGGAGCAAATCACTCAAACCCAAAGTGAACTTGAGGAAAGAGAGTTTGAGACTTCTGTCGGCGGCGGTGCTGTTGAATTAAAAATGACCGGTGCTAAAAAAATTCTTTCTTTAAAGATAAAACCTGAGGTTGTAGATCCTGATGACGTTGAAATGCTTGAGGACTTAGTAATGAGTGCATTTAATCAGGCTGTTGAAAATATTGAAAAGACAAGTGAAGAGGAAATGAGCAAGGTTACGGGCGGAGTTTCCTTCCCCGGATTATTTTAAACTATGGCACAGTCAAACGCACTTCCTTTAGTTGAACTTGCAGAACAGTTTGCAAAGCTGCCGGGAATAGGAATGAAAACAGCACAAAGACTCGCATTTTTTGTAATGGGAATGACTGATGCAGAAGCGAAACAGTTTGCGGACGCTATTATTAAAGCTCATTCTACTGTTCATACCTGCGAGATCTGCCAAAATCTTACTGACAAAGATATATGCCCGATTTGTAGCGACGTTACAAGGAATCAATCACTTATATGCGTTGTTGAGAGTCCAAAAGATATTACGGCTTTTGAACGCACAAAAGAATACAACGGCGTTTATCACGTTTTACACGGTCTTATCTCTCCTATTGACAACGTAACACCTGACAAGCTTAAAATTAAAGAGCTTTTGTCAAGAATTTCTAACGGAGATGTAACCGAGGTAATAATGGCAACCAACCCAACTGTTGAGGGTGAAGCGACAGCTATGTATATTTCAAAGCTTTTAAAACCTCTGGGTGTAAAAGTTACAAGACTTGCGTTTGGTCTCCCTGTCGGGGCGATACTTGAATACGCAGATGAAGTAACGCTTTTTAAAGCACTTGAAAACCGAAATGAAATTTAAAAAAAATTAACCGTCGATTTCTCGGCGGTTTTTTATTTCCATATTAAGTCTTTTAACAGCTCATATTGCTCTCGGTCAGGTGTAAATATTAAATTATCATTCTCCATTTTTTCAAAAGTTTCTTTATTAACCCACTTATAATCCTCAGTTTCGCCTTTTTGAAGCTTGATTTCATCATTTACGACATCAGTTTTCAGCAAATAGCAATCGGTAAAGGTATGTTTATAAACGACTGACTTTATCAGCTTAAAACACTCCTTTTTTCGCTTTATACCTGTTTCCTCCATAAGTTCTCTGCATACTCCGCTGATGCTAGACTCTCCGGCAACAACAGAACCTGTTGTACATTCCCACATTCCCGGTGAATTTTTTTTCTCGCTTGATCTCTTGGTAATTAATACCTCGTCCTTTGAATTCTTTGTAATAGCCACAATCACTGTGTGATATGCACCGTCAGGAAGCAGCACACCCCTTATATGTGTTTTTCCGAGGGGATTTCGATTTTTATCAAATAAATCCCAAAGCTCAGGCTTATGAGATTTTTCTTTTCTTTTATTTTTGAAAAAATCAGATAAAACAGACTGACACTCATCTTTTAGTATTCCTACTGTCATCTCGGGAGTATGCGTTTTGGTAAGCTCAAACAGGTTAACGCTTGAACAACACGCACCTGCCCTTTTATCATATGCGCCTAAAACGACACGAGAGATTCTTGAATTTATAATCGCACCTGTACACATAGCACAAGGCTCAAGAGTAACATAAAGTGTAGCGTTTATAAGACGCCAGCTTCCTCTTCTAGCTGCCGCTTGTTCAAGTGCTATCATTTCGGCATGCTTAATAGGCGAGCTTAGTTGCTCGCACATATTATATCCTCTGCCTATTATTTCACCGCTTGAGTTGTCAACCACAACTGCCCCGACAGGGATCTCGTCTTGCTGAAACGCTTTTTTTGCAAGCTTTAAAGCTTCGTTCATATAAAAAATATCGTTCATAACTTACCTAAAAACTAAATTAATTAATAAAAATCAAGCTTTTCTTATTATCAGGGTATGTACCAATAAGAATTACATTGATATAAATACGTTCTTGCACCATTTGGCATTTGTGTCATCGCATTAAAAGCGTTATAATAATCACCTGCACCTATAACTGTAAATAAAACTCCTATAACAACTAAAATAAGAAGATTTGGGAATATAATTCCAACTACATAAGGGATAATCCCTAATACAATATTTGGAAACAGTGTCATTAGTATAAATCTTTTTTTACTCATCGTTTCAGGTCCTACAAGCAAAACCATTAATTGTGGTAAATTGATATATAGATAAACATCTTCACGAAAGAAGATTATTTGCAAAAGCGAACGTGGAACAATAGCCAATACAGAGAACAGTAGTCCTAATAACAATTGCCAAATATTTGAGTCTATGTATTCTTTACAACGTATGAATGCCGGAACAATCATTACTAAAGCAATAACTATACCTATAACGTTTGTGATTATCGTGAATTTCTTTAAATCTTCCGCTTCTTTAAATTTAACCGCTCCGGGCATATGTTCGCCATGCGGCAGAGATTCCGGTTTTAAATTATATTTACCTTGATAATGCAGCTTCATATAAATTCTCCTTGTTTATACAAATAAAAATCTCATCTCACTTCAAATATTCTTCGATTATATATTTTGGGCGCTGTTTTGTTTCAAGGTAAATCTTACCGATGTATTCGCCGATTACTCCTATCGCCAGAAGCTGTAGTCCTCCTATTGCCCATATTGATACAATTGTTGAAGTCCATCCGGCTACGGTAGCTCCCATGAAATGTCTAATCAGAAAATAGATAAGCATTATTATGCTTATTCCAAAAATGAACACTCCCAAAAATGTTATGAATCTTATCGGTTTAACAGACAGCGAGGTAACTCCCTCAGCTGCTAATGCTATCATCTTATTAAGCGGATACTTTGACTCCCCAGCAAGACGTTCTCCTCTTTTATAATACACCTCACCTGTCTTATACCCTATCATTGGTACAAGTCCTCTTAAAAACAGGTTTACTTCTTTAAACTCCTCAAGTCCGTCAAGCGCTCTCTTTGACATAAGCCTGTAATCTGCGTGGTTGTATTTTATCTCCGCTCCCATTATTTTCAAAAGCTTATAAAATCCTTGCGCCGTTGCTCTCTTAAACCTGGAATCGGTTTCCCTGTTATCTCTTACACCGTATACTATATCACAGCCTTCGTAATACTTTTCAAGCATTTCATCAATCGCATTTATATCGTCCTGTAAATCTGCGTCTAACGATATTGTTATATCACAATCCTCCTTGACTGTCATAAGTCCGCCTAAAAGAGCATTCTGATGTCCTCTGTTCCTTGATAGCTTTATTCCTGAAAACAAGTTATCCTTTTCATAAAGCTCACAGATCATTTCCCATGTTCTATCCTTAGAGCCATCATTTACAAAAACTATCTTACTCTTATCTGATATTTTGTTTTTATCAATAAGAGATGTCATTTTATCTTTTAGCTTACTTGCAGAATCATATAAAATTGCTTCCTCATTATAGCAAGGAATAACAAGATACAGTATTGCTGGTGTCAAACCGAATTCCTCCTTGATTTCATTCTAAAAAACAGTATATCACTTAATCCTCGGCAAGTCAATTGTATTTGGCAAACGAAAAAGTCCGCATTAATACGGACTTTCCAAAAAGCTATAGAATTTTGATTTTTTTATAAATTCTTATGTAGTTAACGACATAAGTGCCTGCGTACCCATTTTGTTTGACATCTCTGTTTTTTCCATTTTTATTTCTCCTTTTTACGAGGACAAACAAAAAATGCGTAAGTCCTCGAATTTGTCCGAACTTACGCATATACAGCTACTCGACAATACAAATTGTATCAAAACACAAATAAAATTTCAAAGGCGTTTTTATACAAAATTGCGTTTATAATATTTAAAATTTTATCCAATTCACTAAATCACTTATACAGGCATAACCTTTTTATCTGCATCAGAATGATTTGAGTCAATTCCGTACTTTTTATCTCTTCTCTTTTCAAAGAACTTTGGCGCAACCTTCGGGAATTGTGCGTAACTTAATACGTCCTCTTCCTGTTCAATCCACTCTGCACACTCAGCCTTAAGCTTATCAAGCTCAGGCTCAAGCAAGTCAGCAGGACGGCAAGTAATCGGCTCCTCATCTCCACAGATTTTCTTCTGAAACTTAGGATCTATTGCCACAGGAGTCTTTCCGTACTCTCCTCTTACAAGTCCTTTGAATTCCTTGGTAACGGTCTTATATCTCTCGCCCATAATAACATTAAATACAGCCTGTGTTCCAACAATTTGAGATGTCGGAGTTACAAGCGGCGGGAAGCCTGCGTCCTTACGAACCTTAGGAACTTCCTTTAAAACTTCGGTGAGCTTATCCTCTTTACCTGCCTGTTTAAGCTGAGAAAGAAGGTTAGAAAGCATACCGCCCGGAACCTGATAAATAAGAGCGTTTGCATCGGTTGCAAGCATCTTTGGATCAAGCAAACCGTTTTTAATGTATTTTTCACGCAGAGTCATGAAGTAATCTCTAACCTCGGTTAATGCAACAAGATCAAGACCTGTGTCATATTCAGTCCCCTGAAGCGCAGCTACCATCGATTCGGTAGGAGCATGAGATGTTCCCAGCGCAAGCGGTGACATTGCTGTATCTATTATATCTGCACCTGCTTCAATGCCTTTGAGCAAGCACATGGATGCAAGACCGGAAGTGTAATGCGTATGAAGCTGTACCGGGATAGAAACCGCTGATTTAATCTCCTTAACAAGCTTTTCTGTTGCGTAAGGGGTAAGAAGCGCTGCCATATCCTTAATACAGATCGAATCAGCACCGATCGACTCTATTCTCTTTGCATAATCAACATAGTATTCGTCGGTAAAAACCTCTCCAAGCGTATAAGAAATAGCAATTTGAGCATGAGCGCCCTCTTTTTTCGCAGCAGCTACAGCTGTTTCAAGGTTTCTTATATCATTAAGCGCATCAAAAATTCTTATAATGTCAATTCCGTTAGCTACGCTTTTTTGAACGAAATACTTAAGTACGTCGTCAGCATAATGACGGTAACCGAGCATATTCTGTCCTCTGAAAAGCATTTGTAGCTTTGTATTCGGCATTGCTTTTCTTATCGCTCTTAATCTGTCCCACGGATCTTCGTTAAGAAATCTCAGGCATGAGTCAAATGTTGCTCCGCCCCAAACTTCACATGAATGATATCCGATTTTATCCATTGCAGGAAGTATCGGCATCATTTCATCGAGCGACATTCTAGTTGCGATAAGCGACTGATGAGCGTCTCTTAAAACTGTTTCAGTAATTTTTACTTTAGCCATTTGTCTTTAGTCCTTTCGTAAATTACTTAATAACAGCCAGTACTGTTCCGGTTTCAACATTAGACTGCTTTGAAACATTGATCGAAGCAACTGTACCTGCACATGGAGCATTTACATCATTTTCCATTTTCATAGCCTCAAGTACAAACATTGCCTGACCTTCGGAAACTGTATCTCCGACGTTAACCTTAACGTCCAAAATAACACCCGGCATTGGAGCCTCAACATTTGTTCCGCCGGAAACAACAGGTGCAGGCGCAGGAGCTGCCTTTGGAGCAGGTGCTGACGGTGTTGGAGCTGCCTTCGGAGAAGGTGCAGTAACGCCCGAAGCGTCAGCCTCTTCAACTACTACATCATATGGAGTTCCGTTTACAGTAATATTATATCTTTTCATAATCTATAATCTTTCCTTTCAGAATAAATTTCAATTAAAACGGGCTGTTTGAATGTTTCTTAGGAAGATTTGAAACTCTTTTTCCTGCCATAATCTCTACAGCGGAGATAAGCGTATTTCTTATATCTTCCTTTGCAATCACTTCATCCACAGCCATTTTTTCAGCGGCATTTTGAGCTGATGCTTCATTCTCTGCGTATTCTTTAGCTAAAGATTCTCTAAGTGATTTAACATCCTCAGCACCTTTAAGCTTATCATGATGTAAAAACTCTACAGCTGTTACAGGATCAATTGCAGAAATAACTGCCGAGTCTACAGCATATACCAAATCACAGTTTGCATTCTTTCCGGCAAAAGCCATAAAAGCTGAACCGTAAGCATTTCCTAAAATTACAGAAATTTTGATTGTTGTTGCCTCTGCGTAAGCACTTGCAACCTTAGCCTGCTGTTTAACAGCTCCGATTGCCTGAGCCTTTTCACATGAAGCAAAGCCTTTAGTATCTACCAAAGTAATTACAGGAAGTGAAAAAGCATCACAGGTTCTTACGAATCTCGCAATTTTTGAAGCGTCATCAGCATTAATCTTCTTTTCACTTTTATTAGTAGCAACAACTCCAACAGATGCTCCGTTTAATGTTGCAAGAGCGGTGTATGCCGATCTTCCGAAATCTGCGTAAAGTTCAAGAACACTGCCTTCGTCAAATATGCTTTTTGCAGCATTCTCTGCATTTGAAAATTCAAGAGTTGCAGGCACTGAAAATTCAAACATAGGTACTTCAGATATATTGTTCTGAGGCAGTCTTGTTATAATATCTTTTACAGTCTGTACACTTGATTCAAAATCATCGCAAACAATAGATGCTGTTCCGTTCTTAGCAGCGGTTAAGGATAACTCCTTATCATCGCTGTTAGGTGCAATAAAGAATTCTGCATCCTTTGTCATTACAACGAAATCAGCTGATACTGCAATCATTGCAGCAGTTGAAGCACAAGTTCCTGCAACAAGAGAAATTTGAGGAACAACTCCTGAAAGTGTGTTTACTCTATTGAGCCACTCTCCATAGCTTTCTAGCGCACATATCGGATCGCTGACATCCGCACCGTAAGAATCATAAATTCCCACAACAGGAATTCCTGTCTTTGCAGCTAAATCATAGATTTTTACAAGTTTCTTTGCCTGCTCTTTGGTAAGCGCACCGTTTTTACTTTCCGGGTCCTGTGCAAAAACATATACAGGGTTCTCATTAATGTATCCGAAAGCTGTTACAACTCCGCTTAAATCGTCGCCCGATTTGACTTTTGACGCCACTTCAGTGAATACGCCGTCATCAAAAAGTACTTTAAGCCTTTCCTCGGCAGACAAAACAGTCCGAGTATTCATTCTTTTTCCTCCAATCAGTCTATAGATACAGCCTAAAAAGGCTATTTTAAATCATGTACTTATTATACTACTAAATACAAAAATTGACAAGTTTTTATGTGCTATTTTCCGCAACTTTTACATTTAGACAGAAAATCCTCGATAGAGTCTATTGTTTTATAATTATTTTGCACAAAACCGAGTTTTATAAATTTATCAATTTGTATCTCAGAAAATCCGGCTTTATTTATCCCACTCAAAAGAGCTTTGAAAAGAATTGATCTTGCTATTCCGTCGAAAAGAAGTATGTCATCGCCATCGTTTATATAATCAATAACAACGGAGCCGTTTTCAAGATGATAAAATCCATATCCGTTCACCTTCTCTTTATCAAAAGATTCGGCAACCAAAGTAAAATTCGGATCAAGCTTTAAACTCTCAATTTCCTCCCGATACTTTTCTACATTAAACGTATTCTTTATCTCAAGCATAAAATTTCTCCTATTTTGATTTAGAAATTGCCGTTCTGAGCGATCTAAGCTCCTCACTTGTAAGCTCTCTATACTCACCCGGTTTTAACATTCCAAGCTTTACAGGACCTATTGCTGTTCTTTTAAGCCTTGCAACCTCAAGCCCTACCGCTTCGCACATTTTTCTGATTTGTCTGTTTCGCCCTTCTTTTATTACCATTTGCAAAACTACTCTTGTGCTTTCGCTTGTCAAAACATTTATTACGCACGGAAGGGTTTTTCTTCCGTCAATTAAAACGCCTTCGCTCATTTTTACAAGATCTTCATCTGTAACCGGAGGTCTTACAGTTACTCTATAAGTCTTTGTAACGTGCTTTGACGGGTGCATTATATCATTTGCAAAATTGCCGTCGTTTGTAAACAGAAGCAAGCCCTCGGAGTTTTTGTCCAGTCTTCCCACAGGATAAACACGCTCAGGCAAATCGCTTACAAGCTCAGACACATTTTTTCTGTCAAGCTCATCACTCATAGTAGTCACATAACCCCTCGGCTTATTGAGCATTATATAATAAAGATCACGCTTTGAGGACACAGCCAACTTCTCTCCGTCAATGCTTATAACCGACTTTAAATCAGCCTTATCACCGAGCTTGCACGGCCTTCCGTTGACCTTCACACGTCCCGAAGAAATAAGCTCCTCAGCTTTTCTTCTTGAACAAAATCCCGACTGAGCTATAATTTTTTGTATTCTTTGTTTTTCCATAATTACTCCCTATGTAGTGACGGAAAGAATCCGTCAAAATAAATTTCTGAAAAACAGTTCTATTCTGTCTAAAAGTCCTAGCTTTTCACTGCTTTGCTGAACATTTGAAACCGCAGTTATAGGCGAAATCTCAATTACTTCTTCGTTTTTTATAAATCTTACTTCACCTAAAATATCTCCCGACTTAACCGGTGCATAATAAAAAGGCATTATCACAACACATTGAGTTATATCGGATATATCTCCTGCTAAAACTCCCTTTTGAACACTTTCACACTTAGCTTCTACAAACGAACCGCTTCCGCCTACAACAGGCAGCTTGAAAGTATCTGCCGATGGCTCTAAAGTTACTGACTTATACCTCGAAAAGCACTGATTATAGAGCTGTGTCTGATCGTTCCAGTCGTCAGGCGCATTTAAAGTTACGCATACAAGCGTTGTATTATCACGCTCACAAGCGGAAACAAGACATCTTTTTGCCTTATCTGTAAATCCCGTTTTGCCGCCGATTATACCGTCACAGTATGACCAAAGCTTATTTGAATTGACAAGATAATTTGAATTGCCGTTACCGAAATCTATATTCATCTTTTTCGTTCCGATAATCTCTTTAAACATTTCGTTTTTAAGAGCGGCTTTCATCAAAATTGCCATATCATAAGCTGTTGAGTAGTGATCATCAGTGTAATCATCAAGTCCTGACGGAGTTACAAAATGGGTATTCTTAAGACCTATTTCTTCAGCACGCTCGTTCATAAGCTTAACGAACTCAGAAACACTTCCCGAAACTCTGACGGCTGCTGCGTTTGCAGCATCATTTCCGCTTGGAAGCATCATTCCGTAGCAAAGCTCTTTAAGCGTTGTCCTATACCCTTCCTTTAGTCCCATTGACGAACCTTCTACCTTTATCGCATCAGAATCAACAATAAACTCCTCATCAAGATTATCCTGCTCCAAAACAATAAGTGTTGACATTATTTTTGTAGTTGACGCCATCGGCAGCTTTTCACTTTCATTCTTGCCGTATATTATCTCGCCGGTATCAGCGTCAATAACAATAGCCGATTTCGCAGAAATCCCGACTGCGCCTGCACTTATTCCACAACAAAACGCACAGAAAACTGACAGCAGTATAACGGCAGAAAAAACTCTGTATCTAAATTTCATAGAGCACACATCCTTTTTTAAATTAATATGTGCCCTTGATTTGAGAATATAAGCTGTTAATTTTCGCCTTTTTTATTTATAACGCCTGTAATTTTATCAATAACGTCAGGAACCATATTGATAATTGCATTAGAACCGCTTTGGTTTACAGTCATCTGTAAAAGCTTTACATCTCCATTAGTAATTGTAATAAATGCAATAGGATCAATCTTTACTCCTCCGCCTGTTCCGCCGCCAAACTGATCCTTTGGATTTTTTGTCGGTAAGTCAGAACCTCCGGTCGCAAAACCAACCTTTATTGATGAAATAGGAATAATTGTTGTATCGCCGACAACTATCGGCTTTCCTACAACCGTTTCTCCGTCCGCAATGCTGCGAAGCTTCTGCATTGCAACATCAACCAAATTTTCAAGTTTTTTCTCACTGCTCATTATTTAACAACTCCTTGTCTTTCTTAGTGTTTTTATATGAATTTTTATTTCTTTCCGATAAATAAATTTTAAGCATCTTTACTCCGTAGCATATTACGATTGCCAAAAGCGTACTTGGTCTTACATAAACATTTCCGCTTAATCTTACCTCAAATCTTTTGTTGATAAACTCCGTGTTAAAATCACAGCTTTTGATTTTAACAGAGAAAATCATGCACAAAAAAGCAAGCGACTGATAAAAAGCTATATTTGCATATCCGTAGTTCACAGCTGCTTTGTACGGGTCTTCGTTTCCGAGTAAAATATCAACTTCTGTATCATAAAAACGTATTTTTTTGAGAAGCTTCCTAAGTGTTTTCCATGTAAGCGGAGCATATGGTTTGATCTTCAGCCATGTACTTTTGATTTGACTTAATTTACTTTCTTTTTTAGCTTTTTTGTTTTTGCCATTATCAGACTTGGCTTCGGATTTATTGTTATTTATTTGCTTATCTGTCTTTTTAGCACCTTTTTTGCTATCGTTTAAAGATTTTTCATAAATCACTTTTTGCTCAGCAATTTCTTTTTCAAGCTCTTTTATCTTTTCTTCAGTTTCTTCTTCACTTAACTCATTTATCTCACAAACTATATCCTGTTTATTTTCCGCTTCATTTTGTACAAGCTTATCGCTAACTTTTTCCTTTTGAATCTTATTTCTTTTATCAAGCTTTATTTGTTTTTTTCTTAGCTTCTTTTCTTTTTTCTCAGCCTTTTTAGCTTTCTTTATTTTTCTCTTTTCACTTTCGGGATTTTCGTAAAGTGTAAAAAAGAAATATTTGACTTTTACAGTTGCTTTAGTTGACGCAGTTGAATCAAAAGAATAACTGATCCTGAGTGAAAACCGCAAAAGTATATAAATGACAGCAATAATACCTATTATTATATACAGTGCTAAAATTGCCATCATCCCCTTTTGTCATGTCAACAGTTTTACGCTCTTAATTCATCTTTGGTTTTTAGCGTAAACTTAATCCTCATCTGATTTAGAATTTTCAGATTCTTCCAAAACTTCATCAAAGGTTACCTGAGTTTCCTGATTTGGAAGCGGCGGAAGTTCCGAAAGAGATGAAATTTGAAATGCTCTTAAAAAACCGCTGGTAGTTTTATATGCTACCGGTCTTCCGGGAACATCAATTCTTCCCGCTTCCTCCAAAAGCCCTTTTTCAACAAGCGAATTTACTACGCTTGAAGAATCAACTCCCCTTACGTTTTCTATAAAGCCCTTTGTGACCGGCTGATTATATGCAACGATCGTCAATACTTCAAATGCCGCCTGCGACAGCGTTACATTTTTCTTCACCTCAAGCGCTGTCTTAATATATGGCGAATACTCTCGCCTTGCAGCAAACTGATAACTGTCGTCAAGCTCTAAAATCTCAACCGCACTGGAAATATTCAAATAACGCTCACGAAGCAGCACCACAAGCTTGTCCAGGCTTTCTTCGTCAACATCTATAATTTCACACAGCGTTTGTTTTAAAACAGGCTCTCCGCTTGCAAACAAAATCGCTTCGATAACTGAAATTTTTTCGTCCGTAAGCATTAATTACACCTCTCCTTTAGCTGATACTTTTCTTTTCCTGTTAAATGCTATCTCTGTATTGTCATCATTGAGCATGATCCTTCCGGACTTTGTAAGCTCCAAA
This sequence comes from uncultured Oscillospiraceae bacterium, assembly GCA_902489475.1. GTDB lineage: Bacteria > Bacillota > Clostridia > Oscillospirales > Ruminococcaceae > UMGS1601. The sequence continues at coordinate 4,265 of CABUAH010000009.1, read as the reverse complement.
ATTGCCAAAAACGTAGCTATACGTTCGCTCTTGTCCGTCATCGAATCAAAGATAGAATTCATTTTACACTTTCCCGATGTATAAAGCTTCTTTAAAACGTAGATTATTTTTGATGTTACAGACACAAATTTTTTTGAAACAATCGGCTTAAAAACAGCTGTGCTGTCCTTCTCATTTTCATCTCTGCGGATTTCAAGCGAAATATACGTTTCTAAAAGCAGTTCTTTATCGTGCGTCCGCTTATAAGTCTTATCAACAGGAAGCTTTATCGGCGCTCTGACAAATATCTCTCCGTATGCACATTTAGCCTGCAAAAGCTTTGCTGTTTGTTTACAAAGCGAATACTCGATAAGTCTTCCCTCAAGCTCTTTTTTCAACTCCTGCGCTTCGTTTGGTTTTGGAAGCAAAGATACGGTTTTTATATAAATAAGCTTTGCTGCCATTTCCAAAAACTCGCCTGCTGACTCAAAATCCTGTTCCTTCAGTCCATTAATATAATTTAAGTACTGTTCTAAAAGAAGAGAAATTTCAATGTCTTCAATATTCAGTTTATGTTTTTGTATAAGATGAAGCAAAAGATCAAGTGGACCTTCAAACGCTTCAAGCTTAAACGAAATTACACTCATAAATTTTTAAACCTTTCGAAACTACTAAAAAATAATATCAACCCAAAGAGACAAAAAGTCAATAACCCTATACAAAAGACTCACCAAAAAACCAATCGGATAATCAAGGATTCCTGTAAAAATAATTACCAAAAAAGCCAAGCTTATATATAATTGATATTCCTGTATCTTCCACTGATATTTAAGCGGCAAAAATGCCGTTAAAACTCTTGAACCGTCAAGCGGCGGAACAGGCAGAAGATTAAATACCGCAAGAGATAAGTTAATTGATATAAAAAATTGTAAAATAATCATAACATAATAGATAGTTTGTGTCATATTATCTGCAAGAATATATTCTGCAAATTTTAAAATTACAAGACCTACATATCCTACAATAATATTTGAAAGAGGACCAGCAAGAGCTGTTATAACTGTTCCTGATCTTATGTGCTTAAATCTGTTTGGATTTATCGGCACCGGTTTTGCCCAACCAAATCCCGTAAGCACAAGACATATTGCTCCGATTGGATCAATGTGGGAAATAGGATTAAGTGTTGTTCTTCCCATGTTCTCGGCTGTTTTGTCCCCAAGCTTTCTTGCTGCAAATGCATGAGCATATTCATGCACAGGCAATACCATAAATATGATTAAAATTCTAACGCCGTATTTTAAAATGGTTTGTGCATCCATTTCTATTTCCTCCGTGAAAACTCAATAAAAAATATACAAAAATAGTGTACCATATTTTATGAAAAATTACAAGCAAAAAAGGCATTAAATTTGTCTGTTGGAAAAATAACCTAAGCGCAAATGTCCCCCCCGCCTCTAAGACGGCGGGTTTCATTCAGAATTTCAGTGGGAGTTTAAACTCCCACTAAAATTCTGAGGAGCTAACGCTCCTTACGCCGGTTACAATCAGTCGCAAGCTCTGCTCCTTGCAAGCAAAGCAGAGCGTTGCTCCAATTTAAAAATTATGAACAAATTATAAACATTATCAAAAAAGCTTGCTTTTGCATATAAAATCTGATAAACTAATATAGTTGCTAAGGAAACTTAAAAAGGAGGTGCGGCATTATGGCAAAATGCAGTATTTGCGGAAAGGGTGTTACTTTCGGTATCAAGGTATCACACTCTCACAGAAGAACAAACAGAACTTGGAAGCCAAATGTTAAGAGGGTTAAGGCTATCGTTAACGGCACTCCTTGTCATATTTACGCTTGTTCAAGATGCTTGCGTTCAGGCAAAGTTGAAAGAGCGTAATCATTTACGTATTTTTTACAGTCGGTTTTTACCGGCTGTATTTTTTTGCCTGCTTTTCTTATACAAATAAAACCGTGCGTCCTTTATCTCGGATCTGCACGGTTTATTTGTTTCAACTACATTATCTATGAAGCTTTTTCAGTTGTTGCAGCAGACGATGCTTGAGTTTCATTTGAACCGGATTCTTCAGATGAATCAGAGGAATCCGACTCACTCTCAAGGTTTATCCTTATCATATCATGGAAAATAATAGCGTCGGAAACTGACATCCTTTGATCAGCATATGCAACACGCTCGTTTATATACTCCTGGCTGACGACTTCATCGTTGTACCTCTTTGCAATTTCAGATCCTGCATAAGCATCTCTTAAGGTGATCGTCGTCTTTTCTGATACTTCATCATTCTCTTTAGCATCGCTTGATTCCTCAGGATCTTGCGGAACATACCGAGGAAGTCCCTTAGAATAATCAGTCAGCATATTTACAGGTATTTTCGTCATTACATTTTCATAGCCAACAAGGTCAAAGTACTCGCTGTTGGCTGAAGAATAATAAATTTTATCAGTAATAAAGTTTGCACTCGGTAAAATTACCGTATTATTAGAAGCTCCGTCACCGAAAAGATTATGTCCGAGCGCATATTCACTCTCATACCCAAACATATTTCCGAGCGTCGGCAAACAATCGCACATTCCGCCTATAGTTGTAATCTCTTCCGGTTTATATTCCTTATGGTCCTTAGTCCAAATTATAAAAGGAACCTTTCTGTTTAGGTTATAGCAATACTCATCTACCGGAACATATCCTTCATCGCCCTCTTCTTTTACAGTATCTGTATAAGGATCATAATTGAGATAATATTCGTAGTCGGATTCCTTTATCTTTGCATCATGGTCGCCGTAAATTACCAAAACCGTATTATCTAAAAGTCCTTCACTGTCAAGCTTTTCTATAAGCTCCCCTATTGCCTGATCGGCATAGTTAACGCTCTTAAAATAATTCCCAAGCTTTGTTCCTTCTAAGAACGGCGCAGATTTTTCTTCATACTCTCCTGTCTGAGCATTATACTCCTGATACTTAAAATCCACCTCATAACCGCTTGCTTGTGCCGCATCGGTAAACGGAGTATGATTGGAAAGCATTATTAATGTTCCCATCCAGTTTTCATTTTCACTTGAAATGGTTTTTATCTTATCGACCGACTGAGAGAAAAAGTCCTTATCGTTCAGTCCCATACCGACTATCTGTTCCGGGTCATCCAAATCAATATCATAATCATTTGTATAATTAAAGAATTTATCATATCCTAAAGACTTGTGAAGCTCTATTCTGTTCCAAAAAGAACCATTGTTTGCGTGCATACTAAAAGTATAATATCCCTTTTCTTTTAGTAATTTTTGTGTTGTTACATAAAGTCTTTCCGGATAACTTACTGCAACAGTTCCGCTTGAAGCAGGTAAAAGCGAGGACGAGAAAGTAAATTCACTATCTGAGCTTGTACCTATACTCTCCTGTGCATAAAAGTTACTAAAATAAAGTCCCTCTTTAGCGAGTTTGTTCAAATTAGGCGTAACCTCCACACCGTTAAAGGAAGTATCCATCGCAAACTGCTGAATACTCTCAGCATGTATCACCAGCATATTTTTGCCTTCAAAGATACCTTTGTACTTTTCTTTGCTGTCTGTTTGCTTATCTTTATCCTTCTTGCTGCTGCTATCATAAAAGCTGTTAAAGGTTTCTTTACTCTTTTCGACTCCAAATACAGTGTTTAATGAGTTTTTAATTGTTGAAACTACGTCGGAAACAGTGTATGTGTACTCACCGAATTCAGTTACAACAGATACTCTGTTCCAGTTCTTAACAAGACGGGATAAATCTGTACCGGTAACCTGTGTACAGAATATCAGAAAAACAACGACCGCAACAAGAAATGTTTTTAACATTGTTTTATACGTCTGTTTTTTGCTGTAATCATTGGATAAAGTGTTCTTTCTCTTTTTCCTTATAAAGATGTACAAAGCTACATATAACACCACAGGAACAAAGAAAATAAAATCTTTAAATTCCATTATATTATGAGTAACTGCGTCCATCACTCCGCTCAACTGAGCCGCTGTTGCAATCTGCGAAGCAGAAACAAACGATTTAAAGTTTGTAAAATAAACACTGTTTCCGAAATTTAAAAGCGATAATGCCGAAAGCAGCACAATATAATAAGTGAACCTTCTCGACGGTCTTATAAAATAACCGATTAATCCCACAACCATTATAATAGCTACATCTGCCAAAAAAGGCTTAATGTAAAAATAGCTGTGAAGCGTCATCATTCTTAAAATCGTTGAATTCAAAACGCATCCGAAAACAAATCCTAAAAATAAAAGATTGTTATTAAAATAA
>CABUAH010000008.1 GCA_902489475.1 uncultured Oscillospiraceae bacterium | reverse complement strand
TTTTTATATTTTTATTTTTTATCTTTTTCTTTTTCATTTTATCTTCCTCTCCAAAGCTTATTCTTCCCAAAAAACTCATAAAAAAAGCCCTGTGAAAACACAGGGCTTTTAATTTCTTTAAAGTCTGTAATCAATAAAGTTTACAACCAGCGTTACTACGAAAAGAATAACTGCTGCAACTTTGGTTATACGTGAAAGCTTTGCATCACGTGTCCTGCTTTTATTCGTTGCATAGAAAGAATCATTTGAGCCGCCGCCGATCGCAGAATTAAGACCCTGTTCCTTTCCTTCCTGAACCAAAACAATTAAAATAATAGAGATACAGCTTATTAACAGCAGAATCCCGCAGATAATTTCAAGTGTTGACATATTTAAAAACCTCCGATAATTTTGTATAATACTCACTTTTTGCAAAGACTAGAAGTTAGTATAACACATTTTTTTATAAAATTCAAGTGTTTTTTTAATTTATTCCAAATTCTCTCCAAAAAGCTTTGCTAAAAATACACTTCTCTCCTGTTCGTCCATTGCAAGGACCTGTTCTTTTGTATATCCCATATCTTTAAGCTGTTTATCCGTTACTCCCAGGGAATCAAAAAGCGCAAGAATGTATTCATCGGATGACGGAGTATTATTTTTATTTTGCTCAAGCTCCGTCTCCGAAATTTCCTTATATCCGTCAGGCAGTTCAAAAAGCGATTCATCAACTTCATTTTTAAACTCAGACACCTTAAAATCAGACTGCAAAACAGTTTCCAAAACATTTGAATCGTATCTTATAATTTCAAGTGTATCGCCGTCAAAGAAATATGAAATTGTCTGTTCTTCACCGACATTGTTCTTTATTTCATAGCGTTCTCTTACATAACTTTTTCCATCGTACTCAACTTCATATGTGTCAAGTGCCGTTAAAGTCTTAAGAAGCGGAAGATAAGTATTTATACCGGCTTTTATGCTGTCATTGGTTTTTGATTCACACTTTGCATAGGTTTTGTCTTTTACATTTAAAACGTATGCAACAGAATTGGTAATCAAATACTCCGAACTTGCAGCAACAGTTGCTACATTATAGTAATACTTGTCATTGTTAAGAGAGTAAATTTTAACAGGATTTTCTGACACAAGCCCCATAGAGTGAGTTTTAATAGTTCCTGTTAAAGCGTACGTTCCTCCGTTTATTACATCCATATAACTGTTTATTCTGCTTTTTTCGCCTTTAAGCTCTTTTATTTCAGTTACACCCGACTGACTCACTCCGCTTCCTATGTCTTTGGCTTCCTGCGAGGTAGATTCAGTAGTTTTTTCTTCTTTTGATATAGTTGCCTTTTCCTCGCTGCCACAGGCACAAAAAGCCGTAAGAGCCAATGAAACCGATAAAATCAACGTACAAATTTTCTTAAGCAAATTAAACACCTCTCCATATATCTAAACCAATCATATAACCACGGCAAGATGTCCCATGCCGCTTGTTGAATGACGGGGCAATGCCCCTTATTTAATAATTAGTTTTTAAGAGACTGCATCGGAGCCGGAATCTGCCCTCCACGGTTTATAAATTTTGAAGCAGACTCGCTCTTCAAAGGCATTACCGGTCCGCATCCGAAAAGTCCGCCCCAGTCAAGCTCATCTCCAACCTCTTTGCCAATGGCAGGAATAATTCTTACAGCAGTTGTTTTTGAGTTTACCATTCCTATTGCCGCTTCATCAGCAATAATTGCTGCGAGCGTATCCTCTGTTGTATCACCGGGTACTACTATCATGTCAAGTCCTACTGAGCAAACCGCCGTCATAGCCTCAAGCTTTTCGATGCAAAGTGTTCCCGATTTAGCTGCATCTATCATTCCTGCATCTTCGGAAACAGGAATAAATGCACCCGAAAGTCCGCCGATTCTCGAACAAGCCATAACTCCGCCCTTTTTAACAGCATCATTCAAAAGCGCAAGTGTTGCAGTAGTTCCGTGAGTTCCGCATCTTTCAAGTCCTATTTCCTCTAAAATATGTGCTACACTGTCGCCGATAGCAGGCGTAGGCGCTAATGATAAATCTACGATTCCGAAAGGCACTCCCAAACGCTCGGAAGCGGTAACTCCCACAAGCTGTCCTATCCTTGTGATTTTATATGATGTTTTCTTTATTATATCAGCTATCTCGGAAATATCTGCATCAGGATGCTTAGCAAGCGCACTTCTTACAACACCCGGTCCGGATACGCCGACATTTATCATACAGTCAGGCTCTCCGACACCATGAAAAGCACCTGCCATAAACGGGTTATCTTCAACTGCATTACAAAATACAACAAGCTTTGCAGCTCCGAAGCACGCCTTATCCACAGTTTTTTCAGCAGATTCTTTTATAATCTTTCCCATGAGCTTGCAAGCGTCAAGATTTATTCCGGTTTTTGTCGAACCGACATTTACTGACGAACAAACTCTTTCGGTAACGCTAAGCGCTTCCGGAATAGATTTAATAAGCTCTAAATCGCCTGCGGAAAAACCCTTTTGAACAAGCGCCGAATAACCGCCGATCAAGTTTACGCCAACAGCCTTTGCCGCTTCGTCCATTGCTTTTGCGAAAGGAACGGGCGAGCATTTGCACGCCGCCGAAACTATAGCTATCGGGGTTACGGAAATTCTTTTGTTTATAATAGGAATACCGAATTCCTTTTCAATCTTTTCTCCAACCGAAACTAAATTCTTCGCTTTATCGGTTATTTTGTCATAAACCTTTTTGCAGGCAATGTCAATGTTGCTGTCAATGCAATCGAGAAGAGATATTCCCATTGTTATCGTTCTTATGTCAAGACATTCGTCCTGAATCATTCTTATTGTTTCTAATATGTCATATGCGTTGAGCATTAAATTTTCCTCCCAGAAAAGAAATTAAATATGGTGCATACAGTTAAAAACGCTCTCGTGCATAGCGTGTATTTTAAGTCCCATTTCGTCCCCTGCCGCTGTCATTCTATCGCTGAGCGCACTAAACTCCGTATTGAGCTTTGAAATGTCAACAAGCATTATCATCGCAAACATATCCTGTAAAACAGATTGTGTAACCTCTATAACATTTGCGTTATATTCAGAACATATCGCAGACACCTTTGCTAAAATACCTACAGCGTCTTTACCTATTACAGTAACAATTGCTCTCATATTTATTAACCTCCATACTTTACTGTTTTCATAAGGGATTACCCTAAGATATAACCACGGCAAGATTCCCCGCCTCTAAGGCGGCGGAAAATCTACGTCTTTCAGTAGGGGCTTAAAATCCCCCACTGAAACCCTAAGGGGCTAACGCCCATGCCGTTTGTTGAATGACAGGGCAATGCCCCTTATTTAAATACAGTATAACATAAAATTTACATTTTGCAAACCGTTTTAAAAGATTTTTTATTTTGCACTTTAAATTTAATAAATTATATGATATACTCAAATCAGAAAATGATTAAAAGGATGAATAAAAATGAAATTAAACGGACTTATTGACTGTCACACTCATACGTCTTTTTCACCCGACTCCGAAGAACCTTCAATCAACATGATTGAAAAGGCTATATCGCTTGGACTTTCGGCATATGCGATAACAGACCATTGTGAATGCAACCGCTGGTATTCTATGGAGCATTACGGTGCAAAGGAAAACGGCTATGACACATGGAACTTTGACAAAGACTACGAAGGAAGCGTAAGCCTTGTAACAAAGCTAAAAGAAGAGTATAAAGGAAGAATAAACCTCATATGCGGAGTGGAGCTTGGTCAGGCGACCCACGACTATTACATTGCCGACAAGATTACAGAAGACTCACGCCTTGATTTTATAATCGGCTCAATGCATCAGCTTCCTAACAACGATGATTTTGCATTTATCAAATATGAAAACTATGATTATCAAGGTATAACGAATCTTATTGATGACTATTATAAGGAGCTTTATAAGCTTTGCTGTTGGGGAAAATTCGACGTTTTAGGTCATGTTACCTACACTCTAAGATACATAGAGGGAAACGCAGGCATAAAAGTAGATATGACGCAATTTGAAGATTTGATTCGGGAATGCTTCAAGAAGCTGATTGAATCAGGAAAAGGAATAGAAATCAACACCTCGGGGCTGCGCCAAAAATACGGCAAACCGTTTCCTCACAAAGAAATTCTCGAAATTTACAAGGAACTCGGCGGAGAGATACTCTCTCTCGGATCAGACGCTCATTGTAAGGAAGATCTCGGAAAGGGAATTTATGAATGTGCAGAGCTTGCCAAACAGACGGGATTTAAATATATAACCTATTTTAAAAACAGAAAGCCTGAGTTTTTACCGCTTTAAAGTAAAGGAAAAATACTATGGATATGCAATTTATCAACAGATTTAAAATTGACGACCGCTTTTTCGGAAGATATGAGCGCCTTATAAAAAATACCGTGATTCCATATCAAGAAAAAGCAATCAAGGATCAGATAGAAGGCGCTGAGAAAAGCCACGCTCTCGAAAACTTCAAAATGGCAGCAGAAATTATAAAAACAGGAAAATGCAGCGGTGATTTTTACGGAATGGTTTTTCAGGACAGTGATGTTGCTAAATGGCTTGAAGGTGCAGCATATTCTCTTTTATTATTCCCCGATAAAGACCTTCTTAAAAGATGTGACGAGGTCATAGATATTATCGGAGAAGCTCAGCATAAGGACGGATACTTAAACACTTATTTCACAGTAAAAGAGCCTGACAAACGCTATACTAATCTCCAAGAGGCTCACGAGCTTTACTGTGCCGGGCATATGATAGAAGCCGCAGTCGCATACTATGAATGCACCGGCAAAGACAAGCTTTTGAAAATCATGTGTCTTATGGCAGATAATATTTACGAGCATTTCATAATTAATAAAGCTGAGGGATACCCCGGACACCCCGAAATAGAGCTTGCTCTTTTAAGGCTTTATCGTGCTACCGGAAATGAAAAGTATAAGGAACTGTCGCTTCATTTTATAAACGTTCGTGGAGTTGACAGCAAGTTTTATGAAAAAGAAAGCCGTTTAAGAGGCTGGACAGTATGGGGAAACAACCCATTAGATACCGAATACTGCCAATGCTTTGCGCCTGTAAGAGAACAGCGTGACGCCGTTGGTCATGCAGTCAGGGCAGTTTATCTTTACACCGCTATGGCGGATGCCGCAAAGCTTACGGATGACGAAGAGCTTAAATGTGCCTGCAAAAGACTATGGAACAGCATAACACAAAAGCGTATGTATCTTACCGGAGCGATAGGCTCAGGCTATGAAGGAGAGGCATTTACTAAGGATTATCATCTTCCGAGCGATACAGCCTACGCTGAAACTTGTGCATCAATAGGACTTATTTTCTTTGCAAGAAAGATGCTTGCTCTCGAAAAGAAAAGTGAATATGCCGACATTTTAGAAAGAGCGCTTTACAATAACGTTCTTGCAGGAATGGAGCTTGACGGAACTAAATTTTTCTATGTGAATCCTCTCGAATGTATGATAGGTGTTTCCGGTGAATCAAGAACTCACTTTCACACTCTTTCGCACAGACCGAAATGGTTTTCATGTGCATGCTGTCCTCCAAATGTGGCAAGACTGTTGCCATCTATTTCCGAATATGCCTTTATGCTTGAAGAAAAAACGCTCTTTATTAACTTGTTTATAGGCGGAGTTCTTGATCTAAGCGACATTTTCGGACTTAAAATTGTTTCAAAAACCGAATACCCATACGATGGCAGAATAAGCTACAGCTTTTTGGGGAAAGGAAGCTTTACGCTTGCAATAAGACTGCCGTCATGGAGTGAGGAAACAGTAATTATTAAAAACAACCAAACCGCTGCTTTTAAGGAAATTGACGGATACGCTTATTTAGAGGTTTGTGAAAAAGATGAAGTAACAGTTCTGTTTGATATGTCGCCCAAACAAATTCATGCGTCAAGAAACGTATTTGACTTAAACGGCAAAACCGCTTTTTCAAGAGGTCCTCTGATTTACTGTGCAGAAGGCGTCGATAACGGATTTGATCTCAGAAGCATATATGTTTCAAAGCCTGCCAACCCTGTAGTTTCAAAATTCGATCCAAATCTTCTTTGCGGAATCTGCGAGATGACAATTGACGGAGAAAAAATAGCGACAGAAAACAAGCTGTATTTTTACGGTCAGCAAAAATCTGAGCCTGTAAAGATTAAGCTTATTCCCTATTATGCGTGGGCAAACAGAGATAAATGCGATATGAGAGTATGGCTTCCTGAGGCATAACAAAAGGTCTGCTGTAAAAACAGCAGACCTTATTTTTTAAACAATAGATATAGTCCTATTACTCAACATTTTCATAAGGGTATCAATACCCCAAAAGCCAAGTGCCTCCGTCAACTATAGAATAGAAGCAATCCTAATCCGATCATATTTTCATCCCAGGGCGAGATAAAGACCTAATACCAGAGGCAATGTTACAACAGAAATAATTGTTGTGATTCCAAACAGCTGTGCTGAATAAGAAGCGTTTTTATTAAACCTTATTGCAAACATCGTGGCGATTGTAGCTGATGGACAGCTAAGGCACAACAAAGATGTTGTAACCGCCGTATTGTTTATATCGGGAATTAAAGCAAACAAAAACGATAAAATCACAGGCACTAAAATAAGCTTTAATGCACACACAAGGTATATCCTCGGTTTTAAAAACGCCTTTAAGATATTGCTTTGTGCAATAGTAACACCTGCAACTATCATCGCAAGCGGTGTTACCATAGAAGCTAAATAATTGCATGGCGTATATATTATTTGCGGGATTTCTATTCTGAATAAAAACATCAAAAATCCCAAAACAGTCGCTACGATAGTAGGATTTGTGACAATCTTCTTTATGCTTACAAAGCTTCTATCCTTAGTAATGGAGTAAACTCCTATCGTCCAAATGATAATGTTAAACGCCGTGTTCACAGCCGTTACATAAAAAACTCCCTCGGAACCGAACAGTGCAAGTGCAAGCGGAATTCCCATGAAACCGCAGTTTGAATATGTAGCATTAAGATGTTCCACAACGGTATCTCCCGACTGCTTTTCTCTTATAAACAGAAAAGCGAAAAGTCCGAAAATTCCAAAACCTATTGCCGACAAAACAAACGCTATGCCAAGCCCTTTTAAAAGCTTATAGGAAAAGTCCTGCTGATACGAAACGAAAATCAATAGCGGATTAACAACATAAAGCACAAGATTAGTCAAGGACTTATTTCCCTCTTTTGAAATAAGTCTTATTTTATAGCAAAGAGCCCCAACTCCAACCAGCATAAGCATTATTAAAACCTGCTTAAAAAGAATAAATACTAGATCCATTTTTTCTCGTTCCTTTTTTAATTTTCGTTTTAGTATTAAGTCCAAATAATACAAGGCGGCAAAAATGCCGCCTTAGTACAACTATCTTTAATTTATTTTACAGTGCTTACTTTTCTTCCCTTTCCGATACTAATAAGCTTAACAATTGTAGGGCTTAGAACTATGTTTATTGCCATTTCAATAAGGAAATTCACTCCAACTAATGCGATTATCATGTACCTTCCTGCACTTTCATATCCAGATGCAGCAGCCCATGCGTTAATAGTGTCAAAAAAGAACACTCTGCATCCAAGAAGGAAAACACCTGTATTCACTACAGGACATACAATAGCCGCAACTGCAACTGCCAAAATAAGATTTACCTTTTCAAGTAAAAGATAAACAAGTCCTGCCGCAAGTCCGGCAAGTGCTCCCTTTAAAAGAACAGTAATTACTGTTCCCGGAACGCTTACAGCAAAAAATGTCGAAGCGTCAGTTATAAGTACCACGACTCCGAACACAAAGCCAAGCCATGCTCCGGCTTTATAACCGTACATTGCTGCTCCGACTACTATTGGTACAAGAACCAGCGAAATGTTAAATAAACCCGTTGGTCTAATAACTACAGCGAGAACCTGTAAAACTACTACGATCGCCGTAAAAAGACCGATACCTACTACTTTTTTTGTTGTGTTTGACATAAAAATTACTCCTTACTGCCGTTCAGGTCTTTCCTGATACAGCGCAAATTTTTGAGCAGCTTATGCGTTTTTGTTATTTTTGAAAAAGATTGCAAGTGAGCCTTCCGAAACAAGGTCGTTGTCGATAAATACTTTGCTCTCACAATGCTTAACAACGCACGGAGCGAGTCCGCCTGTCGCAATGACTGTTGCATCTTCGCCTAAAACCGTTTTATACCGCTTAATCATGCCATCTATCATAGAGGCATTTCCGAGTATGATTCCCGATTTCATGCAATCAACCGTGTTCGTGCCTATTATGATGTCGCTCTTAAGCTCGGTATTGATATGTGGAAGCTGTGCCGTGCGGCTTGAAAGAGCATCGAGAGAAATCTTGATTCCCGGCAGAATTGCTCCGCCTATAAACGCTCCCGATTTGTCGATCGCCGTAATTGTCGTTGCAGTTCCCAAATCAAAAATAATCATAGGCGGCTTATATTTTTCAAGCGCACCGACAGCGGCACATATTAAATCCGCTCCTGCAATAGATGTATCATCTATTTTAATGTTGAGTCCGGTCTTAATTCCCGGTCCTACAACAAGCGGATTGATCCCCGTAAGTCTTTTTATCGCCTGCTTACAAGCGGTAAGAAGCGGTGGGACAACACTTGAAATAATAGCTCCGTTGATTTTTTTCAAATCAAATTCGTTTATTTCGGCAGCAGATTTAAAAAGCATTGCACACTGATCCTCTGTCATAAGCGCATCGGTTGCAAATCTTGAAGAAAATTCAAGCTTCTTCTCTTTCGTATATGCCGATAAAACAATATTTGTATTGCCAATATCAACTGTAAGCACCATAAATAAGCCCTCCTAATAACATTTTGCTGCAAAAGCATTATACTACTATTCTGTTAAAATTTCAAGAGCAGGTAAAAAAATAGGCTATATGTACAGAAAATCTCCCTTGCGCCAACAAAACTTCATCGTTTTGTTATTATATTTCGAGCAACTGTAACAAAATTGTTACAATTCGTAACAGCTTTGTTGTTGAAAACACAGGATAAAAGCCTTATAATTTAATTACAGTAATTCTTAAAGAGTTCTTTAAGAATTCTCATGAATATGAATTGAATGCCGAGGTATTCAGCTCATTTCATCCTCTCCAAAATTTTACACTGATTTACTTTCTGAGCAGCCATTAGGATGCTCTTTTTTTTCGCAATTTTAAAACGAGGTGTTAAGAATGAACATTAGACACGCAACCGCAAAAGACTTAAAGCAAATCGCAGCTGTTGAAGCAAAATGTTTTAATGATAAAGAAGCGGCAAGTGAAAACAGCCTTTTAAAAAGACTCAGCGTCTTTCCGAACAACTTTTGGCTTATGTTTGACGGCGGCACTCTTATTGGATTTGTAAACGGAATGGTTACAAACATCTCCGATTTAGATGATGAAATGTACGAAAACGCAAATATTCACGATGGCAACGGAAAATGGCAAATGATTTTTGGGGTATGCACAATTCCCGATTACCGAAACAAGGGCTGTGCCGGTAAGCTTTTAAAAGCTGCTATTTCTGATTGCAAAGCGCAGGGACGAAAAGGACTTGTGCTAACCTGTAAAAAAGAGCTTATCAGCTTTTACGCAAAATTCGGATTTACCGATGAGGGAATATCAAAATCATCCCACGGCGGAGTAGTCTGGCATCAGATGAGATTGAGATTTTAATTGATAACGAAAAAGCCACGGAGCATTTTAAAATCTCTGTGGATTAATTATTTATTAATTACGCATTACGAATTATCTTGCTTTACGGTCAGAAATATAGTCGCCTTTCTCCGCTGTTCGCTGTCGAAATTCTCCTTATTTCTTCCCTTCGCAAGCTCCCTGTTTCCGCCACCGGCGGCGGTCGCCTACTCAGCCTTTTCCAACACCTCATCCCCTTGCCCTATGTTTTTGGAGATTGTGAAAAAGGATGATTTTGATTTTTTGAAAAGCATTAATCATTAGGAAACTTCACAGACCTACTTGATTGCCGGTTTGTAAATTCTAATACTGCCTACTTTCATGCCACTCTCCGTTAATCAAATATAGTCTTTCACATACATTAATTCTGAATTCCGACCTCCGCATTCCGAATTAATTGTCCATTATCCATTGTCAATTATTTTGCTTGACAAATGCCTTTAATATGCTATAATATAAATGAAAAGGGAGCCTGCGATAAGCGTTTCTCCCGAGATTTTGGTTAAAGAAACAACCGCCGGCTCAGGAAAAGTTTAGGCGGTTATTTCTTTATTTTTATTTAAATAAAGACTCTAATTCTTGTTACCGAAAATTATGTAACTTAGAGAGATAACACTGATAATTATACTAACGAATAAATACATATCCGAGTATGTAACCATAGCTATCACCTCCCTTGCGGGAGAAACCGCCTACCGTTAATGCAGACAACCCTTGTGCCTATAATAGCACAAGGGTTGTATTTTTGTCAAATTTTATTCGAATTTTCTGTTATTTATTAATTTATTCCAAGTTATTTCGCAAACGGATTCTCTGTCGGGTACGGTAAGCTCTTTGGCTGATTGTAACCGATCTCAGCAATTCCAAGATACTTAAACACCTCAAAGATAGCCTTTCCGAAATGACCGAAAGCTACTGCGCCGTGGTGCGGGAAATTACCCTCAATAAGAACATGGCGGTAAAATCTTCCCATTTCAGGAATTGCAAAGATACCGATCGCACCGAACGAACGTGTTGCTACAGGCAAAACCTCTCCCTGGGCAATATAAGCACGAAGCTTACAATCTGAAGTTGACTGAAGTCTGAAGAATGTAATATCTCCCGGAAGAATATCTCCCTCAAGTGTTCCCTGAGTAACTTCCTCAGGCAAGCTTCTTGCCATGATCATCTGATACTTCATTGAGCAGGAAGTAAGCTTTTTAGAGCTTGTGTTTCCGCAATGGAAGCCCATGAACACATCCTTAAGAGTATAATCATGCTTGCCCTTAATGTCCTCCTCATAAAGATCACAAGGAACTGTGTTGTTGATGTCAAGAAGCGTAACAATGTCATCACTTACGCAGGTTCCGATAAATTCTGAAAGTGCACCGTAAATATCAACCTCACACGAAACAGGAATTCCACGGGATGTAAGACGAGAGTTTACATAGCATGGTACAAAACCAAACTGTGTCTGGAATGCAGGCCAGCATTTTCCCGCAATTGCAACATACTCACGGTAACCCTTATGAGCCTCTATCCAGTCAAGAAGAGTAAGCTCATACTGTGCAAGCTTCGGCAAAATTTCAGGCTTTTTGTTGCCCGTTCCAAGCTCCTCCTCCATGTCCTTTACAACATCAGGAATTCTCGGGTCGCCGTCATGAAGCTTATATGCCTCAAAAAGGTCAAGCTCAGAGTTCTCTTCGATCTCAACACCGAGATCAAACAGCGGCTTAATAGGTGCATTACAAGCCATAAAGTTGAGCGGACGAGGTCCGAAAGAAATAATCTTTAAATTCTTGAGTCCGACAATTGCCTTTGCAATAGGAACAAACTCATTGATCATGTCAGCACATTCCTCAGCAGTTCCTACAGGATACTCAGGGATATATGCTTTGATATTTCTAAGTCTTAAATTGTAGCTTGCATTAAGCATTCCGCAGTAAGCGTCGCCTCTTCCCTGACAGAGGTTATCTCCTCTCTCCTCAGCGGCAGCAACAAACATTGCCGGTCCGTCAAAATGCTTTGCAAGAAGTGTTTCCGAAATCTCAGGTCCGAAGTTACCTAAATATACGCAAAGCGCATTACAACCGGCTTTCTTGATGTCCTCAAGAGCCTGTACCATATGAATTTCACTTTCAACGATACAAATAGGGCACTCATAAATTTCGCTCTCATCGTATTTTGCCTTATAAGCAGCAACAAGAGCCTCTCTTCTGCTTACCGAAAGCGACTCCGGAAAACAGTCACGGGAAACCGCTACGATACCGATTTTTACCTTAGGTGTGTTGTTCATTTTAATTTCTCCTTTGTAAAGATTTATTTCCTCTGGATTTTATTTAAGCGATAAATTCTCGCCTTTAAGTCCTATAAAAGCTCCGTCTTTATCAAGACCGGAATCGGGATGAGCTATAAGCCATTTATTCCTTGCAAACAACAGCTTTGCGTCCCCTCCGAATACCTCCGGCTGATTTTTAATTTCGTGGTTTGTTCCCTTAGGAAGTACCACTACACACTTAAATCCATTTTCATCCGCATTACACGGGGCATAATGAAGCGTTGTAGCATAAACCTCTATCATTGTTCCCTTTGGCACTAAAAAGCATTCCACCTTTGACGTATCATATGTGAAATCATCTTCAATATCCTGCTGAGCACCAAGCATCAATACAAGGTCGGTAGCTGCAATATTTATCTCGCTTGAACGGTGATATTCAAGCGCATTCAAGTCATAGTTATTTCCGTTACAATAACCTATCTGAACCCCAAGCCCTCCGTAAACCTCATCTTCAAGCCTTTTTTTGAGCATCAAGCTTTCAAGGCTTGCAACACCCGGAATATATATGACGTCCTTCGGACAAGGAGCGCTTTCCATAGCGTCCAGAATGTCATTCAAATTATACCCGTCAATAATTCTTCCGTATCTTTTAAAAGACGGATCGGTTATCTTTTTTATTTCCAAATCTGCCATGTTTATCCCTCCAAAACAAAAACAAAAAAATCAACTAAATCTATAATGATTATTATATCACTTTTTGTACAATATGTCAACGATTAATTACTTTAATAATATTTAGGATTCTGCCCGACTATGACAAAAAAACTTGTCGGGATTGCTTATTTGCAAAAGCTGTCAATATATCTGTCGATACAGCTTTGAATAATTTCCTTTGCCTTATCAGCGCCCTCTATCTCATCAACAACCGTTTCTTTTCCCTCAAGCGTTTTATAAACGGTGAAAAAGTGACTCATCTCTTCAAAAATGTGTTTAGGAAGATGCGATATATCTGTATAAGGATTGTATGTAGGATCATTGTGAGGAATCGCTATTATCTTCTCATCAGCCGCTCCGTTGTCCAACATTTTTATAACCCCAATAGGATAGCATTTTACTATAGACATTGGAAAAAGCACTTCCGAACAAAGCACCAAAACATCAAGCGGGTCGCCGTCCTCTGCATAGGTTCTTGGAATAAACCCGTAATTTTTCGGATAGTGAGTTGACGTATAAAGAATTCTGTCCATCATCAAAACTCCTGTTTCCTTGTCAAGCTCATATTTAACCTTTGAACCCTGAGGTATCTCGATAACCGCCATAAAGCTGTCCTTTGTTATTCTCTTGGGGTTCATGTCGTGCCAAATGTTCATTTAACATTCTCCTTATCATTATAAAATATATTTTCAAAAGCAAACTTGTCTAAGTCATTAATACTCAACCGTGCGGTCAAAGTAAAGTCCTGCTTCTTTTAAATTTTCCGCAATATCAAAAACGGTTTCACCGTCCAGTTCAACTAAAGTTAAATCGTCAATTTCAGGGTTGAATTTATCAGCCGCAGAAAGTTTTTTGTCATCATTTATTCCGATTTCTTTAATAACATTTAAAAACTCATTTTTTCTTTTTGTGTAAATATATGCCGTTTGCAGCGATGAAAAGTAAATCTCCTCACCGTTTTTATGAGAACCAAATCCGAATCTCGATACGCCGTCGTTAATAAGCAACTCTCCATACCTTTTTAAAACAGCCTTGGCAACCGGCTTTGTGCATTCAAGATAATACACGTCGTATTTTAAAGCTTCTTCATCTTTCGGAAGCTCCAAAAAGAAAAACATAGGCTCGCTTATTTTGTCAATAAAGCTCATTGCAAGCGGCTTCATCTTGTCCGCCGAAGGATATACCGCATATCCTTCGGGGATTTCCTCAAAAAATTCACCAACCCCGTTTGAATCCGATAAAACAAGACCTTCCGTAAATAAAAATGGATTTTGCTTTGCATTTTCTCTGTCGTTCATACAGTCTCTCCGTTTCCTACAAAAAATTCAAAAAAGACTTCCATTTTAAATCAATATATGGTATACTAAGTTTGTGAGAAACACAGATATAGATAGCCGTTTCTCAAAGAAAGATTCTCTGTACAAAAAAATGTACAGATTTCAAAATCAAAGCTATTTTTTGCAACAAGTCCGGATTTTTGGACAAAACATATGTTATTATATCAATCGAAGGAAGCAAACAGATATATAACCGCTTCCCGAAAATAATGACATCTTTTAAGGAGAGGATTTAATATGTTTGAACTGATTGCAATTTTAGGGCTTAGTGCTATAGTGGTTTCATGTGCGGTAAATCTATTTGAAATGGCATTTTTCACGCCCGAAGAAGAACCTTTGAATGTTTTAAATGTTCAAGAAGATTCAACCGTAAACGAATATATAGCATAGCGCCTTGATTGTGATTTAAATCGGAGCAACGCTCTGTCTGGCTTGCAAGGAGCAGAGCTTGTGACCGATTGAAACCAGCGCCGGGAGCGTTAGCTCCTCAGAATTTCAGTGGGAGATTATCACTCCCACTGAAATTCTGAAATGTAACCCGCCTTAGAGACGGGGGACATCTGCGCTTAGGTTATATTATCACACAAATAGTACAAAAAGTCAAGAAAGGAAAATAAGCTATGGAACTTATTTTACCGATCATTTTGATTGTTCTTTCGCTTTTATCGCTTATCATAGGTATAATCTGTCTTATGAAGCTTTTAAAAAGCGACTTGACCGAAATTGACGGAAAGCTTGCGCTTTTAAAGGAACAACAGGAGCGTGAGCTTTCTTCTTTCAGACAGGAGCAAAACCGCACAACGGCTGATTCCATAAAAGCATTAGGCGAAATAATAAGCGGCAATCAAAAGGATCTGAACCAAACAGTAACGGAAAAAATCGGCACGATTGACAAAAACCTAACGGACAAGCAAAATGCTTTACAAAAATCCGTGTCCGAAAGCTTTATTGCTCAGGAACAGAGATTTAAAACCTTCTCTGAGCTTAACGAGCAGAAGCTTGAGGGCATAAGAGGAACTGTCGAGAAACGCCTTTCGTCATTGCAGGATGAAAACTCAAAAAAACTTGACGAGATGAGAAATATCGTTGACGAGAAGCTTCAAAAGACTCTTGAAAAACGCATGAGTGAATCATTTAAGCTTGTAAGTGAACGGCTTGAGGCTGTATATAAAGGGCTGGGTGAAATGCAGGCCATCGCTTCAAATGTCGGCGACTTGAAAAAAGTTTTGTCAAACGTAAAAACAAGAGGTATTTTGGGAGAAATTCAACTTGGTGCAATACTGGGAGAGATTCTTGCTCCCGAACAGTATGAAGAAAATGTTGAAACAAAAAAAGGAAGCGGCAAGCGAGTTGAGTTTGCAATAAAGCTTCCTGCGGATGATGATAAGTTTGTATACCTGCCTATTGATTCAAAGTTTCCGGGAGATACATATCAGTCGCTTCTTTTGGCATATGACTCGGGAGATAAGGCTCAGATTGATGCCGCAGCAAAGACTTTGATAAACACTATTAAGTCAGAAGCCAAAGACATAAGCTCAAAATATATTTCAGTACCGGATACAACCGAATTCGCAATACTTTTCATTCCTTTTGAGGGGCTTTATGCTGAGGTTGTAAACAGAGGCCTTGTTGAAGAGCTTCAGCGTCTTTATAAGGTCAATATCGCAGGTCCAAGCACTATGGCAGCACTGTTAAACAGCCTGCAAATGGGCTTTAAAACTCTTGCTATACAAAAGCGTTCAAGCGAGGTTTGGGATATTCTATCAGCTGTTAAAACGGAATTTGTCAAGTTTGAGGAAGTTATTGCAGCAACGCAAAAGAAAATCATCTCAGCTAACGACGAGCTTGATAAGCTTGTCGGTGTTCGCACAAGGGCGATCAACCGAAAGCTCAGAAGCGTTACCGCACTAACAGATAATTCAAAGAGTCAAAACATTTTAGATATAGCTTCTCAAAATGAATTTGACGAATAAAAGCACCGATCCACAGGAATCTACCTGTGGATTTATTTCTTTACGTTTTAATTTTAACTTGTCTTTTTTAATCTGCTGTGGTAAAATATTCATAAGCTGTTATTAAACTAAACGCAAAGGAGTTTACATATATGAAAGTAAGCGTAAAAAATCTGTTAGTAGCTGCGGCTCTGCTTGTGCTATCAGTAGTTTTATATAAATTTTTCGGCGGTTTCACCTTATTCGGAGGATATCTTTGTGTTATGGAAGCACCGATTTTGCTTTGCGGACTTTTGTGCGGACCTGTTTTAGGTGCTCTTGCAGGAGCAGCTGCTCCTATTGTATGTTCGCTTTTGTTTAATTCTCCAACGATGAATCCGGACGCTTTGGCAATAGCCGTAGAATACATAGTTTTCGGTGTAGCATGCGGAGTGCTTTATAAGATCATGTGTCAAAATGTTTATATCTCTCTTATTCTTTCAATGTATCTCGGAAGAACAGCATACGGAGTCATGATGAGAATACTTGTAGATTATTCTTCCGAATCATTCCTTTACGATATAATTTTTTGCTGTATTCCGGGAATAGTATTGGAAATCGTTTTACTTCCTCTTATAGCGATACTCCTTGATAAAACCGGACTTATGCGACGAAGAGAAAGATAGAAAGGACAAGCTTATGTTCAAAAAATTTTCTGTGTTTTTATTGGCACTTGTTCTTCTCTCAGGATGTTCTTCCAAAGATGCTTCGGGCAGCTCACAAATTACTACAGAAAACAAAGCTTCATCTAAATCGGCAGAAAGCAGCGCACAAAAGGTATCCCTTTGTGCTGTCGGAGATAATCTTATACATGAAACGATCTATGAGGAAGCCGATGGTTTTTCCGGAGAAATCGGCGATGGAAAATATGATTTTCGCCCGTTTTACAGTGAGGTAAAAAGCGATATTGAAAGCTATGATCTTGCTTTCATAAATCAGGAGACTATTGTCGGAGGATCTGAATTGGGGCTTTCGGGATATCCTGTTTTCAACTCGCCGTATGAGGTTGCTGAAGCTGTAAAAGATACTGGCTTTGACATGGTGAATATGGCTACAAACCATGCTCTTGACATGGGGCAGCAAGGGATTGACAATGCTGTTTTGGAATTTGACAAATTAAATCTTTGCCATGACGGAGTTTATAAAAACGAACAAGAAAAAAATTCTGTAAGCGTAATAGAGAAAAACGGAATCAAATTCTCTCTTGTATCTTTCACCGAAAGTACAAACGGAATATCGCCGCCAAACAGCTACAGCATATCGACATTTGACGATGACGATTATGTCAAGCAAAAAATAAAAAGAGCAAAGTCAGTTTCCGACGTAGTAATAGTTTCCGCACACTGGGGAACTGAAAACAGCTTTGAAACAAACGACTTTCAAGAATACTACTCACAGTTTCTGGCGGACTGCGGTGCAGATATTATAATCGGAACTCATCCGCACACTATTCAGCCGATTGAATGGGTAGACGCATCTGACGGAAGAAAGGTTATCTGCGCTTATTCTCTCGGAAACTTTCTCGGCGGAATGTTATCCGCTGACAATGTTTTATCCGGGCTGTTGTCTTTAGATGTCACCAAAAATGAAAATGAAATTACCGTAGATAATGTTAAGTGGACTCCGCTTGTCATTCATTTTGAGGGAAATCAAAATAACATACAAGAAGACCGTTCAGGATATAAGATATACAAGCTATCCGACTATACGAATGAGCTTGCAGATAATCATGTATTAAACGGATACGACGGAAATGTTATAAGCATTAAGGCTTTTGAAAACAAAACCAACAGCGTGATTTCAAAGGAATTTTTAATCTAAGCTCTTTGCAAAGGTTACTTTTCTCCGGAATTTACTTTTTTCATGGATTTCAGACATTGACGAAATTCTAAATATATGATATAAATTTAAGTGGCGTTTTACAAGTCGGCTAATTAGCATCTACAAAGTCGAAAATCAAAGCCGCAAGTATTTTTAAGAGAGGATCAAGCCAATGAAAAACACAACTCTTGTTATTATGGCAGCAGGAATCGGCAGCCGTTTCGGCAATGGAATAAAGCAGCTTGCAAAGATAGGTCCTAACGATGAGGTAATAATGGACTATTCCGTATATGATGCTGTAAGAGCAGGATTTAATAAAATAGTTTTCATTATAAGAAAAGATATAGAAGAGCAGTTTAAAGAAATTATCGGTGACAGGATTTCAAAGCACGTTAATATCAGATACGCTATTCAATCTGTTGAAGATCTGCCCGACGGATATAAATGCCCTGAAAACAGAACCAACCCTTGGGGAACAGGTCACGCAGTTTTGTCAGCGAAGGATTTTATAAACGAACCCTTTGCTATCATAAATGCCGATGATTATTACGGCAGAGAAGCGTTCGAGCTTATACATAAGTATCTTGTTTCGGACAAGCTTGACGGAAGCGGCTCAAACCTGTGCCTTGCCGGATTTATACTTAAAAACACTCTCAGCAGCAACGGAACTGTAACAAGAGCTATCTGCAAGGAAGAGAAAGGAAAACTCACGGAGATTAAAGAAACCTATGAGATTAAGCAGCTAAAAAGCGGCAGCATTGTAAGCCAAAACGGTGAGCTTGACAAAAGCTCTGTGGTTTCAATGAATATGTGGGGTTGTCCAACGAAATTTATCGAAACGCTTGAAACTGAATTCAAAGCGTTTTTGGACAAGAATTTAAACAACACTAAAAGCGAATTTTTAGTTCCTATAATTATCAGCGATCTATTAAAAAGGAAAGCTTTAACGGTTGATGTTTTAAAGTCGCACGACAAATGGTTCGGCGTAACCTATGCCGAGGATAAGGAATACGTTAAGAGCGAAATTAAAAAACTAGTTGAGTCGGGCGTTTATCCTGAGAAGCTTTGGGGCGAATAGTCAACTGAAACTGAAACATTAACGCATTTATTCCCCGCAAACAAAAATCAGTAATAAGCTTTGTTCCTTTTATTTTTGAGGAGATGAAAACATGACATATTCAAAAGGATTATTTTACACAATTTCAAGAGTGCTGATGCTTATCTTGATTAATGTTTTTGCAAGTGTCATATCTACAACACTGTTTGCATGGATACTTAACCTGATAATCCCATCTTTTAATGCATCTAATATAAAAGAGAGAATTTTTTCAAGCGGAATCTGGTCATTGCTTGCATGGTGCGTTATAATAGTAATGCTTGTGATTTTGTTTTATAACGACGGCAAAAAACATTCAGCTTACGGTATGTTTGATACGTTCACGATTTGTATTGCAGCAGTGTTTATGTTTTTAGTATACTTTGTTCCCATTCTTTTTATCGAGGAAGCCAGTGATAATGTTTTGCTTGTTTTTGAAGGATTTTACTTTCCTTGCAAATGGCTTTTATCTGCGTTTGGAAACGATTATATGCTTGCTGTTATGATAGGAATAATTCCGCCTATCGTTTTAGCTGTCGCTTCATATGGTATTTCACATTTTATCTACAAAAAACGTCATCCAAACCTTGATCCGATTATTCAAAACCCTAGTTTTTACACAAGTGATGACTCTGACGACACGTTGGAGAACGACGATACATCCAACGAATAAACATACATTAATTGAAAATGAAATGAACCCCATATATCAGACAAATAATATTGACTTGCAATAAAAATCACCGCAGAATCAACTGCGGTGATTTTTATTTAGGAAATTCGTTCTTAAGAGTTACTAACATAACTTCAGACGCATTAAACAACCTGAACTTTCCAAGCCCGGTTGTTACTGCCAACGCTTTATCATCAAGCTTATAAATGCCTGCTGAGTATTTTGGAAAAAACTTTCTCTCAGGGTGCAAAAGCCCTCTCTTCCCGATTCTTATAACTCCGCCGTGAATATGTCCGCTTACCGTAATGTCTGCTCCCCATTTTGCATACGCCGAAAAGTAGTCTGGGTTATGCGCCAAAAGGATTGTAAAGCCATCCGACTTTTTGCCTATCCTGTTTTGAATATCCTCAAATCCAACTGATGGAAGACCTCTGTATCCTCCGTTTTTATTTCTGTAGTACTCAGGCTCAAAATACACTCCTGCAATATTTATAAACTCACCGTTTTTTTGTAAGCTTACCGAACCGTTCAAAAGACAAGTCATAGGAAGCTTTTTAATTTCCTCCCTTACCGCCTCGTCAGCGTCAGCCTCATGATTTCCGTAGGTATAATAAATTGGCGCAATTTTTGAAAGAGCTGAAACGAGCTTCGTCTGCGGCTTGATAGTTGTTTCAAATCTACTTATTAGATCTCCGGGAAAAAGTATTATATCAGGCTTTGATTCATTTATCCTTTCAATGAGCCTGTAGTTGTCCTTTCCAAAGCTTTTCTTATGCAGATCAGATATTACCGCTATTTTTAAGCCGTCAAAGCTTTTTGGCAGCCGCTTCGTAACAAGCGTTTTTTTAGTTGTTTTAAGTTGTGTATTATGGTAAGCGACAAGTATAACAATAAGTACAATTACAGCCGCAATAAATATTTCGTAAGCGTTAATTTTTTACCCCTCCAAATACTTTTTTAATGCTGAAAGCTTAATGTCCATAACCTCTTCTCCGTGATTGTAAAGCGGCAAAAGCTTCTCCCAGCGTTTTTCCGTCCTGCCTACTCCCATTGTTGAAAGCGGTTCTATTACAAAAACCTTTCCTGAACTTTCTGCTTCTCTTAACCTTTTAATCTGCTCATTATAATTATCCGCCCTGTTTTTCAAACAGTCGCACAGCATGGGATATTTTTTATAAAGCTTACATGAAAGCTTAACTGACGCATCTGTCTTTTTTATGTATCCTCTTTCCCTTGTCAAGACCACTATAACTTTATCACAGCCGTCTGAAATTGCTTTTTCAAACGGTATCGAATCAGAAATTCCACCGTCAAGATATTTCTCTCCGTTAATTTCAATCATCGGAAACAATATAGGCAAAGCACAGCTTGCTCTTAAAGCAGTAAAGCATTTGTCCTCAGCTCCAACCTCTATGTATTCCGGCTTTCCCGTGTTTACATTGGTCACAACAGCAATACAATTGCCCTTATATTTTTCATACGCTTCATAGTCAAAAGGAATAAGCTTGTTTGGAATTTCATTAAACACAAAATCAAGATTATAATAGCTCTTATTTTTTCTGTCAATCAAATGCCTTGCACCCATATACCTTTTGTCAGACATATATTCCTTTGTTATTTCATAGTTCCTTTTATACTGAAGGGAAGCATACGAAACTCCCATAGAAATCCCCGCCGAAGCACCTATTATATAATCGCAGTAAATTTCATTTTTCAAAAGAACGTCCATCACGCCGCAGGAAAACAAACTTCTGCTTGCACCGCCCTCAAACACAATAGCTGTTTTCATTTTCTCATCTCCAAATCAATCTCAAATCATTTTAAGTTTTTCATTAGCCTTATTTTCAAATTTTTCACCGTATACAACTACTCTTGAATGCTTTGCTTCTCCGATCACTCCGCACTTGTCATACGCCGTCACATTAAAATCTATCTTTCTTCCGTCTATACCTACTATCTCCGCAATTGCATAAACGTCCATTTCCATAGGTGTTGCTGCAATGTGAGTTGTTGAAATATATGTTCCAACGCTCGTTTCGCCCTCGTCCAAAAACTGATCAAGACACTTAAGCGCCGCATTTTCCATAAGTGCGATCATCATAGGCGTTGCAAAAACTTTTGCCGTTCCACTTCCAACAGCAGCCGCTGTCTTTGAAGCGTCAACCCTTTGCTCCGATTTCATTTTAGTATTTAAAACTATCTCTTTCATAGCTCATAATATCCTTTCACTGCTTTATCGCTTATTTTTATAAGCTCATCGTGGTCCCTGGCGTTCCCATAGCTTAAATGTGCAACAGTTTTAAAGCCCCCTGCTTTTGCCGCCAAAACAGCAACGCAAACATCCTCAAACACAACGCATTCCGATGCATCAAGTCCCATTTTCTCTGCACATTTTAAATAAATATCAGGGAACTCCTTGCTTTTAGACTCAGATACTGTTACTATCTCGTCAAAAAGTTCATAGACACCGTTATTTTTAAGACATGGTATTAACAGCTCATCATGCGATGCCGTTGCGATCGAGAGTTTTTTGCCATTGCGCTTTAGCTTTAAAAGATATTCCTTTGCGCCGTCAAAAAGCATGGTTTCTTTTGCAAAAAGCTCTACTGCAATTTCATTCCATTCTTTTATTATATCCTCTTTTTTCTCCTTAAGTCCAAATCTATTAATCGTATAACTCGCCGCTGCATCAAAACCAAGGGATGCAATTTCTCGTGCGTAATCACATGGAACTTCAAAACCTCTTTTATTCAAAAAAAGCTCGTCAACCGTATTCCACACTCCAAAAGAATCGAGGAGCGTTCCGTCAAGATCAAAAATATACCCTTTAAAATCATCAAGCTTCATATTCCGTAAGCCCTCTCGACTGCTGACATAAGGGACAAAAGATTTTCCCTCTGTGCCGGAGTTGATATATTCTTTGAGGAAACCTCCGCATAGTGCTTTGCACTCTCCTTATCGCCCAACTTTAAGCACGATAATCCAAGCATTAAAGCCGAATCTGTTTTAAGCTTTTTATCTTTTGATAATTCATATGCTTCTTGTGTGCTTTTTGCCGCCTGCTCATAGTCCCTTAAAAGATACTCATAAAGAGCGCCGGAATATTTAACATATGCAAAAACATCCTTTTTCAGCTTTGAATACGATGCTGTTTCCAAGATGGTTATATATACGCTATTTGCATCTGATTCGTTTTTGCTAAGCGAATAAATTTTTAAGTATTCACACGCAAGTCTTATCTTTTGCGTATAATTGCATCTATCGCAGTCAATAACCGAAAGGACCTCAAGCGCTTCGTCAAATCTGTTTGCATCTGCATATTCTCCGCTTATAAAAAGAGCGTTTTTAAAAGCTAAAGAAAACTTTGTTTTTAAGATGTATCTGTCTTTTAGTGCGCTAAAATACTCATCGCTGTAACCGTTTTCGTTACGCATATTCAAAAGCTGATTTTTCTTTGTATTTTTTACAAGCCAAACAGCCGTATATGCAAAGGATGTCGCTAAAAAGAATACAAAAAACGCCGTTATCATGTCACCTATGTAATTGTTTAAATATCCGCCCTCAATTCTTGCAACCCAGCATACTGCCATAACCACAAAAGATAAAAGCCACGAAATCGCAGCTATAATAATTTCGGATTTTATTATTGAAATAATTGTTTTCAAGTTCATCACCAATATACGATTTAATAACCGTGAACGGATGTCACCCCGCCTCTTAGGCGGTGGTCATCTACGTCTTTCAGTAGGGTATTTTGATCCCCTACTGAAACCCTAAGGGGCTTCGCCCCTCGTTCACTTGCCCCATGACGGGGCGGTACCCCTTATTTAAAAACAGTATATATTAAATAGCATAAAAAGTCAAACAAAAAAGAAGCGGAAATAAATCCGCTTCCCCTTTTTACTCTGCTTCTTTCATTTTAGCAAAGCAATCGCTGCAATATACAGGTCTGTCCTCGCTTGGCTTAAAAGGAACTTTAGCTTCCCCACCGCAAGCTGCGCAAGTTGCTGTGAAATACTCTTTTGACTGCCTGATTCTTGACTTCTTAGCGTCACGGCAAGCTTTACATCTTGAAGGCTCATTCTCAAAACCTTTTTCAGCGTAAAACTCCTGTTCGCCGGCAGTGAAAGTAAATTCGTTGCCACAGTCCTTGCAGACTAATGTTTTGTCTTCAAACATACCATTTTCCCTCGCTTAGAATTATTTAGCCAAGTCGGACTCAAACCGACACCTTTGTTACCCCGAAAGATTTACAACGCTCTTTTTAAGCTATATGGCCATATTTTAAAACTTTCGCCGCTACATAAGAGGCTAAAAGTATGATGAACAAATAATCTATTTCCCGTTTGACAAAGCCACTTTGAGCTTTTTCCTAACCCTTTGCATAGCATTGTCAACAGATTTTTGTGAAATATTAAGCTTTGCAGCTATGATTTTGTAGCTTTCAGTTTGCAGATAAAGCTCAAGCACCGAAAGCTCCATTTCCGAAAGCATTTTTGAAGCCCTCTTCATTACCTCATTAAATCTCTCACGCTCAATTAAAATGCTTTCAGGGCTTTCCTGCTCTATGATTTTTTCACTTGACAACGATTCGTCAGTTTCCTTTAGTCTGATGCGGTTTTGCTTTCCAAGAGATGCGATAATTCGGTTTGTTATGCAAGTATCCGCATAGGTGGAAAAAAGCACTCCTTTGCTCTCATCAAAGGTTCTTACAGCGTAAAACAAAGCGATTACTCCTTCGTCAATGAGATCAGTCATTTCCGCTTCACTTCTTCCGCTTCCAAGCTTTCTCGCTTTTATTTCGGCTATTTTTTTGTATCTTGATATAAGCTGTGAAAAAGCAATGTCACTTTTTGCCTGCTTTACAAGCTCCTCATCAGAAACATCACAATCAAAAGCATTCATATTTTAAACCCTTTCAAACTGCTTCCTTCCGATTTCAAATAAGTCGTTTCCGGCTGAATCGTTTGCGACAACAAGCGGAAAGTTTTCAATATGCATTTTCTTTACCGACTCACAACCAAGCTCGTCAAACGCAATTACCTCACAGCTCTTAATACAGTTTGACGCAAGCGCTCCCGCACCTCCCGTTGCACACAGGTAGACAGCTTTATTTCTCTTTACAGCTTCTCTCACTTCCAAGCTTCTTTCACCTTTTCCTATCATTCCTAAAAGTCCTAGGTCAAGAAGCCTCGGCGCAAATTTATCCATTCTTCCCGAAGTTGTCGGACCACAGGCACCAACCGCTTTTCCTTCAGGCGCAGGCGTTGGACCTGCATAATAAATTACTGCCGTTTTCAAGTCAAAAGGAAGCTCTTTTCCCTCGTCGAGAAGCTTTTCAAAACGCTTGTGAGCGGCATCCCTTGCAGTGTAAATTACACCGCTTAACAAGATCTTATCCCCTGCCGTTAAATGTTTTGCCGCTTCTTTGAGTTCATTTGTATTTATACTCTTAATATCACTCATAAAAACTAACCTCTGCGTGTTAAAAAGGCATCTCACAAAGATAATACTTGCGAGATGCCCTTAATATCAAATGTTACTTGTTCTTAATAATATTAAAAATGTCGTCGTAGTAATCCGGATTATTCGGAGCTTTAACTCCTGCCTTAGCCATAGCCTCTGAATCAAGCTTTGATGAAGCAGCTGAATTAAACTTCTTTACATCATCTGTAAAATCCGCAGCAATAACTGTTACGCTGATGCAATCTGTAGCGTCAGGTGTATAATCCGCACCGAAGATAATTGTTGCGTCAGGATCAACAGCCTGTGTAATAATCTGTGTAAGCTCGTCCATATCGCTTGTAACGATGTCTTCGCTCATTACGATATTAACAAGAAGTCTTCTTGCGCCGCTGATTGAAGTTTCAAGAAGCGGTGAAGAAATAACCTGATTTGCAGCGTCCTGAGCCTTGTCCTTACCCTCGCCGTATCCGATTGCGATATGAGCCTTTCCTGCGTCTTTCATAATCGTTGTAACGTCAGCAAAGTCAACATTCATAAATCCGTTTCTTAAAATCAAGTCCGCAATACTCTTAACTCCCGTCTTTAAAACGTTATCTGCAAGAGTAAACGAATCTCTCATTGTAAGTCTTTGTTCACCCGACAAAAGCTTCTGGTTAGGAATTACGATGAGCGAGTCAACATGATCTAAAAGCTCATTTATTCCCTTTTCAGCCTGTGCCGCTTTCTTTGCGCCTTCAAAAGCGAAAGGTTTTGTAACAACAGCAACTGTAAGTATTCCTAAATCCTGTGCAATCTCAGCAACGATAGGAGCAGCACCTGTTCCTGTTCCGCCGCCCATTCCGGCAGTGATGAACACCATATCTGCGTCCTTAATAGCCTCAGAGATTTCTTCCTTGCTCTCCTGAGCTGATGCTTCTCCAACCTCAGGTCTTCCGCCTGCACCTAAGCCTCTTGTAAGCTTAGAACCGATCTGAATCTTTTCGGTTGCCTTAGAACGCTGAAGTGCCTGAACATCTGTATTAACTGCTATGTAATCAACATTTCCGATCATTCCCTCATCGGCGATACAATTAAGTGCATTTCCGCCGCCGCCACCGACGCCGATAACCTTAATTTTAGCGCCGAATAATTCTTCTGGGCTAATAGCAAAACTCATAACTTGTAGTCCTCCTAAAATAAATTACGGTACTATTATCAATATAACTCAACTAAGCTTTCACCGTATAACAAACGGTTACACTTAATTTTTCAGCAGGATTTCGGTTTAATTCCCCCTGAATCGTTGTATGGCAGCGCCATGCGCCTTATTGAAAATGTACTACCTATACTTCTATATGATAACATAAAACATTTGCTTTTGCAAGGCTTTTTTTCAACATTTTTCGCAATCGCCTTGGTAAATACAGAAAATTTGACATAAATTTCTGTCAAAAACAAATTAATTTACATAATTATCCCAATTTTCTTCGGTCGTTTCCTGCTCAGCTTCTTCTGTTTGCTCCTGTTCTGTTTCGGGAATCTCCGCAGCAGCTTGAACGCTTTCTTCATCCGGAATAGCAGAAATTCCGCTCTCAGCGCTGTGATAAATAAGTGTTCCCGAATAATCGTCACCAAGCTTATCAATTACCGATTTTATATAGCTCAGTTTAAACGGAATATCCTGTGAGCTTCCGAGCTTAATTTTGATTGTTCCGTTATATATAAGACGTATATCGGTTCTTTCTGTCATTCCGATTTTTGTTATTTTATTAAGCCCAAGCTTTTTGCTTTCTGTTATTATTTCATCCAAAACAGTTTTCTTAATAGAATCCTTGTCCTCGTATTGCGTTCCCGATCTAAGCTCCGTCATTTCCATTCCGTATACTTCGGCAGTTCCGTCACGAGGAGAGGAAAGACCTACTTCCAATATTCTTCCCGTTGTGCTTACGACCATAAACTCGTTGTCATTATAATTTATTGATACCGCAGGTGTTGCCTCTTTCAAGGTTATTGAAAGAGTTGAAGCTAAATTTCTTTTCACATTAACGCTTTCAAAATACGGAAAGGCAGAGCTTATTCTGTTTTCAACGGCTTCAGTATCAGTCCTGAAAAGATTATCGCCCATTTTCACCCCGGACTGTTCAATGACCTGTTCCGTGGTATAAAGAGTATTTCCTGAAACATCTATCGTCTTGATTCTGAAAAAATATGTGAACGATAAAAAGATCATCGCCAAAACAACGAAGATTATTATTAAAACATAATAAAGCGACATATTGCGTCTTCTCTTTTTTCTTGAAACGACGACCTCTTCTCCGTTTATTATTTTTATCTCGTTCTGCGATTGGTCGCTCTTTACAATATCTCTCAACATCCTCACCTCGGTATCAAATTCTTACAATATCTCCGCCGATAGAAGAAATATCCCTTTCGATATTCTCATACCCTCGGTCTATATATTTTACATTTCCTATTAAAGTTTCTCCCTGAGCTCCGAGTCCGGCAAGCACCAAAGCTGCTCCGCCCCTTAAATCAGTCGACATAACCCCCGTGCCGTACAAGGTCTTTACTCCGTCTATAACTGCTACTCGCCCCTCAGTTTTGATTTTTGCACCCATTCTGCAAAGCTCATCAACATGACGGTAACGGCTTTCAAATATGTTTTCCACAATAACACTCGTTCCTGACGCTTTACACAAAGGCGCCATTAGGATCGCTTGTGCATCAGTCGGAAACCCGGGGTACGGCATTGTTCTAATTGTTTTCACAGCGTTTAAACGCTTTTTTGCATTTATATAAATATTGTTCTTAAACGAAAAAACCGTACATCCCATTTCCTCAAAAACAGGAATAACACTTGTAAGGTCATGATAATTTACTTTTTTTATATTAAGCTCCGATCCTGTTACGGCGGCAGCGCTCATATAAGTACAAGCAACTATTCTGTCAGGCATAACGCTGTATTCACAGCCGAAAAGCTCATCTACGCCGACGATCCTGACCTTACTTGTTCCTGCGCCGCTTATCTTAGCTCCGCATTTGTTCAGAAAGTTTGCAAGATCAGTTATTTCAGGCTCTCTTGCCGCATTTTCAATAACAGTTTCTCCTCTCGCTGTGCTAGCAGCAAGAATTATATTTTCGGTTGCCCCTACCGATGGGAACGAAAGGGAAATTCTGTTACCTCTGAGCCGTCCCGGAACCTCACAGTCCAAAAGTCCGTATTCCTCCTTAATAACTGCGCCAAGACTTCTAAGCGCCTTTATATGTAGGTCTATAGGGCGAGGACCTAACTCGCAGCCACCCGGAAAGGACAATTTGCACTTTCCGCATCTTCCTAATATTGCGCCCAAAAAAACAATTGATGAGCGCATTTCTCTCATTAAATTATCGGGTACATCAAACCCCGTCAAAGCGTCCGTATTTATAACCGCTGTATCATCTTCACGCTTGCATTTGCAACCCAGACATGACAAAATTCTTAGAGCAGCATAGGAATCACTGAGCCTTGGGCAATTATGTAAAATGGTTTCTCCTTTAGCCAAAACGCACGCTGCAAGCAAAGGCAGCGCCGCATTTTTAGCCCCGTGAACCGATACTTCGCCCGAAAGCTTTTTCCCTCCTATAATTTTAAGCCTCTGCATAATCCTCTCTCCTTTACAATTTGCATAACACATATTATGCAAATTGGGAGAGTTAGGTGAAATAAGCTACTGCTCTAAAATCACGTCCTTTAAAAGCTCTGATAAAACGGAATATATTCTTTCGCTTGTGTCCTTTATATAAAGACTTCCTGCATTTTCAGAAAGCTTTGAAAGCCTGTCCTTGTTTTTAATAAGCGACAAAACTTCAAAGACTACTTTTTCATCTGTCAAATCCTTTTCTTCAATCACAATCGCCGCATTTGCGTTTTGCAAAACCATTCCGTTATAATACTGATGATTTCCTGCAACATTCGGCGACGGAATGAGTATAGATCCTCTTCCGATGCTTTCAAGCTCGTTTAAAGTGTTTGCGCCGCACCGGCTTATTACAAGATCACTTGCAGCCATACAAACCGACATATCTACATAATCTGATATGATAAAGCGTTTGTCATCGACATTAATTCCTTCCGCTTTAAGTTCGTCCTTATAGCCCTTATATCCCGTATATGTTCCATATGAATGGATGTGATAAACATCCACATTTTCTTTTTGATAACACTTAAACAAAGCTCTTGCAGCATTGTTTATTGTTCTTGCGCCAAGGCTTCCGCCTGTTGACAAAACGCATACTGCATCTTGCGGAATTCCAAGTTTCTCTCTTGCATAAGCCTTGTCGGCAACTGAAAAGCTCTTTCTCACGGGAAGTCCCGTAACTGTACAATCGACGTCCTTATCAAGATAATCCTTGGCTTCCTTAACCGTAAGCATAACCTTATCTACCGTCTTTGAAAGAAGCTTGTTAGTAACTCCCGGATATGCATTTTGTTCGTGAATCGCAGTTTTAATTCCTTTTTTAGCCGCTGCTCTGACAACAGGTCCTGCGACATATCCGCCAGTTCCTATAACCAAATCGGGCTTAAATTCGTCAATTATCTTATTGGCATTTCTTCCTGCCGTCAACAAATAAGACGCTGCTTTCACATTCCTTTTTATATTATTTAAGTTTATCTTTCTTTGAAAACCTTTTACCTTTATAGGATAAAACTTATAGCCTGCATTCGACACAAGCCTTGCTTCGATCCCGTCCGGAGTTCCCGCAAAAGCAAACTCTGCATCGGAGTGCTTTCCCTTTATTATTTCCGCAATCGCAAGAGCAGGATTAACATGACCTGCCGTTCCGCCTCCTGCAAGAAGTATTCTCAACATAAAATCATTCCTTTCGCCATGTCGGTTTTGTCTGTATATCAATCTCAGATCACGGGGATTTATTTGCCTGTCTTGAAACCGATAGCAAAACTCCCATCTCCAAAAGCTGTATCAAAAGCGCAGTTCCTCCATAACTGAAAAACGGAAGCGATACTCCGGTATTTGGAAACGCATTTGACGCAACCGCAATATTTAAAAGCGCTTGCGAACCGATCTGAACAGTTATGCCCGAAACTAAAAGCATTCCGAATCTGTCTCTTGAACGTGAAGCTATGTAAAATCCTCTCAAAATAAAGATTGCAAATAAAATAATTACTATACAAGCTCCGACAAATCCAAGCTCCTCGCATATAATTGAAAATACGAAGTCATTCTGCGATTCGGATAAGTACAGGTATTTTTGTCTTGACTCACCAAATCCAAGTCCGAAAATACCGCCCGAACCTATTGCTAAAAGCGACTGATATGTCTGATATGTGCTTCCCTGAGGATCCGACTGCGGATTTCGCCATGACTCAAAACGCTCACTTATATAAGAGAACCCACCGCTTGAATCCAAAAGCACTTTATATACCAAAAACAACACCATGGCAATTGCCAAAACGCCTATAAATCTCCAGAAATATTTTCTGGGCACTCCTCCTACAAACATCAAAGAAAGTCCTATGATACCGAAAATCAATACTCCCGACATATGTCTTTGTGCGGCAACTGCAACGGCGCAGAGTCCAAGTATTACAGCAAAAGGTACGATCGAATATTTCCAGTGATCAAATTTTTGCCAGTTTACCGCCAGAATATAGGAAAAAATTACAATTACCGCTACCTTTAAAATTTCAGAAGGCTGGAACTGAAATCCTGCAATGGTAATCCATCGTCTAGCGCCTGCAACCTCATCTCCGACCAAAGCCGTTATGAAATTGAGAAGCAATGCTCCTCCGAAGAAAATAAACGCAATTTTTGTATTCTGATAAAAATGGTAATCGAGATAGGAAACAAAAAACATTCCTATAAGTCCCAGTATTCCGGAAATAAGCTGTTTTTTGATATAATAATATCCGTCATCGGCATCATAAAGTCCCCACGCATAGGAAGCAGAGAACATCATTACAAATCCAAACACCAGAAGCACTAATACAATTATAAGAAACGGCCTGTCGATCTTATCCTTTACGAAACGAAAATTAAGCTTTTTTCTAGCCTGTGCAACAGGCTGCATATTTCTCATAGTTTTAATCTTCTTTTGATTTATTTCCAACAGTTCTCACTCCCTTTTAGTCCATTAAATAATTTACAGCTTTTCAATTACTTCCTCAAGCTTCATTGCTCTGCTTGCTTTGAATAAAATTGTATCTCCGTCACGCTTAATGTCATTTAAGTAATCGCAAAGCTCGTTTTTATCCTCAAAAAATCTTGTGTTTTTCTCGTTAAAGCCTGCTTTAACAGCTCCGCTTACGATATACCTTGAATCGTCTCCTAAACACAATAATATATCCGTTTTACTTTTTGAAACAAAGCCTCCTACCTTAGTATGAAGGTCTTTGGACATTTTTCCAAGCTCTTTCATATCAGCAAGAACAGCAATTCGCCTTCCGTCAGTCTTTACCGAGTCCAAAAGCTCAAGCGCTGAACCCATAGAATCGGGCGAAGCGTTGTAGCAATCCTTTATTATTTTAATTTCACCGAGCTTCTCAACCGTTTGACGAATTCCGTCCGCCTTAAATTTTGCAATTCCCGACACTATATCTTCGGGACTCATTTTAAGCTCTCTTCCAACGCAATACGCTGCAAGTGCATTTTTTACGTTGTAAAGTCCGAGAACATTCATTTTCGCCTTTATTTCACGACCCTGCTCACATATTGTAAAGCTTACCGAGTCATCGTTAACCGTAATATCCTTTGCATAAACATCAGCTGACATATCCTTGACAGAATACCAAATAGTTCTTCTTCCACGCAAATCAGCCTTTTTTAAATATTCATCGTCTTTACACATTATAATCGGAGCGTTTTTATCCGCACCGTCTAATATTTCAAGTTTTGCCTTTAAAATGTTTTCCCTTGAACCTAAGTTTTCAATATGAGATGTTCCTATATTTGTAATAACACAAATCGTAGGTGCGGCAGCTGTTGAAAGCTTTGAAAGCTCTCCCTGATGATTCATTCCCATTTCAATTACCGCTGCCTGATGCTCATCGGAAAGCTTGAGAAGCGTTTCGGGAAGTCCTATATCGTTGTTTCTGTTTTCAGGTGTCTTATGAGTGTTAAAATTCTCGCTTAACACACACCAGATAAAGTCTTTTGTTGTCGTTTTTCCAACGCTTCCCGTAACAGCAACAAGCGGAATGTCAAATTTGTTTCTATAGTGATGTGCAATACTTAAATATGCCGCACGGGTTGAATCCACTATGATACATTTTGCCCCGTCAACTGCACGCTCAGTAACGGCACAAACTGCCCCCGATGAAACCGCTTCGCCGACAAAATCATGTGCGTCAAAACGCTCGCCCTTTATCGCTATAAAAACGCTTCCCTCTTCAACTTTTTTTGAATCGGTCACAACGCTTGTAACATATTTATCAGCAGGATAGCCATAGCTTCCGCTACATGCCTTAACTATTTCAGAAAGTAAGATTTTTTCCATTGATGTCTCCGTTAATTTTTAAGTTTCAAAAGTGCCTTTGCAACCTCTTCACGCTCGTCAAGATGAATTTTGACTCCTCCGGGAAGAATTTGGTAATCCTCATGACCTTTTCCGCAAAGCACTATTATGTCGTCTTTCTTTGCATTTTGTACAGCCCAGTTAATAGCTTCTATTCTGTCTGTAATTGTTATATAATTAGTTTTTTCTTTATCTATTCCAGCTAAAATGTCCTCGATAATAAGATTTGGATCTTCATTTCTCGGATTGTCAGAGGTTATGATCAAAAAGTCAGAATATTTTTCTGCCGCTTTCGCCATAAGAGGTCTTTTCTTCGCATCCCTGTTTCCACCGCAGCCGAAAAGACATACTACACGTCCCTTTGCACTTGTTCTCATTGCACTTAAAACATTTTCTATTGCATCGGGAGTATGTGCATAATCGCATATAACGGTAAAGTCACGCCCTGTCGGAATGACCTCGGCTCTTCCTCTTACGCCCTTTTGAGAATTTAAAATATCTATTGTTTTTGCTGTATCAAATCCCAAAACATCTGCACAAGCAATCGCACAAAGTGAGTTTGAAACATTGAATTCTCCCGGCATATTAAAGCTTACCGGAAGGGTTATCTTCCCATCGGAAAAGTCATATTTTACTCCGCTCGGCAAAAGATTTTCATTGCTCGCAGTAAAGTCGGCGCTCTTTTTGGTGCTGAAGGTTTTTATTGTATTACAGGAAATTTCTTTCGCATACCTTTTTCCGTAATCATCATCAATATTAATAACTGCCGTGTCAGTCATCGAAAACAAAAGCTTTTTAGCCTCATAATAGTTTTCCATTGTTCCGTGAACGTCAAGGTGATCCTGCGTAAGATTTGTAAATGCGCCAAGTTCAAAGCGGCAAGGACCCAGTCTTTTTTGTTCAAGCCCCTGTGAGGAAACCTCCATCACAACATACTCACAGCCTTTTTTTACCATTAAATCAAACAGTTCAAAAAGCTCATATGCTTCAGGTGTTGTTCTTTCGGTGTGTAAAATTTCATCGCCGATTTCATTTTGGCAAGTGCCGATCAGTCCCGTTTTCTTTCCGAAGCCGGACAATATATTTTTAAGTGTAGTTGTTATCGTTGTTTTTCCGTTTGTTCCCGTAACACCGATAAGCTTAAGCTTTTTCTCAGGGCAGCCGAACCATCTCGAACAAATATAGGCATATTCCTTTCTCGTATCGGGAACGATTATCTGCTGTGCAAGCCCAAGATCCCTTTCAACCAAAACCGCCGCTGCACCCTTTTTAATCATTTCTTCGGCAACGCTGTGTCCGTCAAAGGTTTTGCCCTTTATGCAAATAAAAAGCTCTCCTCCCTTTAAAGGCTTTCTGTTATCGGATGTAACTCCGCTTATTTCTATATTTGAAAGCTCGGTTTTTATAGGTTCTTCCAAAAGATCATAAAGCTTCAAGATCAAGTCCCCTTTCAAAAGTTTAAATCCGGCATTTATGCTTAATTACTGTTCCGAGTTGTAATCGTCATACGAATAATCATCGTAATATACATCCTCGCCGTTTTCTGCGCTGTCAGAATCCTGCGACCCGTTTGAATCGTCATCACCGTTCGCCGGCCATGTTGTAGACATCGTAACTGTTATAGCTGTTCCCTCATACGCCTCGGCGCCGCCCAACGGAGTTTGTTCTATACAAAATGCGCCTTCGATATCATAATCTCCCTTAAAGGTTACGTTAAATCCGGATTCATGCAAAAGATCCTGGATTGCATCTTTTGACATACCGTATACGTTCGGAACAGATTTAAGTTCCTGCTCGTAGCCCTCTTCCGTATAAAGTATAACAGTTCCTCCTCGCTGAACAAGTCCTGACGACGGAGTTTGTGCAACAACCTTTTTGCCCTTTCCTACAACATTTACAGAAAGTCCCATGTTTTCAATAGAAGCCTTAGCGTCCGAAACATTGTTGTTTGTAACCGTCGGAACATAAACTGCCAAAGAGTCAAGCTCTTCCTTTGAATACTGCGGGTAATATCCAAGATACGGCAGGATATCTTTAAGGGCATTAGTACAAGCAGGCGCCGCTATCTGGCTTCCGTAATACTCTCCGCTCGTAGGAGCGTCAACCATTATAAGTATTACAAGCTCAGGATCGTCTGCCGGATAAAATGCACAATATGACGCAACGTGCTGTTTGCCCTCTTCGTCTATAACATCAAGCTTTTCACTTGTACCGGACTTTCCTCCTATATCATAGCCCTTTATATATGCATTACTTCCCGGTTCAGATTCTACTACGTTTTTTAAAACCTCTCTCATGGTTTTTGAAGTTTCCTCTGAAATAACCTGTCTTTTTACAACAGGAGTAAAATCCTTTATTACGTTATCGTTTGCATCGATAATTTTGTCAACTATCTGAGGTGTTACAAGGTATCCTCCGTTGATAACAGCTGAATAGGCGGTAATCATCTGTATCGGCGTTATCTTATTCGCCTGTCCGAACGATGATGTAGCAAGCTCTACGATGCCCATTGTATCCTTGTTATATGTAATGCTCGAAGCTTCTGCCGGTAAATCAATCCCGGTCAGTTCTCTAAATCCGTAAGCGTCAAAATAATCGCAGAACTTATCTGCGCCTAAAGCAAGACCTATTTGGATAAACGCAGGGTTGCACGAATTAGTCATAGCCTGTGCAAATGTCTGTAAGCCGTGATCCCTTGTAGTCCAACAGCTTATAGTTGTATCCGCAACAGTATATTTCGTATTACAGGAGAATGTTTGAGTAAGATTGATTGCATTCTCTTCAAGCGCCGAAGAACCGGTTATAACCTTAAATACAGAACCCGGATAATAGATTTCAGAGATAGCCTTATTCTTCCATTGCAAGCTCCATGCTGCATTGAGTGCTTCGTCGTATGTTTGCTCTTCCTCTTTTTCTTCAGACTCTATAACATTTCCGTACTCATCGGTCGTTTCTTCTGCTTCGGTTGTTTCCTCTGTACTCTGAGTTATTTTTTGGGCAGCTTCCTTTTGCTTTATTTTCTCAAGCTCCGCTTTTGCCGTTTCATCATATATTTCCGCAGGATTATTAAGATCATAGCTTGGCGTTGTTGCCATTGCATAGATTTGTCCTGTTTTCGGGTTCATAACTATTCCGCTCGCTCTATCCTTCGGCTTATGCAGAGTTACCGCTTCCTTCATCGCCTTTTCAAGATAGCTTTGAATATTCGTATCTATGTTAAGCACTAAGGATGCACCATCTACAGCGTCATAGTTTTGTTTGTATCTATAAGGCATTTCCTTACCGTCACGGTCTGTTGCCGTAACAGACTTTCCGTCCGTTCCGCAAAGGTAATCATCGTAATAAGCCTCAAGCCCCAAAAGTCCGTAGCCGTCATAATGAATATGCCCTATAACCGAAGAGGCAAGATCATTTTGCGGATAGTAACGCTTGG
Source organism: uncultured Oscillospiraceae bacterium (assembly GCA_902489475.1). Taxonomy (GTDB): domain Bacteria; phylum Bacillota; class Clostridia; order Oscillospirales; family Ruminococcaceae; genus UMGS1601. The sequence goes on along the minus strand of CABUAH010000008.1, from coordinate 9,985 downwards.
TTGTCGGATTTGTTCCGATAGCTCCGCAGTTTATTTCCTTTTTATATGCTACTACCTTGTCGTATGTAGTTTTTTCAACATTCTTTTTCAGCTCTGCGTATCCGACATTTTTTCCGCACGCTTCTTTTACCTTCTCAGGGTCTATCTCTAAAATCTCGCCCAGCTTGTTTGAAATTTCATCAACAGTTGCCTTTGGATCATCGTTTAAATATCCTTTAAGAGTATTAGGATCTATAAACACTGTATAAACAGTTGCGCTCTGTGCAAGAATCTGCATATTGCTGTCAACAATAGAGCCGCGGTTAGCTTTTATAGTTGTGCTTGTAAGCTGCTGTGCGTTTGCAAGCTCTCTGTATTGCTCGCCTTCAATTACCGAAACCTTAAATACGTTAATAATAATCCATACAATTACCAAAAGCATTGCAAGGCCTATCCATATATTCAGACGCTTTCTCATCAGCACAGTAGGTTTATCTCCCATTTTCCGGCTCCTTTCATCAAATTTTTTAAGCTCAATAAAGCGCAAAAAAGCTAAGTTTTAACTCTGCACTGCTGACATAAGTAAAAGCTTAACTTTTCCACTAATAAATCCTATTCTTTATGCTCCGATATATTCCAAAACATTTTTAAACCATTTTTTGATGGCGACAAAGATATTATCATCAGTCTTTACGCTCTCTATAACCTCATCCGTCTTGACCTCTACATATTCAACCTGAGATTTGTCAAGCTTTTGAAGCCCAAGAGTTTTTTCCGCATACTCCTCGACCTGAGATAATCCCGTTTTTGAATCAAGCTCCGATTTAAGTCCCATATTTGCTTCCGTCAACTGAGAAAGCTCCGCCTGAAGATCTGATTGCTCGGAATAAATTTTACTGAGTTCAACTCTTCCGAAAACAATTGCAAGCAGCAACAATCCGGATACAATGCCGGTAATGGTATATTTGATTGCAGCCGAAACCCTCGGTTTTAATCGAAGATTTTTTATATGCTTTATCTTTGGCTTTAACTGCTGCTCCTGAGCCTGATCGTTGTCATAATCATAAGCTAAGTTATTATTTTTAGCCATTGTTTTTATCCTTCCGGAGTAAGTCCTACTTTTTTGTTATCCTTTTTCTTTGTTTGTTGTTTTCCTTTGTTCAGCTTAAACTTTTAGTTTTTCTTTTTATCTTTGTTGTTTTCCGCTTTACTTTTTACTTTTTGTTGTTGTCTTATCTTTGTTCCAAAAAGCTCTTTATTTTTATCTTTGTTCTGCTTTTCGGTAAATCCTCAGTCGTTATCGTTCTCTTTTATCTTTTCGATAATTCTGAGCTTTGCGCTTCGGCTTCTTTTATTTCTCTCAAGCTCTAAAGCGCTCGCCGTGATAGGTTTTCTGTTTATTAATTTCCCTCTAGGCGTCTTATGGCATATGCAGACCGGAAAATCCGGCGGACATATACACCCTTGACAAAACGACTGAAATCTTGCCTTTACAAGCCTGTCCTCAAGCGAATGGAAGGATATTACACAAAGTCGTCCTCCTACGCTTAATGCATCAAAAGCCTTGTCAAGAGCTATACTTATGTGACCTAGCTCATCGTTTACCGCAATTCTTATTGCCTGAAAGGTTTTTTTGCAAGGGTTTTTATCTCTCCTTGCCTTTTGCGGTACGGAAGATTTTATAATCTCCGCCAACTCGCCGGTCGTTAAAATCTCATGATCCTCTCTGTATTTAACAATGTCGTGCGCTATGCTTTTTGCATACTTTTCTTCTCCGTATTCAAAAATAATCCTGCTTAAGGACTCATATGAATAGGTGTTCACAATATCCTTGGCGCTTATTCCTACCTTGCTCATTCTCATGTCGAGCGGTGCGTCACTGTGATACGAAAAACCTCTGTCAGTTGTATCCAACTGATATGAAGAAACTCCCAAATCAAGCAAAATTCCATTGACGCAAGATATTTCTCTTTCTCTTAAAATCTCGTCTATCTCAGAAAAGTTTGCGTGCACTACCTCTGCGTTAAAACCTTTTAATCTCTCTTTGGCAACGCCTACGGCTTCGGGATCCCTGTCTGTTGCTATAAGCTTTCCCGTTGTAAGACGCTTTGCAATCTCAGTAGAATGACCTGCTCCTCCAACGGTTCCGTCAACATATATGCCATCAGGTTTAATGTTAAGTCCGTCGATGCATTCATTCAGCATTACGGGAATATGATTAAATTCCAACAGCACACCAGCTTTCACAGGTTTGATAAAAACGGATTAAAATTCAAGATCCTCCATTGCTTCCAAAGCAGATTCTTCATCGAACTCAGCATTGACCTTATCCCATGCTTCCCTGCTCCAGATTTCAGCTCTTCCCGATACGCCTGCAACAACTACTTCCTTATTAATTAATGCAGCCGCCTCACGAAGAGGCTGAGGAATCAAAATCCTTCCTTGCTTATCCGCTTCGACCTCCGCCGCTCCTGCCATAAAATAACGCTGTAGCTTTCTTGCTTTTGAAAGCGGCAAAGCGTTTATTCTCTCGCTTAAATCGGCAAAGTCCTCAAGCGAATAGACAAACAAGCATCCGTCTATACCCTTTGTCACGATAAATCTATCGCCGATAATTTCTCTTAACTTTGTAGGAAAGCTCATTCTTCCTTTAACGTCCATCGACTGATAAAACGTTCCCATAAGATTTGTTGCCGGCAATCGATTCACCTCCCGTTGTGATGATATTTTGGGAATTATCACCACTTTTTCGCACAATTAACCACTGTGAACTCATTATACACTATTATTTAGGGAAATGCAAGGCTAAAGCAAAAAAAAATGCAACCAAATAGCCAATATTCGAGCGCCTGCTTTATGCAAAATAACCAAATCTGCTTGAAAGTTTACAAAATATTCATAAAGCCATGCGACTGAAGCCGTCTAGCAAAACTCAACCGCACATCAGCTAAAACACTAAGAAAATGCGAACACTTCAAAAAGCCTAAAGCTATAAGGCACAAGATATTGTGTTTTCCCTTTAATCACCAATTATTCGACATATTCCTTGTATTTATTCTATTTTACTACAATATATAGTATATGTCAATCAGAGATAATCTAAATAAATGCTGCTTACCTCACGGTAAATTAGTGAATTTGCTTAACTTCTAACCACAACATATAGTTTTCATCTCTAATCAAGCAAGCTTTACTCAAAGCAAAACCAACAAAAAAGCGAAGGCACATTATTGCCCTCGCATTTCAGGTTATAGAAAAAGTACACTATTAAAATATTGCCGCATAGGCAGACATGCGCCGACGCAGCGACACCTTGAGAGGAAATCAGCGGTACGAGCCGATTCCCGACGAAAAGGGAGAATCCTCAGGGAAAAAACGCAGAACGAGATAGGCGAAGCTATCGAAGTGAGTGTGTTTGTCCCATGGGGAGCGTGTTGACTTTGTCAACACGCTAAAAGGCGAAGGCACATTATTGCCCTCGCCTCTGTACAGTATTCAATTAAAGCTTATCTATACTTTCAAGTATCTTTTCCATTTTCTGCTTTGCAACGTCGAGCTTTGCTTTTTCTTTTTCAATAAGCTGAGCCGGAGCTTTTGCTAAGAATCCTTGATTTGAAAGCTTTCCGCTTAAGAAATCAATATCCTTTTGAACCGCTTTTTTCTCTTTGTTAAGACGGTCAAGCTCTTTCTCCTTGTCTACAATTTCATCAAGTGGGATAAAGATTCTTGCACTGTCGGTAACAACAGTCAAAGCATCAGACAAATCTATCTTATCTTTAATCTCAACCTCACTTGCAGACGCCAAACGCTCAAAGAACATTGCTCCCGATTTAAACACATCCGCATACGGAGTTTCAATAAACACCTTAGCCTTTTTGCTTGGCGGAACATTCATCTCTGCTCGTCTGTTTCTGATTCCCTTAATAGCTGTTATGATTTTCTCAAAATCTTTTTCCTCGCTTTCAAAGTGAAGCGACTCGTCATATACAGGGAATTTCTCAAGCATCAACGGTGTTTTGCCGACAAGAGTCTGCCAAATTTCCTCAGTTATAAACGGCATAAACGGATGCAAAAGCTTCAGCATCTGCTTCATTACCCAAACCAAAACAGCCTGTGCGATTTTCATTGACTCGCCGCCTGCTGAAATCCTCGGCTTTGTAAGCTCGATATACCAGTCGCAATATACGTCCCAAATAAAGTCGTAAAGCTTAGAAACGGCAACTCCGATTTCAAATCCCTCAAGGTTAGTATTTATGTCCTTTGCAAGCGTATTTACCTTAGATATTATCCATTTATCCTCGGTCGTCAAGTTTTCAGGAAGCGAATCAACCGTATAATCCTCAGGAAGATTCATCATAATAAATCTCGCTGCGTTCCAAAGCTTGTTTGCAAAGTTTCTTGAAGCCTTTACCTTGTCATCGATATATCTCATATCGTTTCCGGGTGAATTTCCCGTAGCGAGCATAAATCTAAGTGCATCAGCTCCGTACTCGGCAATTACTTCAAGCGGATCGATTCCATTTCCTAATGACTTGGACATCTTTCTTCCCTGGGAATCTCTTACCAAGCCATGGATAAGCACCGTATCAAACGGAACTTCACCCATCTGCTCAAGTGCCGAGAACATCATTCTCATTACCCAGAAAGGAATAATATCGTATCCCGTTACGAGAGTATTTGTAGGATAGAAGTATTTTAGATCCTCCGTTTGATCAGGCCAGCCGAGAGTTGAGAAAGGCCAAAGCGCAGATGAGAACCATGTATCAAGTGTATCATCGTCCTGACGCATTTTCTTACCGCACTTAGGACAAAATGCCTCGTTATCCTTTGTGACTACCGTTTCACCGCATTCATCACAGTAAAAAGCAGGAATCTGATGTCCCCACCAAATCTGACGTGAAATACACCAGTCACGGATATTCTCAAGCCAATGGAAATAGATTTTTTCAAATCTTTCAGGTACAAATTTAGTCTTTCCGTTTTTAACAGCGTCAATCGCAGGTCCTGCAAGAGGTTTCATTTTTACAAACCACTGAGTTGACACCTTCGGCTCAACGGTTGTTCCGCAGCGATAGCAGGTTCCTACATTATGGCTGTAGTCCTCAACCTTTACCAAATATCCGCCCTTGTCAAGATCTTCGACTATTTTCTTTCTGGCTTCATATCTGTCAAGTCCTGCGTAATCAGGATAATCATCAACAATCCTTGCATCGTCAGTCATTACATTTATTATAGGTAAGCTATGGCGCTTTCCGACCTCGAAGTCGTTCGGGTCATGAGCAGGGGTGATCTTTACAACACCAGTTCCAAAATCGACCTCAACATAATCATCGGCAACAACAGGAATCTCACGTCCTACAAGCGGAAGCGTAAGAGTTTTTCCTACAATGTCCTTGTATCTTTCATCGTTCGGATTTACCGCAACAGCAGTATCTCCGAGAAGAGTTTCCGGACGAGTTGTCGCAATTTCAACATATCCACTTCCATCAGTAAGAGGATAACGTATATGCCAAAAATGCCCTGCCTGATCCTCATATTCAACCTCAGCGTCAGAAATTGATGTTTTACAGTGAGGACACCAGTTTATTATTCTCTCGCCTCTGTAAATAAGACCCTTTTCGTAAAGGCTTACAAAAACCTCTTTTACTGCCTTATTACAGCCCTCATCCATGGTAAAGCGCTCTCTTGACCAGTCGCATGACGAGCCAAGCTTTTTAAGCTGTTCAACAATTCTTCCGCCGAACTTTTCTTTCCATTCCCATGCACGCTTCATAAACGCTTCTCTGCCTATGCCCTCTTTAGTAAGGCCTTCCTTACGCATGGCCTCAACGATTTTTGCCTCGGTGGCGATTGCGGCATGGTCAGTTCCCGGAAGCCAAAGAGCCGAATATCCGCTCATTCTCTTCCAACGAATCAAAACATCCTGAAGCGTTTCGTCAAGCGCATGACCCATATGAAGCTGTCCTGTGATATTCGGAGGTGGAATCACTATAGTGTACGGCTTTTTCTCAGGATCGATATGCGCCTTAAAGCAGTCGTTATCGATCCAGTATTTATATATCCTGTCCTCAAACACAGAGGGGTTGTATTGTTTTTCCAGTTCCTTTTTCATCTTAAATTATCCTTTCGTTTTTTGATAGAATTTACAACCGCCTGTTATCAGACTCGTGTATCCATCAACAATCTAAAAGGAGTTTCCGTTTTCCTGTATAAAGCCAAGCTTTATCAATCCTTTCATAAAATAACTATACATAAGAGCAAGACCCGTCATTAACAAGCGGCAGGGGCATTAGCCCCTTAGGATTTCAGTGGGAGATTTTAAGCCCCTACTGAAAGACGTAGATGTAACCCGTCTCTAAGGCGGGTTACATCTTGCCACGGTTATTTTTTCATGTACTTTTGATTAAACTCCGATATTGGCATAGCCTTATCAAATAGCCAGCCCTGAGCCATGTCAAATCCGCACGACTCAAAAAACTCCGCTTGTTCCGGCTTTTCCACACCCTCGAACAGAACATCTTTTCCTGTAAATTCAATCAGCTTACAAAGCTGACGAACATATTCCTTATCCTTGGGGGATTCCAAAACCTGATCAACAAAAGCCTTATCAATCTTTACAATATCTATCGGTGCATTTCTCAAAAAGCTTAAAGAAGAATACCCCGTACCGAAATCGTCCATATCAACCTTAAAACCATATTTAGCAAACTCTGCAATATTTTTAATTGTAGTTTCAGGATTTTTTGCAATAATGCTCTCGGTAATCTCGATTTCTATGTATTTTGGATCAACGCCGAACTTTTCGGTTAATTTCTTTACTTTTTCAACAAAATCAGGATAGTTGTTGTGAACTCTTGAAAAGTTAACCGAAATAGGAACAGGCTCAATGCCGTTATCAAGCCAGTTTCTTATAAGAGATAACACCTGCCTGAAAATTTCAAAATCAAGATCGACTATATATCCTGCGTTTTCAAGTGTTGGAATAAACACAAACGGCTGTTTATATGTACCGTCCGGATTTCTCCAACGTGCAAGAGCTTCCGCACCTATTATTTCCATTCTGCTGCACGAAAACTTTGGCTGCAAAAAAGCTTCTATTTCGCCGTCAACTATTGCCTGATGTATTGTAGAACGGATTTTTTGCTCCGCAACCTTTTGTTCTCTGAAAACATCTTCAAAAACACAGATGTTTTTATGTCTTGCACCCTTTATATGACGTCTTGCAAGGTTCGCATTGTCAATAGCAATTCTTGCGTTTGTATCATCATCCTTGAGGAAATATACACCGATACTAATATTCAAATCGCTTCTCGGATATTTTTGATAATTAATAACGAAAAATACCTTTTCAATTTTATTTATCTTTTTTAATAAAGCCTGCTCACTTGAACCTTCTATAACTGCTGCAAAAAGGTCGGAATGTATTCTTGTCGAAGCCATAATACTTGCGTTGCTTAAAATCAGCTTTGCTGTATCGTATAAAATCTGATTCCCCGCCAAAAAACCGAAATTATCATTTATATATGTAAAGTTGTTGATATCGAAATAAATGACTGCCGCCGTTCGGCTTTTATCTCTTTTTTGCAAATAAGACGCTATCTCAGGTTTGAAACTGGAAAAATTCATAAGCCCTGTAACGACGTCATAAACAACCGGATTTTCAACATTCTTAGTTTTTGCAGCTAACGACAATACTGCGTCTTCTGAATCTTCACCGGTAAGTCCGACTTGCTTGTCATTGATAGTGCTTTCATCTTCATAAAACTCGCTCATGTCAATAATGGTTGTGTAAGCATAATCTATATTACCGCCGTAAACCTTTGAAATTCCGATTGCTATAGCATACCTTCCGTCAACTCTTTTAACCCTGTGAATATAACAAGTTCCTCGAAACTCTTTTTTACTTATATGCTCATTTAAAATATTTTTTAAATTCTGACGATTTGCACCGTCCAAATAATCGGCTACGTACAAATCCTCCGTTACCTCTGCTTCAGGATCACGTCCTATCAAAGACAGAAAATCCTTATTGCATTTAGTTATCTTTCCAGAAGCAATTTCTACAAGCACTTCTGCACATTGTATATCCGATGTAAACTTATTAATTACTTCAGTCATAAGTCATCCGCCCTTGATGTTTTTACACTTTAAGTATACTGCCATTTTTTGCATAGCCCTTTTGTTATACAAAATTCTATAAATCTATCAATATTATTTTATCACAGCTTATTTGTCATGTCAACACAAATGATTAACTACTACAGTTATTGAATATGGCTTTCTATATAGCACTGATATAATGCTTTGCAAGCTCTATATTCAAAACAAATATTACTTAAGTCCGCATATTGCTAAATATAAGTTTGCTAAAAAGTCACCGTAAAAAGCTGCAACTGCAACGCCTAAAGAAAGCCACGGTCCGAATGCAAATTTACTGCTCCCGGATTTATACTTTATAATAAGCCCTGCTATACTTCCAGTGATAAGGCCTATAAAGGCTGCAATTATAACAGCTTTAAGCCCTAAAAATGCACCTGATGCAAACATGAACATCACATCTCCAAAGCCCAATGCTCTTCCCTTTGACAGTAAAAATATTACTAAAAACAAACAGCTTACTGATACCGCTCCGCCAAGAGTATCAATCCATGAAAGCGGATTTAAAAACTCACACACACCCGTGATAGAAAGAACAAGCTTTGCTATTGCCAAAATTCCTATAACTCCGACAACAGGCATACTTATAAGCTGAGTATCCCAATCCATGAAAGCAACGATTATGAGGCACGAAAGCAATACACATACAAAAGCAGCTTCGACCGAACCGTTTAATCCGAAATGAGCAAATGTCAAAACATAAAGCACAGCATTTAAAAGCTCTACTATCATATATCTCGGTGATATTTTAGCCCCACAGCTTCTGCACTTTCCCTTAAGAATTATGTAGCTTACAATAGGTATAAGATCGTATTTCTTTATTTTTTCATTACAAGACATACAGTGCGAACCGCCGACCACTATGGATTCATTTTTCGGTAGCCGATAAATACACACATTTAAAAAGCTTCCGATAATCGCTCCGAAAACAAATATAAAAGCGTATATTACAATATAAGCCAGATACAGCATTTTTATCACTCCTTAATTAAGTTAATTGTAATACATTTTTGCAATTAAGTCAATAAACTGTATTGACTTCTTTTTAAATCGGTAGTAAAATTAAAATATACATATGGAAAAGGAGAGGTAAATTAAATGGCTAAGAATTTTATTGTTGAGACTTCTGCAAGACACGTTCATGTAACGCAGGAGCATCTTGAAATACTCTTTGGTAAAGGCGCCGCTTTGACAAAGAAGAAGGACCTTTCACAGCCGGGACAGTTTGCATGTGAAGAAAGAGTAACTGTTGTAGGCCCTAAAAAGGAACTTAAAGGCGTTTCAATTTTAGGTCCTGTAAGAAAGGCTACTCAGGTTGAGCTTTCAGCTACAGATGCAAGAAGCATCGGCATTGCAGCACCGATAAGAGAGTCGGGAGATGTTGCCGGAAGCGGTGCTTGTAAAATAATCGGACCTGAGGGAGAGGTTGAGATTTCCGAGGGCGTTATTGTTGCTAAAAGACACATTCATCTTACCCCTGCCGACGCTGAAGAGTTGGGTGTTAAGGACAAGCAGATAGTTTGCGTTAAAATTGATACTCCTGAAAGAAAGGCTATTTTGGGTGATGTGGTTTGCAGAGTTTCGGATAACTTCGCAAGAGCTATGCACATCGACACAGATGAGTCTAACGCAGTAGGAGCAGGCAGAGATCAAATGGGTGAAATCGTTGAGGTTTGTCCTGCAAAATAGTTGACAATTGATAATGGACAATTAATTCGGAATGCGGAGGTCGGAATTCGGAATTAATTCTGAATTAAATTTACGATAATTAAATCAAAAACGGTTGGTACTAGATTGTCAACCGTTTTGTTCTGTTTTAACAGCTATTTTTCCGTGTTCGGCTTCATAT
>CABUAH010000007.1 GCA_902489475.1 uncultured Oscillospiraceae bacterium | reverse complement strand
TATACTTTGACTTATTTTTTTACCAAAAATGGGTCACATCTATTTACAACGCAGAATAAGCGTGATAATAAAATATTACCACGCCGCATTCTTTATTTAAATTCAAAGCCTTTTTCTCTTATTTGGTCAATTGCATCTCCAAGCACATTAGCATTTGTCTTTGAGACCGAATGAAGAAGATATATTGCGCCCTCATGCGCTCCGGCGACTATTTTTTCAAGAGCCTGAGTTTCATCCGGCTGATTGTTTACATCCCAATCCGCATAAGCAAAGCTCCAGAAAACTGATTCATACCCGCAATTTTTTACAACGCCCAAACTTTTTTGTGAAAACTCTCCCTTTGGAAATCTGAAGAGCGTCATTTCATAGTTATAGTTTTCTTTCATATAATCGTGAACCTGCATAACTTCGTCAATCATCTCATCAGTAGAGATTGACGGAAATGACGGGTGGGTTGCCGAATGATTAGCTACTGTATGTCCTTCATCTATCATTCGCTTTATAAGCTCAGGATTCTTTTCGGCATAATCAAGCAAAACAAAGAAAACCGCATGGACCTTTTTTTCTTTCAGAGTATCAAGAATTTGAGAAGTATATCCGTTTTCATAACCCTGATCAAAAGTAAGGGTTATTTTTGCTTCGTCCTCATTATATGAATACGCTGAGAGGTCTTTGTACTTTTCATTAAACTGAATTGCACCTGTCGGAACATTCTTTTCGTTAACTTCTACCCCCTGCCCAAAACCAACTAATGTATTGTCAAGCGAATTAATCTCGTCATCAGACAGTTTATCTGTTACCTCTACATCTTTTTTGTCATTTGCTGTTTGAACGTCGTCATTATTGGTTGTTGTGCTGCAGCCGCAAAAAATCAGCGACAGCACTGATACTAATGCTATAAGCTTTTTCATAAAGCCACTCCTTTCAAAAAGTCTAGGTATATTGTTTTCAAAAAAAGCGGTTTATATTCATAAAAATAAAACGGCCATCAGAAAATGATAAGCCGCTTTTAAAACTTCATAACTTAAACACTATTCACCTAAATAAGATTTCACTAAAGCCTGCAACAGCTCATCTCTGTCAATATGACGGATCAAGCTTCTTGCGTTGTTGTAGGTCGTTATGTAGGTTGGATCCTCAGAAAGAATATAGCCTACAATCTGATTTATCGGATTATAACCTTTTTCTTTAAGAGCCGAATAAATAATCTGTAAATTGCGTTTAAGCTCAGTTTCCTTGTCATCCTTTACCTTAAAGGTCATCGTCTGATCATACATAAGCTAATCCTCCTTTATAATTAAGCTAAGCTTTAACATTATTATAACGCATTACCGCAAAAATAACAAGTACTTTTTAAATTTTTCATCATCTTTTTACACAACAATCTTTATTTTTCTTGTTTACTTTCACAAAAAATTTATTTTTCGATCTGTTTTCCGTTTTGTTTTGCAAAAAACAACTGACTTGCAGCAGAGGCAGCAACAATGACAAACAACGGTGAGAAATTAACCAAATACCTCGACCTTGCTTCCCACAAAGCGAAAAATATAAATACACCGCAAATTATTACTCTAAGTAAAATATCTTTACCGGACTGTTTTGACAGCATTCCTATTATAAAAGAAAGCAGTATCATTATAAGTATAAAGAAATTATAAGTACGAACGTACTGCTTAAACGCACTGCTTTTGACTACAAAATTTCTTAAAAAGTTATTATCTCCGTTTTTTACATATCTTGAAATGAAATAACTTCCGTCGTCCCATGTATAAGAAATCTTCTTTGCAAGGTGTACAAACATACCGTCCATACCGTAGTCCCCTAAGCGTTCTTTTATACGGTCTATATCAGCGTCCTTTTTATTCTCATAATCTCCGCTCAGTTCTGTGTACCAAAAATCTTCATCATAGTAACCGCCACGGTCATGAAGCCCCATCATTATCCAATGCACAAGAGGAAATTTCATATCATTAGTTTCGCTTTCATCGGTAATATGAAACGCATTTATTATTCCTCCGCACAAAGCGATTGAAACTATAAAGCCCAGCAGCATGACGCCAATCTGTTTAAGATGTCTTTTCAAGTTATACTTCTTTGTAAAATATATAATATAAATCAAAAATGCCGGTAAAAGTATTATTACGCTCCCTTTGATTTTATATCCTATCACCATCAAAAGCATACTTAAAACTAAGCTTACAACGATACCATTTTTCTTATTGCTCTCAAAGCCGCATAGGAAAAGATAAATTGAGCCCATTACAAACGGCATACTTAGAGAATCAGTATAATAATACGGTGTATAGGTGTAAAACACGCAAAAGCCTGCGCCGAGAACAGCTGTTAAAAGCGATACCGTTTTGTTATTAAAAAGCTTTTTGGATATTAGATACATCAGAATATAAGACAAAAACAATCCAAGAATATTTACGATTATCGGCGCCCATGTAGGCGTTACACCAAAAAGACGATCCGTAATAAAATAAATCACTGATAGTATAATTAAAATCGCATGATTATTCGGATACCTTGCAAAATATCCCTGATGCCTTTCGGGAAGATGAAGATACAAATCGCTTTTATCCCAGCTTTTAGAAAAATCCCTTGCAGCGTTATCGACATACATTAAATCATTTATCAGTTCAGATTTAAGCATAATTGCAAAGATAATCTGTAATATCAAAACAACAACTGCAATCACAAAGAATATCCTATCCACTTTACCTTCGGGAGATTTTTCAAGCTTTCTGTCCAGAAATCCGTAAAGCCATACAACCAGTATTGCTAACAAAATGCCGCCAAATAAAGCAAATATGATTCCAAACGTATTGTATTTTACAAATCCTCTAAGAACTACAGATACTATAGTCATAAAAAAGACAAATGCAAATATGCCGTGTACCGCCCTGCTTATTTTATTCATATTGTCCTCGCTGTATATCCTTAACCTCTAAGCTCTGCTCCCATTTCTGAAAGTGCCTTTAACACTCTTTTCATAGCACCGTCAGCCTGCTCGTCTGTTAGAGTTTCTGTGTGCGAACGCATCGAGATAGAATATGATACACTCTTTTTGCCCTTTTCTATCTGCTCTCCCTGATATATATCGAAAAGCGTTACCTTTTCAAGCGTTTTTCCTACTGCGTTCTTTATCGCCTTTTCAAGATTTGCAACAGGTATGCTCTCATCGCATACAAAAGAAATATCTCTTGTTGTTGCAGGGAATTTAGGAAGAGGCTTGTAAACCTTCTCGCTGTTTGACATATCAAGAGCTTCGTTTACATTGAGCTTTGCACAGTAGCATCTTACATTCATTCCGTAATTTTCAAGCACCTCCGGATGAAGCTCTCCGAAAATCGCAAGCTCCATACCGTCCTTTACAATAACAGCACTTCTTCCCGGATGGAACGCTGACACTTCGTCAAAGTACTTGCTCTCACTTGCTCTTAATACTTCATAGTCCTCAATGCCTATTCGCTCCAAAACTTCTTCAACTATACCCTTAAGCTCGAAGAAATCAACTCCGTTTTCTGCGTCGTACATTCCAATGCAAAGTCTTGAAAGCTCGTTTGGCAAAACATCATCAGTCTTTGTATACTCAGTTGCAATTTCAAAGACAGAAGCCGACATATTTCTATAATTGTAGTTTCTTGCCAATACCTCGCAAAGACTCGGCAGAGCTGTTGTTCTCATAACTGATGTATCCTCACCCAAAGGATTTGAAATCACAACCGGATCACGAAGCTTACTTTCCTTAGGGAGATTTATCTTGTCAAAGCCCTTTGGAGATACAAAAGAATATGTTGCTATCTCATAAAAGCCCTGTGCTATCATTGCGGATTTAATACCTGCTTTGAACTTTTGAATAGGCGTTCTCTTAGCGTTTGCAACACCTGTGATAATAGTTGACGGAATGTTGTTATAACCGTAAATTCTTGCGATTTCTTCGGCTACATCAGCCTTGCATTCAATATCAATTCTGTCAAACGGTGCAATAGCTTTTCCGTCACGAACTTCAAAATCAAGGCTGTTTAAATATTTTATCATATCCTCTTCAGGTATATTTGTTCCCAAAAAGCTGTTTATCCATTTCGAATCAAACGGTGCAGACTTTTCTTTGTTCTCACCGTAGTCCTTGTCGATTATAGTATTTAAAACCTCGCCGCAGCCAAGCTCTTCAACAAGCTCAAACGCACGCATAATCGCAGGGTAACAGTTTCTTGAATCAAGTCCCTTTTCAAATCTTGCAGAAGCATCAGTTCTCATTGAAAGCTTCTTAGCGTCACGTCTTACGGTTGGGCCGTCAAAGCAAGCAGATTCAAATACAACTGTGGTCGTATCATCCATAATTCCGCTGTATTCTCCGCCCATAACTCCTGCAACAGCAACAGGCTTATTCTCGTCAGCAATAACAAGCATATCATCTGTAAGTACACGTTCTACGCCGTCAAGAGTCGTTATCTTCTCACCGTTTTGAGCGTTTCTTACTACGATTTTTGAGCCGTCAACATATCTTAAATCGAATGCGTGCATAGGATGACCGTACTCAAGCATTACATAGTTTGTAATGTCAACAAAGTTGTTTATAGGTCTTACTCCGCTTGCACGAAGTCTTTCTCTCATCCATCTAGGGGAAGGCCCTATCTTAACATTCTTTACAATTCCTGCTATATATCTTGAGCATAGTGAAGTGTTCTTTACCTCGACATCTAAATAATCCTTAATATTTCCGTCAACACCCTTGTACTCAGGCTCTTTTAAGTTTGACTCTCTGCCGAAGGTTGCATGAACCTCTCTTACCAGTCCTCTTACGGACATACAGTCAGGGCGGTTTGATGTTATTTCAAATTCAACCGATGTATCATTAAAGCCTATTGCTTCCTTTATATCCTTTCCAAGTGTCAGATCACAGTCACTACCAAGCAAAAAGATTCCGTCCTCAATCGCATATGGAAAATCATGTGTTGTAAGTCCAAGTTCTCCGAGCGAGCAAAGCATTCCGTTGCTTTCCACTCCTCTTAACTTACCCTTTTTAATTTTAATTCCGCCCGGAAGCGTTGAACCGTCAAGCGCTACAGGAACATAGTCGCCTGTTCTTACATTCGGCGCACCTGTAACGATCTGCAAAGGCTCATCACCGCCGACATCTACCATGCAGACAACCAAATGATCCGAATTTTCGTGCGGTACAACCGACAAAAGCTTTCCTACGACAACCTTTGATATGTCACTTCCCTCGGTATCATATCTTTCAACCTTAGAACCTGTCATTGTTAGGTCATAGCAGAATTTTTTTATGTCGATGTCAGACACATCAATATAATCGTTAAGCCATTTCATTGATAAATTCATATTACTTACCTCCCTGCCCGATTAAAACTGCTTGAGGAATCTCAAGTCGTTGTCATATAAAAGTCTTAAATCGTTTATGTTGAATCTTCCCATAGTAAGACGTTCAAGTCCGAGTCCGAAGGCAAATCCGGAATAAACCTCAGGATCAATGCCGCAGCCCTCTAAAACCTTTGGGTGAACCATACCTGCACCCAAAAGCTCAACAAAGCCCTCCTGTTTACACATAGAACAGCCCTTTCCTCCGCAGTTAAAGCACATTATATCAACCTCAGCTGACGGTTCGGTATACGGGAAATGATGCGGACGAAGTCTTATCTTACAGTCCTCACCGTAAAGGCGCTTCATAAGCATATCCAATGTTCCCACAAGATCACTCATAGTAACTCCCTTATCAATAACAAGTCCCTCTATTTGATGGAAGATCGGTGTATGAGTAGCGTCCGCTGTATCCGAACGGTATACTCTTCCAGGAGAAATTATTCTTATCGGCGGCTTTGTTTTTTCCATCGTTCTTATCTGAACACTTGATGTCTGTGTTCTCAAAACAGTGTTTTCGTCAATGTAAAAGGTGTCCTGCGTATCCCTTGCAGGGTGATCCTTAGGCATATTTAATGCTTCAAAGCAATAGTGATCTGTTTCAATCTCAGGGCCTTCTACAATATCAAATCCCATGCCCATGAATACCTCTTCAATCTCGCTCATAACGATATTGAGCGGATGAAGCTGTCCTAAAGACTTTTTCTTTCCCGGAAGCGTTACGTCAAGCGTTTCACTCTTTAAGCTCTGTTCACGCATCTTTGCTTTGATTAAAGCTTGTGCATTAGTAAGAGCATCCTCAATATCTGCTCTCACTTTATTTGCAAGCTGTCCCATTTTTGGACGCTCCTCTGCGGAAAGCTTACCCATTTGTTTTAAAATAGCGGTTATCTCTCCCTTTTTGCCAAGGTACTTTACTCTTATCTCTTCAAGCGCCTTTACATCCACTGCCGTACTAAGCGCTTGCTTTGCGCTTTGTTCGATTTTTTCCAATGCCTCTTTCATCAGTAACCGTCCTCTCATAAATTTTATTTATAACCTAAGCGCAGATGTCCCCCCGCCTCTAAGGCGGCGGGTTCCATTCCAGAATTTCAGTGGGAGTAATAATCTCCCACTGAAACCCTGAGGAGCTCACGCTCCTTGCGCCGGTTGCAATCGGTCGCAAGCCCTGTTCCTTGCAAACAAAACAGAGCGTTGCTCCGATTTAAATAAAAAAGTCCCGTCCTAATCAGGACAAGACTTAAATCTTGCTATACCACCTATTAGTTAAAGAGCCAACACTCCCAAAGATCTGTAACGGAATCTTAAAACCAACCGTCCTCACTTACAATAAAAAACTTCGGCAAGGCCGCTCGTGAGCGAACTTCAACGGAACACAAACCAAAGGACTTTCACCAAATGCCCCTCTCTCTGTGGATTCAAACGCACCGCCTACTCTCTCAGTCATAGCGTTTAAAGCAAGTATACCACATTAAAAATTAAATTTCAAGTGGTTTTACCCTTTTTTTTAAAAGCTTTTCCAGTTTTTCCATTTATAATCCGGATCGTCCTTTTCTTCTTCGATATCCGGATAATCAATATAATCCTTTTTAGGGTAGTTTATTTTGTCATAACAATTTTCTATAAAGAACCTTTTTGCAGCTCCGTCCACAAAATATATGCTCTCTTGCTTATTTCCTTTGAGTCTAAAAGAAATGCTTCCCATTGTTGTTTGATTACTCTCAATTACTTCATCATAATTTATAGTAATGCGGCGCTTTTTTACACCAAAAGCCGGAGGCTGGAAAGACTCAATATGATCATCATATATTTTCACAAAGACATCGTTATCAAGCGACAAACGAATTGAATTTGCAAACAAAAGACTTGTAAGAAAACTAAAAAGTCCGATAATTATTAAAACAACTTTTAGCCATGCTACCTTAACAAAAACTGCCAAAACAAGCAGTAACACCAAAAGCACCGCACTTTTAAGCATCATCTTATTAACTTTTTTTCGCTCATTTATTTTCTCATTTGCCAAAGCGATTTTTTCGCTGCTTGAAATATTCTTTTTTGGATATTCATACAAAAGCGCCATTTTATTTCCTCAAAAATTCAAAAGGACAAAACACTAAAAAGCATCTGTCCTTTTGCTTATCATTAATTACTCTCTTCTCTTATCTGAACACGTCTTATTTTTCCGCTTATAGTTTTCGGAAGCTCATCGACAAACTCAACTATTCTTGGATACTTATAAGGAGCGGTTGCATTCTTAACGTAATTCTGAAGCTCCTTAACAAGTTCTTCGCTCGGAGAATATCCACGTGCTAAAACGATAGTCGCTTTTACAACCTGTCCTCTGATAGGATGCTTTGCACCGGTTACTGCACACTCGAGCACACTTGGATGTTCCATTAAAACAGACTCGATCTCAAACGGTCCTATACGGTAGCCGGATGCTTTTATAAGGTCATCCGTTCTTCCTACATACCAATAATATCCGTCCTCGTCTTTCCATGCGGTATCACCTGTGTGATAAATGTTATCATGCCATGCAGCGTCAGTTGCTTCCTTATTCTTGTAATATTCTTTAAACAGAGCCTTTTGCTTCTGTCCGTTGGTTCTTACAACCATCTCTCCTACTTCGCCGACAGGACATGAATTTCCGTTTTCGTCAACTATATCCATATTGTAAATCGGCACAGGTTTTCCCATTGAGCCGGGCTTTGGTTCCATTCCTACCAGATTAGCAACGGCTAAAACCGTTTCGGTCTGTCCGAAGCCTTCCATAAGCTTTATACCCGTATACTCGTAAAACTTCTTAAACACCTCAGGGTTTAAAGCTTCTCCTGCAATAGTTGCATACTTAAGGTTTGACAAATCGTAGTTTTCTATTCCTTCTTTGATAAAGAATCTGTACATTGTAGGCGGCGCACAGAAAGAGGTTATCTTATAATCCTGGATTACCTTTAGAAGTCTATCAGGATGGAATCGGTCAAAGTCGTAAATAAAGATTGTCGCTCCACAGGTAATCTGACCGAACAGTTTTCCCCAAGCGCATTTTCCCCATCCTGAATCCGAAACCGTCAGATGAAGCGTTCCGTCAGAAACATTATGCCAATGCTTTGCAGTAACAATGTGACCTACTGTGTAATAATGATTGTGAATTACCATTTTAGGATATCCTGTTGTTCCGGAACTGAAATACAAAAGCATATTATCTTCGACATCGTTTTGAATTCTCTCAAGCTCAGGAGAATACTTCTTGGCCTCGTCCATTAAATTTATCCAGCCGTCCTTGTTTCCGTGAGCACAGAACTTTTTCAAAATTCCGTCATATTTTGCAAGTGAATCGTCAACATGTTCACAAACATTATCCTCAAGCGTAGCACAGATATACTTAACGCCTGCAGCTTCAAAACGGTATACATAATCCTTTGGAAGAAGCTGATTTGTAGCAGGAATTGAGATAGCGCCTATCTTCATAAGTCCGTAAATTGCAAACCAAAACTCATAGTGTCTCTTTAATACGAGCATAACCATATCGCCTTTTTTAACACCGTGTGCCATAAACATATTTGCAAAACGATTTGACATTTCGCTTACTTCCTTAAACGTAAACTTATGCTCCTCGCCCTCGTCGTTTATCCAAAAAAGACATACCTTATCAGGCTCAAGTTTAGCCAGTTCGTCAATTACATCATACGCAAAGTTGTAGTTTTTTGCCGGAGTCGGTTCAAACTTACATAATATTCCGTTTTCGTCAAATTCCTCAGTAACAAATCTCTTGTAAAAATCCTTCATATTGAAAATTCCTCTTTCTTTTTCTTTTTTCATCCGATTTATTTCTTTATAAGTATCGCCAAAAATTCGCAGTCTTCTCCGCCGACCGCAATCATTCCATGCGGTTGCTTTGAATCATAAAAAAGCGAATCTCCCTCGCCCAAAATTTCAACATGGTCGTCAATTATAAATTTGATCTTACCCTTTAAAATATAATCCCATTCCTGTCCCTCGTGAACAGACATAACGATAGGCTTGTCCTCTGCGCCCTCTTCATACGGAGCTTTTACAAGAAGCGGCTCTATATCCTTATTCTTAAAAAGATATGCTAAGTGCTGATACGCAAATCTTTCTCTTCTCTCAATCGGAAGTCCCTTATCCTTTCTGACTATTGAATAGGTCGAAAGCCGAGGTGCTGTTCCGGTTAAAATCTCAACGAGGTCAACACCAAAAACCTCCGAACACTTGTATAAAAATGTGACCGAGAAGTCTTTTTCACCCTCTTCAACTTTTTTATACGTTTCAGGATCCATTCCGGTTCTTTCACAAAATTCCTCAATTGACAAATCGCAGGATAATCTTAACCCCTTAAGCCTTTTAGCGACTTCCTTAATGTCGTATTTCATCATAACTTACTCCTCCTGTAATATTTTTAAAAGCTCAGACGGCTCCTTTATTATATAGTCAGCCCCCGCCTCTTTAAGTTCTTCATAGGTTCTAAATCCCCATAAGCATCCAACCGATTTAATTCCCGAATTTTTTGCGGTAAAAATGTCAACATTCGAGTCACCTACAAATATTGCAGATTCCTTTTCAATCTTGGTTCGTTTTAAAATATCATAGACTATTTTAGGGTCAGGTTTTGCCGCTATCCCCTCTCTTTTTCCCGAAACACAAGAAAAAGTATTGCTTTCAAAAAAAGCGTCTATTATCTCATTTGTAAAAACATCGGTCTTATTTGAAGCAACCGCACATTTGACACCAAGCTTGTTCAATGCTTCTACAGTTTCCTTTATACCGTCGTACAAAACTGTTTTATTCAGATAATTGCTTGCGTAGCGCTTTAAAAACAACTCATGGATCCTGTCGATCTCAGCATCATTTCTTCTGTCCGCAGGAATAGCCCTCTCACACAGCTTCCTTGTTCCGTTCCCAACAAAATAATAATACTCATTCGTTTCGTGCGTTTTATACCCGTTATCTGTTAATACAAAATTTACGCTGTCTGCCAAATCATATATCGAATTGACAAGCGTTCCGTCTAAATCAAAAATTACTAATTTAATCATAATGCTTTATTATATCATACAATTGTTAATTTTATATGAACTACAAGAAATATTTGTTAATTTTTCATATTTGTTATTTATCCGCCGAAAAAAGTATGCTCAATAAAAATCTTTACTCCGATACCGACTAAAATGAGTCCCCCGACAAGCTGGGCTTTATTATTCAAAAGACTTCCGAACTTCTTGCCTAAAATTACGGCAGCTATGGACAAAACAAATGTTGTTAAACCTATTATTATAACAGAGGTAACTATGTTTACGCTTTCAAGTGCTGCAAACGAGATTCCTACAGCTAAGGCGTCAATGCTTGTCGCAACGCCCTGCAAAAGCAAAACAGGCATTGTAAGCATCAGTCCGCTTTCACTTTCCTCATCTCTTTTTATTGCGTCAAAAATCATCTTTCCGCCTATAAATCCAAGCAAAATAAGCGCTATTATATGATCAAAAGCACGAATATACTCCGCAAACGCACTTCCGAGAAAATATCCGATGGTTGGCATAGCAGCCTGGAAAAGTCCAAAGCAAAGCGCCATCATAAGCCCCCACTTTTTATTTGCGTTTTTATAGACAATTCCATTTGTTGCACAAACTGCAAAAGCATCCATAGAAAGTCCTATTCCTATTAAAAGAACCTCGATATAACTCATTTATATTTCTCCTTAAATACTCTTTAATCATCAAGATTTGATGAAACAGTCTGTTGAAAAAGTACACCTTAAGAGGAAATCGGCGGTATAAGCCGATTTTCGACGAAAAGGGAGAATCCTCAGGGAAAAAACGCAGAACGAGATAGGCGTAGCTATCGAAGCGAGTGCGTTTGTCCCAGGGTGAGCGTGGTGACAAAGTCAACACGCTCAATCATCAAGCTTTGATGAGAGTAATGCCGAATATTTGTTCCTGAAGGATTCAAATTCTCCATTTTCAATCGCTTCTCTTATTCTTGCAGTAAGAGTGTTGTAAAAATAAAGGTTGTGAAGTACAGCAAGCCTTCCGCCGAGCATTTCCTCCGCTTTAAAAAGATGCCGTATATAGGCTCTTGAGAAGTTCCTACAGGCAGGACAGTCACACTCAGGATCAAGCGGACGATTATCGTCCTTAAACCGCTCGTTTTTTATGTGCATGATTCCGCCCCATGTAAATACGGTGCCATGCCGTGCGTCTCTTGACGGCATTACACAATCAAAGAAATCAATTCCTCTCCAAACCGCTTCGATTATATTGCTCGGAGTTCCGACACCCATTAAATATCTCGGCTTATCCTTTGGCATATACGGTTCTACCGTTTCTATAATGTGATACATTACATTAGTCGGCTCTCCTACCGCAAGACCGCCTAATGCGTATCCGTCGCAATCGATCTCTCTTATCTGCTTCATATGCTCAATTCTAAGGTCATCAAATGTACAGCCTTGATTTATGCCAAAAAGCATTTGGCGGTTGTTTATTGTCGTTTCTAATGAATTGAGCCTATCCATTTCTGCTCGGCATCTTTTAAGCCATCGTGTTGTTCGTTCGCACGACTGTTTTGAATAATCGTGAGCAGCAGGATTTTCAACGCATTCGTCAAACGCCATAGCTATAGTAGACGCTAAATGCGATTGAATCTGCATACTCTCCTCAGGTCCCATGAAAATCTTTCTTCCGTCAACATGGGAATTAAAATAAACTCCCTCTTCTTTTATTCTACGAAGAGCAGCGAGAGAAAATACCTGAAATCCTCCGCTGTCTGTCAAGATAGGTCTGTGCCAGTTTATAAATTTGTGCAATCCGCCGAGATTATGAATAAGCTCATCTCCCGGACGTACATGGAGATGATAGGTATTGCAAAGCTCAACCTGACATTTTACTGCTTCAAGATCAAGAGATGAAACGCCGCCCTTTATAGCTCCTGCCGTTGCAACATTCATAAAAACAGGCGTTTGTATTACGCCGTGCGGAGTATGAAATTCGCCTCGCCTTGCATTCTTTTCCTGAGTGATTAGTTTAAACATTTATATCTCCTTAACTTTTTACAGGTACTTATTATCAATTACCCTTACTTCTCGGTTTTTATCCAGAATCAGACTGTATTTTTCATACTCAGCACAAACACTTACGACATCACCTTTTGCGGCGTTTGCAATAATATTAAGATTATACCAGCATTGCGGCGAACCGTCGTCTCTTTTATATACAAGCTCATTCAGTAGCTTACCCGTTTCACCTGTCGTTTCAATATGTATAGTTGTAAAGTCGTCGTCTTTATTCGCAAAGCTGTAATTGTAATAATACGGATGAGCAAAAATATATTTATCGCCTCTAAAAAAATCAGCTTTTACTGTTGCAGTTTTGTAATTGTCTGCAAACTGCGTTTCAAAATTAATATTACTGCCGTCCTTTTGTATAATCAGAGCGTTTAACTGACCGAATTCTTTAACACCGATCCCACCGTCTATATCAATTATTTTCTTGTCAAAGTCGATTATAGGCATAGGTTTGTTTTTTGAAGCTTCAAAGCCGTATGTTGGAAAGTGTCCTACAATTACCCATTTGTCCGTCAAATTTCTGCACTCCAAATAACGCCATTTACAAAGCATATCGGTTTCTTTGGTTTCTTGCCAGTCCGCTCTCTCATCAAGTCCTGCGTGTACAAAGATAAAATCCTGCGTACTCATCGCAGTCGGAAGTTCTCCCAAGAAATCAAGCTCGGCTTTAAATTTATCCTTTACCGCTTTGCGTGAGTTTTCTATATTTGTCTCAGATAAATCTGTGATTCCAAACATTCCTGCCGCTTGCACAAAAGCATTATTCGGCTTATTCTTCATATATTCAAGAAACTGCTCATGAGTATATGTATACGTCATACGGTAAAACAGCTTGTCGTTATTTCCCATAAGACAATAAGCACGATCTTTTTCGCAAAGCTTCATAACACTTCTGAGAGCCTTAAAGCCGTCATCTCCACGCTCCAATACATCTCCCAGAATAAATAGAAAATCAGTATTTGAATTATAATTGCATTTATCAAGAAGTTTTATTATTAAATCTCCGCTTTGATGAATATCGCTCACACAAATTATTCTGCACTTTTGCGGTAAAGGAACATCAATTATCTTTTTCATTTTCAATTCCCTGGATATAAATTCTTGTCTTCAAACTTTTCGTAATAACCGATAAGCTCTCCACGTTCATCACGAATTCCAACAAAATATATATCATCATTGGTATTAGGTTTACTTGAATGCGTTTCAAAAATCTTATTTACTGTTCTATCATTTTCCATTAATTCAAGATTACGCTTTATTATTTCTCTTGAACGATTGCTGTGGCATTCAAGAAGCGATTTACCTATGAGCGCCATACCGCCTCTTTTCTCGTATCGCTGAACAGCGGCAGGATTCATATAAATAATTATATGCTCCGTGTTGCAAACAACTATCGGTTTTTCATCTGCATCTATTATTCCTTTAAAGTATATATTTAAATCATTCATAATATAGTTCCTTTTAATCTGTCATTTTCCATTGACATTGTCAATTATCCATTGTCAATTACAATATCATCATGCTGTCGCTTATATGATAAATACTTACCGCTAATAAATAGCTTCGGCGCAGCTTTCTCTTCGCCAAATATCAAAATAAATCACTGTGTGCACCTGTACGAGAAAGGTACAAAATAAGCTGATTATCCTCAATTTCATAAATCAGCAACCAGTCAGGCTGAATATTACATTCACGGTAATATCCGAAATTACCGGAAAGCTGGTGATCCTTATACTTCGCTTCAAGAGTATCTCCTCTAGCCAACTTTTCAATAACAGCAGTCAAAAGTTTAAGATTATACCCTCTCTTCTGTGCGAGTTTAACATCCTTTTTGAATTGGCTTGACGGTTTAATCTCATACTTCATCTAAAATATCACCCATCATTTCATCAACATCGTTATAGCCTTTAAAAAGTTCCGGATGCTTTTTCATTTCTTCGGTTTCTCTTATCGCAGCAAGGGTTGCAGAATTTGGGGCATCTCTTGTAATTGTGAACGGAAACGTACCCTCATAAACCATCTGCTTTAAAAAGACATTAACAGCAGTTGATAAGTCCATGCCAAAATCAGCCAATAAAAGCTGTGCTTTTTTCTTAGTTTCTTCATCAATACTAATATTTGTAGGTACTTTCGCCATATTTTTCAGCTCCTCTCAATATTATTATATTACATTTATGTGCATATGTCAATATACTATGCGCATATCAATTGTCAATTACAATATCATCATGCTGTCACCGAATGAAAAAAATCTGTACTTTTCTTCAACCGCCGTTTTATATGCATTCATTGTTTTATCGTACCCTAAAAACGCTGAAACGAGCATTATAAGAGTACTTTCAGGCAGATGAAAATTCGTGATCAAACCGTCTAAGACCTTAAACTGAAATCCAGGATATATAAAAATTCCTGTATCGCCCTCAGATGCAACGATCTTCCCGTCATTCTCCGCTGCAACACTCTCAAGCGTTCTGCACGAGGTCGTTCCAACAGCTATTACTCTTCCGCCCTCGGCTTTTGTTTTATTTATGAGTTTTGCCGTTTCCTCGCTCAGATCGTAATGCTCTGTGTGCATTTTATGGTCAAGCACCCTCTCCTCCTTGACAGGGCGAAAAGTTCCGAGGCCTACATGAAGCGTTACAAACGCAAGACCGATTCCTCTGTTTTGCAGGTCGGCAAGCATTTCTTTTGTAAAATGAAGTCCCGCTGTAGGAGCTGCGGACGAGCCTAATTCATTTGAATAAACCGTCTGATAACGCTCCTTATCCTCAAGCTTTTTGGTGATGTACGGAGGTAGCGGCATCTGCCCTATCTCATCAAGTGCTGTATAAATATTGTAGCCGTCCTTTACCTCAAATCTTGCAACACGGTTTCCGTCCTCCAAAACCTCGATAATTTCTGCTGTCAAAATCCCGCCAAAAGAAAATTTTGTTCCGACTTTCGCCTTTTTTCCGGGCCTGCAAAGAATTTCCCATTCGAGGTTTTTCCTCTGATCGACAAGCAAAAATTCTATAAATGAGCCGTTGTCAACCTTTTCTCCGTAAATTCTCGCAGGCAATACCCTTGAATCATTTAAAACAAGCAAATCACCTTTTTTAAGAAATTCGCATAAGTTATAGAAATGACTATGAGTTATCTCGCCTGTGCTTCTGTCAACCTTTAAAAGTCTTGACGCATTTCTCGGCTCTATTGGGGTTTGTGCAATAAGCTCTTCCGGTAAATCGTAATAAAAATCCGATTTTTTCATATCTTGCAAATTTAACATGTTATTCTCCGTTTTGTATTTTTTCGTTGTTTTTATCATTTTAGTGTTGACACGACGCCTTTTATTTGGTATAGTTAAAGTTAAGAAAAACAGATAGAGGCGCAGCCACGATCAGTAACTTCTTGTATTATTATCAGGGCCCAACCCTAAGATGTGAAATGCAAGGCTGCCGAAGATTTAAGCTTGGGAAACTTATTTCTGATCATCGGCTCAACAGGTCGCTGATTGTCATCATGTAAAGTGATGGAGTGCTATCAATAAATAATAGCAGTTCTATTATAGCGCATGATGACCGGGTTTTCAACCGGTTTTTTTGTTTTTTGCAAATTTTAGTTAATTTATTTTTATCAAGAAAGGGCAGATACAAAATGAAAAAGTATAAAGTGGGAATTATCGGTGCAACGGGAATGGTTGGACAGCGTTTTGCTACGCTTCTTGAAAATCACCCTTGGTTCGAGGTCGTTTGTCTTGCAGCTTCTCCACGTTCAAAAGGAAAAGCTTATAAGGACGCTGTAGGTGCAAAATGGGCAATGAAAAAGCCTATTCCTGAATCTATGAAGGACATGATAATTTACGACGCTTCTGCTGACATAAATGAAATTGCATCTCAGGTTGATTTTTGTTTTTGTGCGGTAGACATGAAAAAGGATGAGATCAAAGCTTTGGAGGAGAGTTACGCTAAAGCTGAATGTCCGATTGTTTCTAACAATTCCGCTCACAGATCAACTCCTGACGTTCCTATGGTAGTTCCTGAAATAAATCCTGAGCATATTGAAATAATTGAAGCTCAGAAAAAAAGATTAGGTACAAAAAGAGGCTTTATAGCAGTTAAATCAAACTGTTCGCTTCAAAGCTATGTTCCGGCGCTTCACCCTCTTATGAAGTATGGTGTTACTAAGGCTCTTGCCTGTACATATCAAGCTATATCAGGAGCAGGAAAAACCTTTGAAACAATGCCTGAAATTGTTGACAACGTAATTCCTTTCATCGGCGGAGAAGAAGAAAAAAGTGAGCAGGAGCCGCTGAAGATTTGGGGAAAGATCGAGGGAGATAAGATCGTCAACTCGTCTACTCCATCTATCACAACACAGTGTTTGAGAGTTCCGGTTTCTGACGGACATACAGCAGCAGTTTTTGTTTCGTTTGAAAATAAACCGAGCAAGGAAGAAATCCTCACAGCATGGAAAGAATTTTCCGGCGTTCCTCAGGAGCTTAAGCTTCCGAGTGCTCCGAAGCAGTTTTTAAACTACTTCACAGAGGATAACCGTCCGCAGGCAAAACTTGACCGTGAGCTTGAAGGCGGAATGGCTGTTTCAATCGGCAGACTAAGAGAAGATTCTCAATACGATTATAAATTCGTATGCCTTTCTCACAACACATTAAGAGGTGCAGCAGGCGGAGCAGTATTGATGGCTGAGCTTTTGGCAGCAAAGGGTTATTTTGACTAAGATAAATACTTCATTACGGAGGAATCAATTATGAAGAAAACAATTTTTACCGGTGCAGGCGTTGCAATCGTTACACCTATGGACGATGACGGATTTGTAAACTTTGAAGAGTTTGAGCGCCTTATCGACTATAACATTGACAATGGCACAGACGCTATTATAGTTTGTGGTACAACGGGAGAAAGCGCTACTCTCAGCTTTCTCGAACACTGCGATGTTATAAAGCATTGTATTGATTATGTGCAGGCAAGAGTTCCTGTTGTCGCAGGAACAGGCTCAAATGATACTAATTTTGCAATTCGCCTTTCCAAAAAGGCTTGCGAGTACGGAGCAGACGGTCTTTTAATCGTCACTCCTTATTACAACAAAACCTCTCAAAGAGGTCTTGTGAAGCATTTTACTGCTATTGCAGATGCCGTTGACAAACCGATAATCTTATACAGCGTTGCTTCAAGAACAGGCGTTAACATTGCACCGGAAACCTGCTTGGAACTTTCTAAGCACAAAAACATTGTTGCGATAAAGGAAGCAAGCGGAAACATTTCTCAGGTAGCTAAAATAAGAGCTCTTTGCGGTGACGAGCTTGATGTTTACAGCGGTAACGATGATCAAATCGTTCCGATGATGTCGCTCGGTGCTAAGGGTGTCATTTCGGTTTTATCTAATGTTATGCCAAAAGAAACTCATCAAATTGCGAAATACTGTCTTGACGGAGATTTCGACAAGGCTTCAAAGCTTTCACTTGAAACACTTGATCTTGCAAATGCACTGTTTTGCGATGTAAACCCAATTCCAGTAAAGGAAGCTTTGAATATTTTAGGCTTCAAAGCAGGCTCATGCAGACTTCCGCTTTGCGATATGGAAGAAAGTAAAAAAGCTTTTCTTAAAGACGTTTTGGAAAAATATAATCTTGTCGGAATAATCGACTAAAGATAATTGAAAGGATGTTTTAAAATGATTAAAGCTGCAATTTGCGGTGCAAACGGAAAAATGGGCAGGGTTATCGCAAACATCGTTTCAAAGCGTGACGATATTGAGATTTCAGCAGGAATTGATTTGCTTAATACTGTACCTTACTCAGACTTCCCTATCGTTAAAAATCCGAATGATTTGCAGGAAAAGCCTGATGTTATAATTGATTATTCTCACCCGTCAGCGCTCTCTACGCTTTGCGATTACTGCCTTACAAATAATGTTGCACTTGTAATCGCTACAACGGGCTACAACGAAGAGCAGAAAACGCTTATTCGCAAAACTGCAGAGCAGATTCCTGTTTTCTTTACTTTTAATATGTCTTTGGGAATAAACCTGCTTTGTGAACTTGCTAAAAAAGCAGCTAAGATTTTGGGCGATCAGTTTGACATCGAAATAGTCGAAAAGCACCACAACCAAAAAATCGACGCACCGTCAGGCACAGCACTTATGCTCGCAGACGCCATAAACGAAACGCTTGACAATAATATGAAATACACATATGACCGCCACAGCGTAAGACAAAAACGAGAAAAAAACGAGATAGGAATACATGCTATCAGAGGCGGTACTATCGTTGGAGAACACGATATTATTTTTGCAGGGCGAGATGAAGTTATCACTCTTTCCCACCACGCTGCTTCAAAGGAAGTTTTTGCTGTAGGTTCAGTAAATGCCGCAATTTTTCTTTCTAACGCTTCTGCCGGTCTTTATGACATGAAAGATGTAATTGATTTAGATTAATTGAATAAATAAAAACAACCCTGATGCTTTACTTTTATGAAAGCATCGGGGTTTCTTTTTTACTGTCTGTTTTGTAGGTTTCGCTGTGCTTCTCTTTGCTTCTGACGTTTTTTCTTAAAATATCTTCGTGTAATAAAGCTTGATACAATAAGCAAAACTACAAGCACCACAAAAATTATAAGCAATACTTTAATAAAGCTCCAAAGTGCGGAGAAGAAGCCTCCCGTTTCCTCACTCACCTTTTTAGAGGTTTCAGGAGTCACCGCATTTTGGGTTGTTTGATTGTTATCAGAGTTCGATGTTGCTTCGGTAACTATAAAGCTTTGCGGAACCTCGATAGGTGTAATTTTATAGTTTGCTTCAAGCTTATTTCCATCGTAATCAGTCATATCAGACATATCCAAATTAAAGGAAACTATAGATTCAGGAGTTGACACAAGCCGCATATTAAGCTTTGCAAACTCACCTCCGAAGGTGCAGCCGCCCTCATCGTTAGATTTATATTTAAAAGTAACTACTCCGTTTTCTTCATCAATATCAGTTTCAATTTTCCCGTTTGTCCCCGACTGATTAAGCTCAATATCGCCGAGTTCAAAATATGAGCTGTTATAAAGAAACTTAAATTCTCCGCTGTAGATTTTTGAATTTTCTGAAATGTTTATTGAAGCGGTTATATTGCCGTAATCGTCAATCTCTCCGTTTACAATCTCAAGTGTATAATCAGACGCATACGCCGAAAAGCAGGACATAGTCAGCATTATTACCAAGCCCGCAATAAGACTTATTACCTTTTTCATAATATCATCCTCCTATCGTTTGTCCGTTTTATTCCTCGCTTTCTTCCTTCGATAAATCCTCCTCAAGAAGAAGCGACAGCTTTTTTATACGCCTTTGTGTAAGAATAAGCATAAATCCAAATACAAACGCAAGTATTATCATGCATATCATTATAACATGATTTCTTGATTCAATTCCCGATAAAGTTTCAGTCATTCTGTCATAAACCGTATCTGAAAGCGTACTGAGGCAAACATAGCCGTATGTTGAATAGTCTAAATACTCGCTGTTATTAAGCGTTTTTTTGCCGTTTGAAAAGTCGGACTTTTTAACCATATAATTAATTGCTGTTTCATTAATTGGAAGAATATGTTCGCTGTATGCTTTATCGAACTCCTTAAATATCTCTTTCTCGCCTTTATTAAGTCCTATTTCTTCAAGCACCTTTCTCGCTGCATTAAATGTTCCTGAATTGGAAACTGCATTATTATAATTATTGTAATGGGCAGCTTTTCCGGTGTTTGCAAAGGAATATAGCTCTGACTGCGAATACAAAAATGCTGAAGCACACACATCTGAATACTTAACAAGATCGCTTCGCTTTGAATTTGCCGAGTCAGCTTGAAGTCCCGTTATCACATATAAAATAACACACGCTATTAACAGTACAAAGGAAACTACTGTCATCCAAAAATTAGAATACGAAAAAACTCTTTTTTTCATAGCTGTATTGTCCTCTCATGTTACTATATTTTATTATACTTTATATTTATATAAAAGTCAAACAAGCTTAACCACGGCTAATGATACGAAATAAAAAACCGCCCGGAAAAACCGAGCGGCTGATTTGAAAATTTTAAATTAAAGCTCAATTACTGCGCTTGTAGCTCCCGCCTTGATCTGAACCGACTTGTCAGTATTAGATACTGAAACTGTGAAGTCAGCAGGCGCAGGTGTAAGAGAAATTTCGATCTTGTTTCCTGTTCTCTTTGCTGTAAGCTCAAGAACCTTGTTAGCCTCGCTGTCATAAACAGCAGCAGAAGCTTCCTTACCATCTTCAAGCTCATAGATAACTGCGTTTGCGTCCTTTACATAATCATAAACAACGTCACGCTCAAAGTTACCGTATGTGATTATGCTGTTAGGTCTTGCAAGCGCCGGAATTTCAAAGTAGCTGCACTTATGTGAATACCACTTTCCACCCTCAAGAACCTTGCCTGTAATAATATCTGTCCACTTTCCGGCAGGCACATAATACTCAGCTATGCTCTCGTCATTAAGAATTGGTGCAACCAAGATATTGTCACCGAACATATACTGTCTGTCAAGTGTAAGACAGCTTGGATCATCTGCAAAATCAATTACCATAGCTCTCATAACAGGAACACCGATCTCATGAGTCTTATTTGCCTGTGCAAAGATATAAGGCATAAGCTTTCCTTTAAGCTTTGCAAAGAAACGCAAAACATCACATGATTCTTCATCAAACAACCACGGAACTCTATAGGATTGATTTCCATGAAGTCTGCTGTGAGAAGAGAACATTCCGAATGCTGCCCATCTCTTGTAAATGTCAGGTGTAGCGGTTGCTTCAAATCCTGCCATATCATGAGAAGTAAATCCAAAGCCTGAAATGCAAAGCGACAAGCAGCCTCTTACTACCTCTGCCATGGAATTATAGGTAGCCGAACAGTCACCGCCCCAGTGTACAGGGAATTGCTGTCCACCTGCTGTTGCACTTCTTGCAAACAAGCAAGCCTTGTTCTCGCCGTAGTATTCTTTTAATACGTTAAACACAGTCTTGTTATAAAGATGAGTGTAGTAGTTGTGCATCTTAATAGGATCAGAGCCGTCAAAGTAAACTATATCCCTTGTCGGAATTCTCTCACCGAAATCGGTCTTAAATGTGTCAACACCCATTTCACAAAGAGCCTTTAACTTTGATGCATACCATTCGCAAGCTTCAGGATTTGTAAAGTCAACAATAGCCATTCCCGGCTGCCACTCATCGCACTGGAACACAGAGCCGTCGGTTCTCTTAATAAAGTAACCGCCCTTTACGCCCTCATCGAAAAGCTTAGAACGCTGACCTATATATGGATTAATCCACACGCAGGTTTTAAGTCCCTTGGTTTCATGCAATCGCTTTAACATTGCAGGTGGATCAGGGAACTGCGACTTATCCCACTCAAAGTTACACCACTCAAATCCCTTCATCCAGAAGCAGTCAAAATGGAAAACCTGAAGAGGAATGTCTCTCTCAGCCATTCCGTCAATAAAAGATGTGATCGTTTCTTCATCATATGTCGTTGTGAATGATGTTGTAAGCCAAAGGCCAAACGAAAATGCAGGAGGAAGCGCCGGCTTTCCTGTAATATCGGTATATCCCTTTAATACCTCAGTCAGATTTTCTCCGCCGATTACAAAGTATTCAAGATTCTCACCCGGTACAGTTATGGATACTTTTGAAACTGTATCTGAGCATACTTCATATGAAACCTTATCAGTGCTGTTTACGAAAACTCCGTATCCACGGGAAGACACATAGAAAGGAACAGACTTATACGACTGATCCGAGCAAGTTCCTCCGTCAGCATTCCAAATTTCTACTGTAGAACCGTTTTTGGTGAAAGTTGTAAATTTCTCGCCGAAACCGTAAAAATACTCTCCGACTGTTGTGTCGAACTGCTCACGAATATAGGTCCTGTGCGGATCGGCAGGATAGCTCCAGAAGGTTTCATCAAGCTGAGTCTGAAGTCTTGCCTGCTGTTTAAACGCACTCTCGAAAATAACGCCTACTGAGCGCCAACCTCCGCTTGTGAGCTTCTTATCATTGTAAAAATACTGAACGCTCCATGTTTCTTTTGAAACTACAACACGGGTGTTTCCCGAAATCAAAGTTGCGTCCTTGTCGGTAATAATAACCTGAGGCTTATAACTGCCCTCGTTTATCTCAAAATGAGGTCCGTTGTCAACATAACCCTTGTGATGAGTGATATTTACCTTAATGCAGTTTTCGATATTTGAAGTAAACTGAATCTCAAGATTTGCGCTTCCAAGCATCATTGCACGGTTATAAACAACCATAGGTGTTGCCACAACCTCAAAACCGCCGTCGATCTCATTGATTTCAAATGCCTGATTAGCATAATTTACTTCATAGCCTCTCTGATTAAGCCAAAATCCATCTGCGAATTTCATAAATTATACCTCCCGTATAAATATTTTTTCTTCTAAGTCTAAGCACAAGCTTAAATAACTACAATACATTCTAATTGAAATATTGCCAAAAATCAAGTTAGTTTACATATCATGGTAAATTTTCAACGATTTAACTAAAAAAACCGTTTAGCTTTGTGCAATTTAACCTATGTATAAATTCTATCACAAAGAAATCTGTAAGTATTGCCTTTTTTTATTTAGTTTTTGTCAATTATTATCCTATTTTAATTATCAGCTTGCAATTATTTGTCTGAATTCTGTTTTTTGTACTTAAGCGGAGTTAAGCCGAACTCCCTTTTAAACATTTCTATAAACGATTTTACATTTGCAAACCCATTATTTAAAGCAATTTCTGTTATAGATAAATCGCTGTTAACAAGGTCATTATGTGCATTAAAAAGACGGATCCTGTTTAAGCAAGAATAAAAGGTTTCGCCTGTTGTCTTTTTGAAAAACCTCGAAAAATATGTCGGCGACATTCCGACCTCCTTTGCAATATCATCAAGTGCAAACGGAACTTCGTAATTTTTCTCCATAAAAGCCAAAGCCTTTTTTATATTAGTCATGTTCTTAATCTCGAATTTATTCAGATTTTTGGTTTCTCGCTTTTTACGGCACTTCTTTACTAAAACAAGACAAAGCTGTCTTAGAACAATTGAAAGCTCAAGCTCGTAAAACTCATGTTTTTCTTCAAATATAGACGCACACTTTAATATCAGATCCTTTATTTCATTTTTAACGATCTGATTTTGCGAAATATCAAAATAATAATCATCCAAGTCACTAAAATATTCGGTCAGAAGAGATTTTGACAAAAGTACTGTTATCGCAATAATATCATCACTTCCCGCATCAGTTTCATGAAGTTCATTTGAATTCACAAAAAAGATATCATCCGCTTTTACACATACTTTCTTTCCGCCGATTTTTCCGTTTATCTGTCCTTTTAACACCAAGTTAAATTCAAGCTTGCTGTGCCAATGGAGAGGATATGTGTTGTTGCTGTGTTGTCCGTTTTGAATGTATATTCTTGCCGGCACAGAGGAATCAAGCTTTACTTGCTCATGATAGTATTTCAAAACATTATTCTCCTAAGATTTATTTGTCGCTTAAATATTCCTTTGGAATATAGCTTAAAAACCGCTCGATATTTTCTATTGACATATCTTCCACCTGACTTTGCGAGGCAAGCTTATCCGTATACTCTGAATACGGATAAACAAATACGTCCCACTGATATGTTCCTGAAATATGTGTGACAACAGGAATTGCTCTTGGATTTTTTATCGTAACCTCGTCCTTGTCAAAATCATAGGTAAGCTCAAGCCGTCCTAAAATTCCGACAGAGGTTTGACAGGTTGCCATTGCGGATACCATATTTCCAAGACAATAATAGCAAAAAGCTTTATTGCCATTATCCGCTTCAACCCAGCCGCACTCTTGGACAGTATGCGGCTGGCATCCTACAATTATATCCGCTCCCCATTCGGTGAACTTTTCAGCTAAACTATACTGTTCTTCCGTTACTTCGTTTATTATTTCAACTCCAAAGTGAGGTGAAACTATAACTACATCGGCAAGCTCGTCCGCTTTTTTTATTTTTCTCTCGATTTCATCTATCTCATCAAGATAAGTCACACAAGAGGAATATTCATCAGGCAGAGAAATGCCGTTAGTATGCTCCATAAATCCCAAGAAAGCAACTTTAACGCCTTTTATCTCTTTGATCCTTATATTATCTCTGTCCTCTTTACTTTCATATGCTCCGTAAACTACCGTTTCAGGATGCTTTGTTTTCCAGTAGTTAAGAGTTGACAGAAGTCCGTCTATTCCGTAATCAAGAACATGGTTGTTTGAAATGCTCATAGCATCGAAGCCTATATCCACCATGTGATCACCCACTGCCGTCGGTGAGGCAAAGGTAGGATAGCTTGACGGACCAAAGTCATCGGTTACTATTGTTTCTTGATTAAGAACAGCAAAATCAGCACTCTTTATAATAGGCGCTATTTTTTCATAAGTCGCCGAGAAATCATATCCGCTTCCTCCGGCATTTCTTGACGCCTGATTATAGAGCGTATCGTGAACAAGATTATCGCCTGCAAACAAGAAGTCTATTGTCGCCGTACCCTTTGTTTCAGGCTCTGTTGTTTGCTCGGTTGAATCAGTATTTTCCGTTTGCTCGGTCATTTTAGCTTCCGTAGTCGTTTCGGGTGCTTGGCTAAAGGTGACTTTAGGAATTTCTTTGCCGCAAGCGGACGCCGAAAACACTAAGCAAAACACGGTCAGGACAAGAACTGATTTTTTTAACACTGACATAAAACTGCCCCCTACATTAATTTGATCACAAACACTCTATTTTTTATACGTAGCATTACCCGTCATTCAACAAACGGCACAGGACGCAAGTCCATTAGGATTTCAGAGAGGTTTTTAAGCCCCCTACTGAAAGACGCAGATATAATCCGCCGACTTAGAGGCAGAGGCCATCTTGCTGTGGTTTTATTTTATCACATTTGTGTATACTTTGCAATCTGTCTTGAAAAAGAGTTTTTAATGTGTTACAATATGATTTATGAACACAAAGAAAATTCCTTTTACGGGGTGTGTATAAATCATGAACATTGAAAAGCTTTTAAATGAAATGACAATAGAAGAAAAAGCCGGTCTTTTATCAGGACTTGACTTTTGGCATACAAAGCCCATTGAACGCCTTTCCATTGAGAAAATTATGGTTTCGGACGGTCCTCACGGATTGAGAAAAGAAAAAGACGGAGAACCGGGAAGTATTGAAGCTGTTTGTTTCCCTACCGCATCAGCACTTGCCTGTTCATTCGACCGTTCTCTTTTAGAAAGTCTTGGTAAGGCGATTGGAAACGAATGCATTGCAGAAGATGTTTCGGTAATTTTAGGACCGGGCGCAAACATCAAACGTACTCCCCTTTGCGGCAGAAACTTTGAATATTTTTCTGAGGATCCGTTCCTTTCGGGTGAAATGGCTGCGGCATACATAAACGGCGTTCAGTCTAAGAGCGTGGGAACTTCGCTTAAACACTTTGCCTGCAATAATCAGGAGTACAGAAGGATGTGCGTAAGTGCTGAGATTGATGAACGAACATTAAGAGAAATTTATCTTGCTTCATTTGAAATTGCCGTAAAAAAAGCTAAGCCTTGGACGGTAATGTGCTCGTACAACAAAATCAACGGAGAATATGCAAGTCAAAACAAAAAGACACTTACTGATATTTTGCGTAACGAATGGGGCTTTGAGGGGCTTGTAGTGAGTGATTGGGGCGCAGTTGACGACAGAGTTAAGGGCGTTTTGGCTGGGCTTGATTTGGAAATGCCGTCAAGCAACGGCAAAAATGACAAGCTTATAGCCCAAGCGGTAAACTCAGGAAAGCTTGACGAAAAGGATTTGGATGTTTGCGTAAGGCGTGTTTTAGAGCTTGTTGACAAGCATTTTGAAAAGCCATACGCTGTTTGGGATAAGGACAAAGATCATAAGCTTGCCGAAAAAATAGAAAGCGAATGTATTGTTTTGCTCAAAAACGATGGAGCTTTGCCGCTTAACAAATCAGAAAAAATTGCTTTTATCGGAAAGTTTGCACAAGTGCCTCGCTATCAGGGCGGAGGATCAAGCCACATAAATTCTTACAAGGTAACAAGTGCTTTAGAGGCTGTGAAAGACATATGCGAGGTCACATATGCCGAAGGGTTTGTTACAGACCGTGATGAAACAGACAGCACTCTCTTGTCTGAAGCGGTCGTTGCTGCAAAGGCCTGCGACAAGGCGGTTTTATTCGTCGGACTTCCCGATTCGTTTGAATCTGAGGGCTTTGACAGAACTCATCTAAGATTACCTGACTGTCAGTTAAGGCTTATTGATGAGGTTTGCAAGGTAAATAAAAACGTAATTTTGGTTTTGCACAACGGCGCTCCTATTGAAATGCCGTTTGTTGATAAGGTTTCAGCAATTTTAGAGAGCTATCTCGGTGGAGAAGCTGTAGGGGCGGCACAGGTTGACGTGCTTTTCGGCATTGTTAATCCAAGCGGAAAGCTTGCAGAAACATTTCCTGAAAAGCTGTCTGATAATCCGTCATACTTAAATTACCCGGGAGAAAATGATATTGTAAAATACAAAGAGGGTATCTTTGTCGGATACCGTTATTATGACACAAAGAGAATCAAGCCGCTCTTTCCGTTTGGCTTCGGGTTAAGCTATACAACCTTTGAGTATTCAGGTCTTGAAGTTTCACATGATGAAATCTATGAGAATCAAATTCTCACAGTTAAGGTGAAGATCAAAAACACCGGCGATGTTGCCGGAAAAGAAGCTGTTCAGCTTTATATCAAGAGCAATGAATCCTCAGTTGTAAGACCTGAAAAAGAGCTTAAGGGCTTTGAAAAAACATATCTTTTGCCGGGTGAGGTCAAACAGGTTGTATTTAAGCTTGATAAAAGAGCATTCGCCTATTATGATACATTGATTGGCGACTGGAACATCGAATACGGAAAGTTTGATATACTTATAGGCTCGTCATCAAGAGATATCAAGCTTTCAAAGAGCGTTTTTGTTTCGCCGAAAACTGAAGCTAAGCATTATTACACACTTGATTCGTTATGCTGTGACATTATTGCGAACCCTCTTGGAAAAAGACTTTTGTCATCAGCTTTGGGATTGAATTTAGATCAAAACGGTGAAGATGACGCAGCTGATGAGCTAAAGCTTCTTTCATTCGGAGAGCTTCCTCTTCACTCACTTGTGAGCTTTGTTCCAAAAGAAGATTTAACAAGAGCAAAGCTTTGCGAGATCATAGACACTCTAAACGAAAATAATTAATTTCTCAAAATAAATATTAAGGGCACTTGGTGAAAAATATGACTGATTTAAGAGTAGGACACGGATATGATGTCCACAGGCTTGTTAAGCGCAGAAAGCTCATTTTGGGAGGAGTTTTTATTCCATATGACAAAGGTCTTTTAGGGCATTCTGACGCAGATGTTTTGGTTCATGCTGTGATGGACGCACTTTTAGGTGCGGCGGCAATCGGAGATATAGGAAAGCTTTTCCCCGACACAGATGAAAAATACAAAGGCGCAGACAGCCTTTTGCTCCTTAAGCTTGTAGGCAAAGAAATTGAGAAAATCGGTTTTACAGTTTCAAATATTGATTCTACAATATGCGCTCAGGCTCCAAAGCTCATGCCGTTTATAGGTGACATGAAAAAAAATATCGCTAATGCTTTGGGCATTGAGCTTTCATGTGTTTCGGTAAAAGCAACAACTGAGGAGGGCTTAGGCTTTACGGGCAAAGGAAAAGGAATTTCAGCACACGCTGTATGTCTTATTTCAAAGAAAGGATAAAATATGAAAAAAGCATTATTATCGGCACTTATTATAATTATAGTTGCCGTATCGTTGATTCTTATTATACCTCTTTTAGGAGGTATTGACCATAAGAACATTTCCGCTGAGGCATCTCAGGAAAACTTTATAAACTATGAGCTTGAGTACAAAAACTTTGCGAAGAATAATTCGCTTTCCTTTGAAACTTCAGCTGCCGGCTTTTCAGCAGGTGGAAGCTATTCTCAAACCTATACCCTTTCATCTGACAACTATAAAATGTCTGTGACAGTATCAAATTCAAACGGATATGAGATAGTTGAGGTGTCCTACGGAAAGCATTTTGATAATGACAGCTCTATTGGAAAGATAAATTATGAAACAGTAAATTCAATTATTTCTGCCTATTCTCTTGTCGGAGCTGTTGACATAACAAAAGATAATGTACTTAAAACAATTTCCGATGCTGAGGAGGAAGACGGATATTACCTTTACGGATATGAAAAAATTGAAAAATGCGGAGATTATCCAACTTATGTTTCCTATTCCTCGGATAATCCAAAAAGCGAAGAGCTGAAGCTTTCGGGAATCACGAAAAAATGTAAAAAATAAAGTTTAAAAATAAGGGCTGTATCTTTTCACCGAACGGTGTTTTGATACAGCCTTTTTTGTTTGTCAAAAGCTTGACATTTTCACTTAAATCTTAATTTTCAGCACATTCGCTTTCAATCGTATCAAGTGTAAATTCTCCGCTTAAAACAGTTATTTTCAAAGTATGCAGTTTGGTTTCAAGACCCGACAATCTAAACGAAGTCTGTCTTACATCGGTTTTAGGAAGCCTTGCCGAATTTATCACCGGCATTCCGTCAAGCTCAATTTTTATCTCTGACTCGTTTGCCTCTCCGCTTACAAGATTAACT
Organism: uncultured Oscillospiraceae bacterium; assembly: GCA_902489475.1. GTDB lineage: Bacteria > Bacillota > Clostridia > Oscillospirales > Ruminococcaceae > UMGS1601. The sequence goes on along the minus strand of CABUAH010000007.1, from coordinate 17,954 downwards.
CCTGTTCCGTAAAAATTCACACTAAGTGAAGCTCCGGCTGATGACGACACAGCCTTGGTTCTGTTATTGTATTTGTAGGAATCCCCTGCTTTGAGCACCCAATTTCCTGTGTATGATACTTCATCCGACAAAGCGTCCGTTTTTATAACATAACTGCTTCCGCCTTTTATAGGCTCTGCGCTTAAATTTTCAAATGCATTGTTTGCCAAGGCACTTGCTATTAAAACTCGTCCGCTTGTATAACTTGCGTTTTCATCCTTGAACGAAAATACCTGCTCATTATCAACGAAATAGCTTATATCTATACCATATACTTTGACCATAATTCTGTGCTTTTCGGAAGCGTCAAAATCAGGTATAATTCCCTCCCTTATGACAGCTTCTCCCTTTATTGCCTGCCACTTTCCGCTTTGATAAATCCTAACAGAGTAACCTCTGCTGTCTGTGCTTGTATATCTTGCTCCGACTCCGGCATAATTTTCAATGCTTTCAGACGCATTTTCATCTAGCAAAACATCAACAGCAACGCTATAATCCGACCATCTGTCATCACCTATCTGAGTAAATGAATCTGTGTTATACCTGTTGTTCACCTGCCCCCAGCCGTAAGGACGCATATCATATTTTACCTTTTGCACCAAAGCACCGTTTAAAACTTCAAATGAACCGCTTACATCAGTCGCATAAAGCGGAGCACCGCCTCTTGAAGATAAAAACTTATCATCGTAATCAAATCTGTCATAATACGGCAGCGGCAAAACAGTGTTATTCTCCTTTTTTTGATACTTGGAGATTTGACACTCAGAGAAGCTTTTTTTGTCCTCTAAGGTTGTAAGAGTAATTATTGAATACGGCTCGACTGTTATGCAAAAGTGTCCGTTTTCAGGAACTACCGAGCCATCTTTATAAAGCCACGAGCATTTATCACTACCAATAGTTTTCCACACATTAATTTTTGAGTCTTTCTTTTTTAGATTTTTTACCGAAACGCTGTAGCTTCTTGGTGTTTTTGTATCGTTTACAAAAATCATTGTATAGTCGCCGGTATTTTTATCTGCAAGTGTTATGTAATTATTTGTAGTATTTACAAGTCCATGCCCATCACCGGTTGCGTAGTTTTTTTCACCGTCACCAAAGCAAGCCTCTGAAATATATTTCATATCATCGGTTAAAAACCTTGTAAAGTGCGATGCAACAGCTGACCCCGACTCTACCTTATAATATCCGCTCCACGGAGTATTTGCAGTTATAAGCTGTTTCGGAGTAAAAACCGAACCATAATAATATGAGGCAACGGACGGCTGAAACTCATACATTGTCATACATCCTTGAGGGTACATATTAAGTATTCTCGCAGCAATTTCAAGCGTTCCGTTGAAACCGGTAAGTCCTCCGTTATCAGCGCCTGCACACAATCCCGAAATGTCATTTGCATTTTTACCGAGTTTTGGATCAACGGCAACAGACGCACCCTCAGAATACCAAATTTTCTTTCCATATTCGTCTTTAAGCTTTTTTGCCGCTTCGTTTGACCAAGTGCTGTAGTGAATTCCGATAACGTCTATAGCGTTTCTGAGTTCCTCGTCCTCAAGCATAGCATAAGAAATATTACAGCTATCCACCTCATCCGCAGCAACAATTTTTATTTTTGAATAATCATATCTTCCGCTTGTTTCGTTCTTTATAGCGTTGCTGAAATATTTCATCCAGCTTACATTTTCATCTTCTCCACTCGTCCTGACACCCGATTCATTTGGACACGCACCGACATAATCAAATTTGAGTCCATATGTGTCATATGCCGCATCAAGCGTTTCCTTATACCATCTATAACGCTCGGAAAAGCTCTCGTGTGCCCAAGCAGGTTCTCCCCATTGCAAAAGATCAACCGAAACATTTGGATATTTGCTTTTAATATCAGCAGCGAACTGAAATCCCGCTCCTCTTGTGACATCAGCAGGTTCGCTCGCATATCGTTTTGTCGCAGGTTCGGAGCCTGAGCTTGAATCAACGTCTGATCCCATTTCAATCTTAATATGCGTAAGACCTATTCCTGTTTCTCTTGAAAAGAGATGATCTATAAGCTCGTAGTATGCTTGCTTATGCTTAGCCTTATAATCGATCAAAAGCCTTGACGAGCCGTTTGCCGAGACCATTCCAAGTCTAAGCGAATCTTTTGTCAATTTGTTTCCGTCAACTAAAATGCTGAATTTATCAGAATTTTGTCGTTTATTTTCCGCTATCATACTTCTACCTCTATCCCTTTAGCCAGTACAAATGAATATATGTATGCACTTATTATCGGCTTATCTAAAATAATGTCAAAAGCCGCTTTGTAAAGTTTAAGCTGATCCTTATAGTTTTCCCTTAAATCATCTTCATCCTTTACTCGGTCGGTTTTGTAATCGATCAAAACATATCCGTTCTCTTCCTCAAAAATACAGTCAGCAATTCCCTGAAGCATTCCGTCCGTTTCATCATATTCGCTCAAGTCCATTCCGTTTGTGTCAATATCGCTGATCTTCACCAAAAATGCTTTCTCACGCATTATATTTTTACTTGTTAAAAGCCTTTCGTATATGTCGCTTTCAAAAAAAGCTGTAACCGATTGTCTGTCGATGCTGTCAGCCTTTTTTTGTGAAAGCTTTCCGCTCTCAACAAGTCTTTGTATCTCGCCGTCAAGATCCCTGGAAGCATTTTCAAAGTCACAAAGCTCCATAAAGCTGTGGGTTATAGTTCCACGTTCTGCCGCAGTATATTTTCCTATTTCCTCAGAGAACTTAGGGATTTGCGGATAAAATACAAACTCCTTATCCTCCTTTACAACCTCGCTTACCGAAAGCTTTGCAGGCATTTTTGATAGCCTGTTATCATAAGTATCGGAAAAATCAAATGAATCCTTATAAGCAGAAGCGTTCACGAAGCTTAAGACTTTGTTTGGCTTTTTAGGAATTTCCGCTGTTTTGATCTCACGCTCGAAAAACTCCCCCTTTTCAGCAAATTTAAACAAACTAAAATCCGCTTCGCTTATTTCTCTTAAAGTGTTCATGTCCTTATGAGCAAGAAGTAAAAGTACGATCCACCTAAACATTCCGTCTGTATATTTTAAAAGCTCAGCACATACACATCCGGTATTTGACAAAACAGTAGCTAAGCTTTTCAGCTTTGATAAATTCGTTTTATTTAAGTAAATCGGCAAAAACAGCCTTTCCTTTGCTCTTGTCATTGCAACATATAAAATTCTTATTTCCTCGGAAATACTTTCATCAATATAGTTTTCCTTTAAATATGCGTAATGAAGCGGAACAGACCTTGTGAAGCTCTCATTATCATTATATTTAAAAGATATTCCGAGCCGCTCATTTACTATCATTTGTTTTTTTACATCCGCCGTATTCATCTGCTTATCCAAGTCACTCAAAAATACAAAAGGATATTCAAGCCCTTTGGAAGAGTGCATTGTGGTAATGATTACGCTGTCACTGCTCTCGGAAGTAAACTGCATCGTTTTAAAATCGTTTCCGTTTTCCAAAACGGTGTTTATATACCTTAAAAATCCGCTCAAGCCTTTTGCGGAGGTGGAATCAAATGAACTTGCATATCTCAAAAGAAGCGTTAAATTGTCTTTATTTCCTGCATCTTTATAAGTTGAAGCAATTGCATAGTAATTTGTCTTTAAGTATATTTTTCTGATAAGCCGCTCGGTTGACATACCTGCGGAAAAATACCTGAGTTCTTTTATAAGTTCTACCGCTTGATTTGCCTTTTCAAAAAGCACAGAAGAGATAGCCTTGATTTTTTCAAAGGACAACAAATTTTGATAGAGTTTTTTTGTTTTGTCAATATTTCTTATGAGTGCCACATCATCCGGTGTAAACATCATAATCGGTGAAAGCATCACACTTAAAAGCGGAATATCTGACATCGGATTATCCAAAACCTTTAGAAGATTAAGTATTACTGAAATTTCCCTTGATTTCAAATATCCATCGGAAGCATCATATGTAGATTTGATCCCGACATACTCCAAAGCTTTTGAAAGCCCCTTGTGAGCGCTTCGTCCTCTTGTTAAAATGCAAAAATCTCCGGCTCGGCACTTTCGTATCACTCCGCCGTCCTCGACTTCTGCTCCTTCATTTATAAGCTCATAAATTCGCTTTGCAACTGAAAACTGCTCGTTGTCAAAGCCCAGATATTCGGGGATTTTTTCCTCTTCCTTTATTATATCAACTTCTACCGGCGCATCATTTTCTTTGTTATAGCCTGCTCCTGTGACAAGCTGTTCCTTTTTGTCACGGTAATCAATTTCACCCATATCCAAAGTCATGAGATTTTCAAAGAAATAGTTGACAGACTCAATTATAGAGCCTCGGCTTCTGAAGTTTTTCAAAAAGTCTATTTCCTCTATATTCTCAAAAGAATTCGCACTTTTTCTTACGTTATCAAAAAGTCTTGGATTTGAAAGGCGGAAGCTGTAAATGGACTGCTTCATATCGCCTACAACAAAAACGTTTTTTCCTATTATTTCAAGGTCATCTGTATCTGAAATAGCCTTGAAGATCAAGTCCTGCATATTGTTGACGTCCTGAAACTCGTCAATTAAAATAACCTTGTAATACCCCTGTTTAACTATCTCCTCACAAAGCGGCGTCCTTGTATGCCGATCAGCCAGTAAAAGCTCAACTGCCATATGCTCAACATCGGAAAATGACAGCACGTTTCTTTGGACCTTTGCTTCGTGGATATTTTTACTCAAAGCATCCTCCGCTTTTATAAGCGCTTCAAAAAGCTTCTGACAAATTTTCCTATCGTGTTTTGTCTGATCACCAGTAGCCACTATACGACCTTCCAATGCGTCAAACTGTTTCTTTATATCGTTCCTTAGATTCCTTATTGAATCACACGCTGCCTTTTCAAGCAAAAATGCGTTATCGTACTCCTTATTTTTTGACAGTCTAAGACCTGAAAATGTATCAAACTTAAAGTTTTTAATTTTGCTGTAAAGCTCATCTAAGGTTATGTTGTCGCTCCCGTCAAGTATCTCTTCCAGCTTTTTCACATCGCTTTGAAGTACTCTTAAAGGAGCATCGGTAAACTGAAGCCTTTGTGCTTTACCGCAAAGCTTTTTCTCTTGAAGCTTTAAAAACTCGATTTCTTTCAGTATTTTAAGCTTCGTTTTTTCTGCTATATCAAAGAAAAACTCGTCGCTTGAATATCGCTTGCGCTGCCTATCTATCCATTCGTCTTTAAACGGTATCGACTCAAAAAATGAGCTCAAATCGCTTAAAGCATCAAAAATCTCTTTGTCGGTTTCCCCGCAAAGGTAATCGTTTAAAAGTTTCATACTTTCAGGATCAGTTTCATAAAGCTCCTCTACAGTTTGCAAAAGTGCCGTATCAAAAATAGTCTTATTTTCGTTTTCATCACAGATTGACACGCCGTTTTCAAAATCAAACTCGTGTATATGATTTCTTACAAAATCATAGCAAAAGCTGTTAATTGTTGTGATCTGTGCCAGAGCCAATTTTTCCTGCTGTGAAACGATCCATTCATTTTCGGGATTTTCCCGTATTCTCTTTTCAAGCGCAGCCGCAAGCTTTTCCTTCATCTGTGAAGCTGCGTCTTTTGTAAAAGTAACGGCTAAAAGCTTATCCGCCTCGATCTTTTTTTCTGTGTCGCACAGCATTCTTATTGTTCTCTCAACCAAAACAGCTGTCTTTCCGCTTCCTGCGGCGGCGGAAACTATAACGCCTTTATCCTGTGTATTTATCGCCTTTAGCTGGTCTTCAGTCCAATTCGGCATTATCTATTTCCCCCTTTGCTATTTCGTCAAGCTCGGCATAAAGCTTTGCTTCATCCTCCGGGCTTACAAGCCTTGGTTCTCTGTCGCCGTAATTTCCGCATACCGACCAATACTCGCAGTATTTGCAGGCTTTGTCAGTTCCTGACATAACAGGCTTAGCCTTTATATCTCCATTCAAAAGCCGCTCACCCATATCGCTGATTTTATTTTTTGTAAATTCACACAGGGCAAAAAACAGTTTTTCGTCCATAAGCTTTGAGTTTTCTGTAAAGCTTTTATCCCTTTTTGTTTTTACCGGTGCATAAATTCCGCTTATTGCCTTGTCCATCGCAGCTATAGAAATATCATTTTCAGCTATAAGTCCGTCACGCTTGAACGCTTTGTTTCTCATATCTTCAAGCTGGTTTTTAAGATCGTCAGCCAAATCGAAAACGCCGGCTTTTCTGTCCACAAAATTGCCCACATACTTTGCAGGCATATATAAAATACCGGCAGGATAGGGATTTTTGTTTTCAGTTATTTCATTGTCGCTATCAATTAATGCCAAGAGATAAATTATCATCTGCATATTAAGTCCGTTGTACAAATCGCTTAGGCTTAAAACCTTTCCGCCCGTTTTATAGTCAATGATTCTTATGTATCGGGTGCCGTTTTCATCATAAACGTCTACCCTGTCTATTTTTCCGAAAATGTTTATGCAAGCTTCGTCATCAACTTTTATTCTAAGCAAGCTTTTACCATCCTGATTCTTAAGGTCGTATTCAAATGCAACTGGGCGAAACAGCGATTTTTCAAACTCTCCCAATATGTTTTTAACAACATAAAACACCGCAGTTTCAAGCTTTCTGACCGATTCGTAAAAGCGCTTTGTTTTAGCAAAGTCACCTCCCCATTCTCTGTTTGAATAATCAGCACAAAGAGTGTGTATCTTTGCCTTGATCCGATCGTCTGTAAGTTTTTCAAAATCAGGATCATAAAACAATTTTCCGTTTTCTCTTTTACACATTATCTCCTCAAGACAAAAGTGAATTAGATTTCCTCTTGCCGCAGGAGAAATCTCTACCTTCCTCACAGGATAGATCTTAAGCCCGTTTTTGCAAAAATAACTAAACGAACACTTGTAATAATCCTCTACCCTTGTTGCAGACAAATTCAAATCATTTGAAAAGAAAGTTGATTTCGCAGCATCTTTAGAAAGCTCATGCTCTTTGTTTTCCGACAAACTGTCAAAATATTCAAACTTCTCTTTATATGCATCGCTTTTACAAAGCTCGTTCCTCACGGCTTTTGCTTTTGCCTTATCTGTTGAAACATAATCAAAATACTTATAAAATGCGCTCTTTTCGCTTGCTCCGTAAAACGAAGCAGGCATATCAGCTGCGCTTATTTGGATATCGTCCGAAAACATCTGCAAAACATCAGTTATAACGCTTGATTTTCTTCTCGGCTTACACTCGGTATCTGTATCCGTAAGCGAATAGCTTAAAATAAGCCTATCGGTCGGAGTTGCAAGTGCAATATATGTAATTAAACGCTCTGTATCAAATCTTTTCGGTGTGCTCTCCAAAAAATTAATTCCGCTGGATTTAAGACGATCTTTGTCCCTTTCTGTAAGCAGTGATTTTTCCTTTGTAACAGCAGGAAAAAGTCCGTCATTAAGTCCCACAACAAAGCACACTTTCTGTTTTGACAGTCTTGAATGCTCTGCCCTTGCAACAGCAATAGCGTCCAAGGATTCAGGCGGATTTGAAATTGTCACAGAGGAAATCAGAATTTTTAAAAGGTCGAAAAATCTTCTAAGTGATATTTTTTCACCCTTGAGATTTTTATATACAGAACTAATTGACGACAAAAACAGCCGCCATATCTGTTTAAACTCCCTTGCCCTTTCAAGCAGCTCAGCATCGCCGCTTTCCATGTTCTTAGACAAAATGTAAAATGCTCTGTCCGACAAAGCTATGTCGTTAAAAAGCTCGTTAAGAGCCAAGCATATTTCATCTGCGGTTTTTCCTTTAGAGTTCTCTTTAAATTTTTGAAGCGGAGAAATAACCGCTTTTCTTATTTTATTGATATGTACTAACTCGATCTCGCTCTCAGTGTTTGCACCTGTAAAATCCTCTTCCCAAAGCTTCTTGTCAACACCCCATTTATAAACATAATCTTCAAGAACGCAGGCTTCCTCTTCACTGATCTTTGAAAACGGAGATTTTATGTATCTCAAAATATTTTCCGTTGAAAAATCCCTTGACATCACGCAATCAAAAATGCAGGAAACATAAATCATCAACGGCGACATCAGAGAGCTTTGACTCATATGCCCGAAAACAGGAATATCATATCTTTCAAAAACACTTTCAATTACCGGATAATACTCACCGATATTTCTTGTGATAATCGCTATGTCTTTGTAAGAATACCCCTCTTTGCAAAGCTTAGTAATTTTTGCCGCCGCATACTCGGCTTCCTCATATATACTTCTGGATTTTACAACCTCTATTCCGTCGTTTACACCCTTGTATTCTTTCTTTGCTGTGCAAAATATGTTTTTTGACAGATACTCAACGGCGCTGCTGTTAAATAAGCTTCCCTCTGCTTTTATAACCTTTACAGTTTCGCCCATTGATTTTGCAATGGATATAAGCTTTGACTTTGTTTTTACGGTTGTTTTAAACGGCGAAAGACTGGAAAGAGAATTTTCGCCAAACCCTTCTACAAGGGATATAACACACTCTTTCGCTTCGCTCAAAATCAATGTTATCAGCTCATACTCATCATATGAAAAATCTGAAAACTCATGTATGAAAATCGTTTTGTCCTTAAAAAAGTGAGAGCTTCTCGCCGCTTTTACAGCTTCAGACTGAAGATTTGAATTATCCTTAAGTCCTCTCTTTATAAGCTCGTCTTCATATAGCTCAAAAATTTCGGAGATATCGCTTGTCTTATCGCTTAATATTCCGCCGGATTTGATTCCTGCCTCCAAAAGCTCTGACGCAGCAATTCCGGATCTTGTAAGCTCATCAAAAAGCTCAGTCATTTCCTTACAAAATCCCGTTTTATGAAGTGCTTTTTTAAAGTATTTTGCGTTGCCCGATCTTTGAAATGCACTCACTGCGTTAAACATACAAATAAGCCTTGAATAATTGTCCGTAAAATCACCGGGATCGCCACCTTCGAGCTTTACTATCTTTTCACACAATCGGTTAAACGCTATTACTTCCATAGAATTAAAAGCCTTTGCTCCGACTTCGCTGTAAAGCTCCTTGTCATATTCAAAAGAAAACTGGTCGGGAACAATAACAATTACCTCTTGACCGGCATTTAGAGCTTCCTTTACACTTTTTGTCATTTCAATGCTCTTTGTGCTGTTTACAGCTCCCGTTATCAGTTTAAGCATACTCACTCCCCCTTCGATTCAGTAATATTATTATAGCGTTTTTTTGAATTTCAGTCAATCTTCATCTGTACAAAAAAGTTCCCTGAAAAAGTCAAACAGGAAAAATCTCGCCTCAAATTTTTCTTCGGTCTTTTCTTCGTCAAGCTCTATTGATGGAAAAGCTGTTATTTCCGGAAACAAAAAAGACTGCTCGATCGGTTTGAAAGGCGATATCACAAGACAAATCATAAGCGCTGCCGCCATTGAAACCGCCATTTTATTTTTTAAAAATTCTTTCATAAAACCACTCCTTTTGAAAATCATTATTGGAGTGATTTTATTTTATATGCAAAGTGCTATGCAAAATTTGCATAGCACAGTCTTTGAGAAAGTACACCTTTAAATTATTATCGCGTAGGCGGACATGCGCCGACGAAGCGACACCTTGAGAGGAAATCGGCGGTATGAGCCGATTTCCGACGAAAAGGGGTTCCCTAGGGGAAAAACACAGAGCGAGATGGGCGCAGCTATCGAAGCGAGTGCGTTTGTCCCATGGGGAGCGTGGTCGGCTTTGCCTACCACGCTCTGCTATGCAAAATTTGCATAGCACATAAAAACTTTTACCATGGCTTTACCGTTCCGATGATCTCATTAATATCACGCACTCCGTTCTTATCGCACCATTCGTTCATTTCACGAACGATTTTTACAGGAGCGTATGCGTCGTTAAATATTGCAGCGCCTACCTGCAAAAGCGAAGCGCCTGCCATCATCATCTCTATAGCGTCCTCCCCCGACGAAATTCCGCCCATTCCGCACACAGGAATATTTACTGCATTTGCAACCTGCCATACCATTCTGACGGCTATCGGGAAAACAGCAGGTCCGGATAGTCCTCCGACATTATTTTTCAAAACAGGCCGTCTTGTGTTAATATCTATTCTCATTCCGAGAAGAGTATTTATTAAAGAAACCGCATCCGCTCCGTTCGCTTCAACGCTTTTTGCAATTTCTGTAATACTTGTTACATTCGGAGACAGCTTTACCATAAGCGGAAGTGTTGTTGCATCCTTTACTGCACGGGTGATTTCTCCTGCTGTGACAGGATTTGTACCAAACGCAGCACCGCCTTGTTTCACGTTAGGGCATGAGATATTAAGCTCTATCATATCAACAGCTGTTCCGTTCAGCTTTTCTACAAGCTCAACGCACTCCTCAACCGTAGCTCCTGCGACATTCGCAATAATTCTGATGTTCTTTGTCATAAGGTTTGGAAGCTCATAGTTTAAAAACTTTTCAATTCCTCCGTTTTGAAGTCCAACTGAATTGAGCATTCCCATAGGAGTTTCTGCAATTCTCGGCGGAGGGTTTCCATCCTTCACCTTTAAAGTAGTACCCTTTGTTGAAATTCCTCCAAGCTCACTTAAAGGGTAAAGGGATTCATACTCTCTTCCGTAGCCGTATGCACCGGAGGCTGTAACCAAAGGATTTTTAAAATCCACATTTAAAAAATTAACACCTAGATTTGCCATTAAAAAACTACCTCCTTTGAAGAAAATACAGGTCCGTCCTTGCAGACATGGCCGTAAAATTCATTTCCGTCACGGCATAGCTTCACAGCACATCCCAAGCATGCTCCCACACCGCAAGCCATTCTTTCCTCAAGCGATATTTCACAATCTATATCATTTTTTCTGCAAATTTCACTTATGCCCTTAAGCATTATCATAGGCCCGCAGGCATAAACCTTTTTAGGCTTATTATTTTTGATTTCTTCCAAAAGCGCATCTGTTACAAAGCCTTTTCTTCCGAGCGTTCCGTCGTCCGTACACAGAGTAAGCCTTGCTCCTGTGTTTTTAAAGTCATCGCTTAAAATAGAAAGGGATTTTGTTCGAAAGCCTGTTATTACCGCTGCTTTTTCTTTGTAAATATCCGCAAGCGCAAGCATAGGAGGAGTTCCTATTCCACCGCCGATCAGAACCACAGAGTCGTTGCTGTCATTTATCGTAAACCCGTTGCCGAGAGGTCCTAACAAGTCCATTTTTTCTCCCACTTCGAGTTTTGACATAGCTTCGGTTCCGTTGCCTCGAACCTGAACCACTATGCGTATAGTTCCCCTATCCTTATCTATTTCACATATCGAAATCGGACGTCTTAAAAAATATCCGGGTACGCTGATATGGACAAACTGACCCGGCTCTGCGATCGTCGCAACATCTTCACACAAAATCGTAAAGTCAAATATTCCCTCAGCAATTTCACTCTTTTTAATAATTTCATACTTGTTTTGTTTAAGCATAATTTTCACCTCTTAAAGCTTTTTATAATCTTTTAAAATTTGATCCGCCGTTAGCCAACTCAAACACTTTTCCAGCATTATTCCGTCAAGCGGCTCATTCATATAGCTGTATGTTGTTTTTATTGCAAGCTCCGTAAAGCTTGTCGCTCTGTTCATTGCTATAGGCAAGCTGTCATCCTTTAAAATTCCTCCGACCAAAACACTTGAAAACAAATCTCCGCTTCCCGAATAATGTGCCGGAACATATTCACACGGCACTTTCCAAAAGCTGTTATGGCGCTTATCAAAACCTACATTGCAAAGCGTTCCGTCCATAAGCTCAACACTCGTGATAACAATTGTATCTGGTCCCTTTTCCGAAAGTCTTACTGCCCAGCTTTTTATAGTTTGCGATGAAAGAGGTCGGTTCGGATATTCCTCGTTCAATAAAATTGCCGCTTCGGTAATATTCGGAGTAATAATATCGGCGACTCTCACCAAATCCGTCATTCTTTTTATATGGTTATCCGTTACCGTTTTATATCTTTTTCCGTTATCACCCATTACAGGATCTACAACCTTAAGCGAGTTTTCAAACTTTGTAAAAAATTGTAAAACATGGTCAATCTGTTCCTCAGAACCTAAAAAACCACTGAAAATACAGTCAAATTCTATCCCCAGCTTTTTGTATTGCTCAAGGGCAGGCTCTAAAAAATCAGTTAAATCTCTTTTAATAAATTCATGATAACCTGTGTGCGCTGAAAAAACCGCTGTAGGAACAGGACAAACTTGTATTCCCATACTAGAAAGTGCAGGAATAATTACCGTAAGCGAACATCTTCCTATACCGGAAATATCATTGATAGCACAAACTTTTTTAATTTTGTTCATCTGCTTAACTCCATACAATTTATACATCTTTTTAATCTCATCTGTTAAATTATATCAAAATTTCATTGCGCAAAGCACAATGAGCGGCGACAGCCGCAGGGCAAAGTCCAAATTTATGTTTCAATGTTCTTAAATGGCGGTGACAGCCGAATCATGCGAATGCACGATAAATCAGCTTTTGCTGATTTATTTTAAGGTTATTATATCATATTTTAAAAATTAACGCAACAGCTTATGAATAGAAGAAAAAACTCTGCGGATAATATTAAAAACGAATGGAGGTAAACAATATGAGTATTAATATCACATCTCTTGCTAAAGGCGTAAGCGTTGGTATGGTTGTTGGAGCTGCAACATATGCTATGTGCTGTGCTAATCACAAGGACAAGAAAAAAATGAAATCAAACGCAGGAAAAGCGATGAGAGCAATTGGCAGCATGGTAGAAGATTTCTCTAATATGTTCTGATTATCATAGCTTCATACTAATATTTTCAACAACCGAAGCGTGTCGATTTTCTCGGCACGCTTTTTTGCTGATTTTATTTTCAATAATGTCCTATTTGATATTGCAATTTAGACCTATAAAAAAAATATAAATTTGCTATTGACAAATGGTTGTCATTACTGTATAATATTTAAGTCGGCTGATACAAGCCCTGAATATTTAACATTAATTAAAACAAATAAATGTTTAGTTTAATGATATTAAGAATACTTGGAGAGGTGTCCGAGTGGTTTAAGGAGCTGGTCTTGAAAACCAGTGATACGGCAACGTACCGTGGGTTCGAATCCCACCCTCTCCGCCACATACAAAAAGGTAAGAAGTGCCAATTGTATATCAATTATACAATTGGTTGCTTCTTTTTTTATGTACAGAATTCAAGTTGCAGCCAAATGCAGCTTGAAAATTTAACAACAGACGAAAATCGGAGGATTTCTGAGCGTTTCAAAAGCTCTGACTAACAGAACCCATTGGATAACTGTTTGTTGTAAATGCGACTAAGCATAATCTCACAAAGCAATTAAACAACAAGGCAACCGTGATTGAGCGAGTACATCTTTTGAAAACTTACGAGAGTATATACACCTACGAAGAACGGCAACCCGTAGACTAGAATACTTGCAAGCAGTCTTGCACACAGCGGCTAAAAGGAATCAACAACTCCCCTGTAACCACAGATGTCAATACAGCTTAACAGCTGCACACACGCAGGCAAAAAGATTTAGTCTATAAATATACAAAAATACTATTACTTATTTACTCTCTGGACAGTTTTTGTTCAGAGAGATATCAGAATTAGACTTAAAATGTTAAATTCTGTCCAATTTTTACAATAATTGTGTTATAATAAACATCTATATCAACATTGAAAGGGAGTTGTTATGATGAATACACAAAATGAAAGTATTGAAATGTACAAAGAAATGTGTCTTCAGCTGGCTTCAGAAAATTTGAGGCTAAAACACGAACTTGAAATGAGAGAACAAAACACAAAGACACCTATAAATGAATACTTTGATCAATGGCTTAACATAAAAAAGAACAAAGTAAAGCCTAGTACTTACAGTGGCTATAAGATACATATAGAGAAACACTTCAAGCCATTCTTCAAAGATTTCTATTTAGAAACAATCACAAGCACTGATATTGAAAGGTATTTATCGTCCAAACTTGATGACGGCTTGTCAGCTCAGACTGTCAAAAGCCATCGTTCAACTTTAAGGACGATTTTTTCTTTTGCATATAAGCACAACGATGTGAAAGAAAACTTGGTTAAGAAAACTGACGCTGTTAAAACAGATAAGTTCGACTACCACACTTTATCATTCGCTGAGATATTAAGACTATTAGAAGTTGCTAAATGTCTAAATGATTATCCGCCTGTCCTATTATCTTCGCTTCTTGGATTAAGACGATCTGAAGCATTGGGGCTGCGATGGAAGGATATTAATTTTGAAAAAAGAGTTGCCTACATAAGATCAACTTATGTTAGAACCTATGACGTTGAAGGACATAAAAACAATCTTGTATTAAGTGAAAGCACAAAAAATGCATCATCACGACGTTCTATTCCGTTATCAGATTTTGTGGTTTCTGAGCTAAAAAAAATTAAGCAGCAGCAAAGTGAAAGAGCAAAATCTCCAAAATACAGCAAACAAAATCTTGAATATGTATGCTTAGGTAAATACGGCGGACTAATAAATCCGCAAAATCTTTCCAGGCATTTTAAAAAGATACTTAAAGATAACGACTTTGATACCAGCGTCCGATTTCACGACCTTCGTCACTCCTGTGCTACTTTCTTACATGAAGAGTTTGGATTTGACTTAAAAGATGTTTCTTTGTACCTAGGTCATTCTGATGTTAAAACAACCGGTAACATTTATATACACGGAAAAGTGAATAAAAAAATAGCAGATACTATTAACAACAATCTAAAAAGCTGTTACAGTATTTTGCCTAAAGTATGTTAAACGAGTGGGACATAAAGTCCCACTTTTTATATTTAAAGGAGGATAAACATGAAAAAACCATTGACAATCGCTGTAGTAAGTGAAAAAGGCGGTGTTGGCAAGACCGCAACTTTATTAAACCTTGCCGGATCACTAGTTATTAATCAAAAGAAGAAAGTACTTGTTGTTGATCTTAATCCTCAGCAAGATCTATCTTCAAACCTTGGATATGTACCGCCGAAAATTAAAACAAAAACCATAAGCGAGTACATATACGATCAGCTCGAAGGTGTTGACTTCCCTATTGTCTCTTCCGATGATAAAAAAGGATTTATCAAACACACGGAGTACGGGCTTGATTATATGCCTGCAAATCGACACACTCTTGAAATTCTTCCACGAAACCTTTCTGATTCCGAAGAGGATAATATGTGTTTTGCAAAAGTACTGGGAGATGAAATGTTTAAGAGCTATGATTTTGTTTTTATCGACTGCAAAGACAGCCTTGTTGCTCATCTTGTTCCTCAGATACTTTACGGTGTTAATTATGCAATGCCTATTACAGAGGTTGGCATCAATAGTTTATATGATGTTTCCGAAGTAGTTAAAAAAATTTCTCGCAGATATAGCAATGTAAGTATAATCGGCATCGTACTTAATAAGGTAACAGAACAATCAAACATTGCTAAGGATCTCCTTTCCAGTGCAAGAGCTGAATATAGCGAATACCTTTTTGAAACACAGATTCCTGACAGAAAAGCACAGATAGAAGAAGCAAATAACATACATCTGCCCTGCGTTATTGCAAAAAACATACACCGTAAAAAAAATACTCTATCCGATTTTTACTGCAACTTATCTATAGAATTTCTGAAAAGAATTGAAGAAAGCGAGATATTAAAATGAGTATTATAGATACAATGCGAGCTACACGCAACGCAGAAGATATTCAAGACTTTAATCTGCCTATGGTTAAATCAAAGCAACCATTAAGCAAATCGCTTGAGATTCCTATTGAGAACATTTCGCCATACGTTGATGAGTACGGTGAATTTCAGCCATTCGATATTGATGAAGAAGATTTAAATAGGCTTGTAATGTCAATAGCAGCAAACGGTCAACTTGAACCAATCAAAGTTAAACAAGTCGGCAACAATCAGTATGTTGTCCTTTCCGGTCACAGACGTCTTGAAGCTATGAAAAAGCTGAGGAAACGTACTATAAAAGCTGATGTTATAAAGATTTCTCCGGACAAAGAATTTGAATTTGTATGTCACAGTAACATATACCGACTTAATAAATCACCATCGTCACTTGCAAAAATTCTTTGCGGATTCAAAACAAGAGGCAAAAAGGTGTCTGACATTGCAGAAATGTTCGGTATCAATCGCAGAACTTGCACTCGATATTTGTGTATGATTGATTGCATTGAAGAATTACAGCACCTTTGCGATAGTAATGTAATAACCGTTGAAGCATTCACCTCATTGCAAAACCTCACAAAGGAACAGCAAAGGGTTTTTGCCAATTTTATTATCAATGTAGGTAAAAGAGTAAAGTTTAATGTAAATCTAAAAAAGGCAAACATGGCAGAGGACCTTGCTGATTCCTGCGAAGAAAGCGGAGAGGAGTTTAACGAGGAAGCACTTCTCAATTTGTTTTTTGCTCAAAAAGATGACACAGAACCTGATAATACAAAAGGTGATGATACTGTTAATCTCAAAAATATACTTTATATTGCAGAGCTTCTAGACATTCTTCGTGACAGAAACACTAACTTGCAGAATGTTTCTAACGAAGATATTATAAAAATGATCATTGAAGCTTCGGAAAGGTTTGGTGAATAACATGAAAGACAATCCGATTATTGACTTTTGTATTGGCATTATAGCAATTATTGCTTTTATTTGTATTTTGAGTATCTGTTGTTCCCCAAAAATATGATTGTGAAATATAATCTGGCTAAGAAGTTTACTCAACGAATTGATGAGAAATTAGAGGAGGTGAAAATATGATTTTTGAATGGATCTTTTTAATAATTATAAGCATTGTGGCTATTATGTTGAGTGTATTTATTATTTACACTGAAAGATCAGAAGGAAAAACGCCATATTTTGGTATCGGTTGGACGGTAATCAGCGGTGGAACACTTATTTCGGTGATTCTTTTCTGTATTAATTCTTTTATATAATACAGATCGTATTAAAGTTGAGGAGAATAAAAAAATGGGACATATACTTTTTGGGGTTGCTTAGAAATGGGCGTGAGAGTCTCAAGGTTTGAAATGGTTTTCCTTTTGTGGTGCAACTCCGCATACGCCCACTCCTATGTGTTGAAGTGGGACATAATGTCCCACTTTTTATGGACAGTAACAGTTTTAGGCTTTGTGTTCCCTTGCAGTGCAACTCTGCAACTGTCCACCTTACTTGTAGTAAGTTCTCTGTATTCCCAACGCAGAGGACTTATGAAGTGCAAGAGAAATATTTGGGTGCAACTCCCAAACACTTCACTACGCTGCATCAAGCAGCACCTTTCTTTTCTGTGTGCAGGTGAGCAATCGTCTGCACTATATGAAGTGAGTAGTTTATCGGGTGCAATTCCCGATCACTTCACCAAAAATTAAAACGTAAAAATTTGTACCATTATTTGTATGATTTAAGCATATTCGACGTATTTCGACTTTGCTTTGTTGTAGGATGTGCTACAATAAATTTATCATAAGTGAGACATAGAGTCTCATTTTAGATGAAGTAGTAACATATCAAGTGTTGTGGAGCAATTGTACATGGTTAAAAATGTGGCAGAAATTAATAAAGCTAAGCAGGACTTCCTACCGTCATTGTCAGATGCTGAAGAATTATCAAACCAGTTATCAACTCTATCAAAGGAATGTGCTGAGATTGAAGATAAAATCAAAAAAATTGAAAAATCTCAAATAAATGAAACAGATGATGAGGAATATCTTAAACTTGAAAAGCGAATGAAAGATATTAATGTTCAAATGGATGACATTAAGCATATACGAGAAGCCAATCTTAGGTGCAAACAAAAATGGATAAATGCTGCTAAAGTCACAAAATCAAATGTAGTGGAACAACGTAATACTAGTTCTAAATCCTGTTTGCTTATTAATTTTATGAAATTTTTGCTTTTA
>CABUAH010000006.1 GCA_902489475.1 uncultured Oscillospiraceae bacterium | reverse complement strand
TTTTAATCGGTGCTATTATCTTCTTGATTGTATCTTTATTCCTTATATTTTTGCTTTTATATTTATTTAAAAGTATGCCCGGCAGTATTAATGAATCATCATTTTTGATGATTTCTGCATTTTTTTTTGCTGTTCATTTAATTTTTGGGTGTTTATTTTTTATTAAAGAAGATAAAAAGAAATTGTTAATTTGGTTAATACTCTCTTTTGTTAGCTTAATCTTAATGGTTGCTTTTATTTTGATTTTAGAGCCTGTATTTATTATTTTAGGATTTTGTATATCGCTAATAAATATTGTGTTTTTATGTGGGTGTATTTATAATAGCAAAAATAAGACACACCGGTGATGGCGGATGATATGGAACAAAAGAATATCTTTATTGCCAATATTCTTGATTCTAAAAAAACTAGAACAATTGTTGTTCTAGTTTTTTATATAGTTTTTTGCTAATTTTTGTATACTTTGCACCCACATCCCTACCCCTTCCCCACATATCTATAACACCTCTTTTTAACGCTGTCCTCAGTATTATTGCCGCCTATTCGGTCGGCTATACTGTTCCACTTAAGACATTCTATGAACCTTAGATAAAAAATAGTTCTCGTCTGACTGTCGGGAATATGCGAAATATACTCCGTCAGTTTATTATATTCGGACAGCGCCCTTGAACGTGCCTGCTTTAAAAGCTCGTTTCTTTGAAACTCCTGCTTAGTCATAGCGTCTATTTCATCTAATTTCTGAGCATACGAAGAGCTTTCGGACTTGTCGTTTACATAATTAAATACAACCTGCGTTCGTATCTGATTTTCTAAGTACTCAATCTCCTTGCAGCTCGATCGGTACGAATTAAGCTCTCTAAGCGTCAATTTACTCCCTCCCTTAATCAAGTAAAATATCGTCAAGTATACTGTCGTCACAATTCCGGTCTTCCTGATTGTCAATAATATAGCCTCTGACGGATTCTGTTCGTTTGTTTATAAAATTCGCAGGCTTTGACTGCGCAAAAGCCTTGAGAAACGATGTTCTCGATCTTGTTTTATGACCACTTTCTTCACACCAGCTCCTATACATATCATAAAGCTCTGTGTTTGAGATAAGTCCTGTCGGGAAATTTGTATCCTGTATAAAAACATAAATGGGATTTATCGTTTCCCTGAAATCGTTAAGAAGCACCTGCTCGTCATCAGTCTGCGTGAACGCTTTGGTTTTCAGAAGAATTTTATATCCTGTCAGGCACCAGTTGAATATCGCCGGAAGCTCCTCTAAAAGCTCTCTCGTAAGGTTTTTATTTGCCTTAAGCTCAAGCTGATTATGTGGATCAGGATCGTCAATAAACTTCATCGGGAATTTTATAAAGCATATACGCCGCTCAAGTCCAAACGTGAGATCCCTTGCGGATATAATCTCGTTTGTAGCGAACAGAAACTTTGCTCTTGAATTAAAAGAAATAAAATTCTTGTTTTTGTAACAGCCGTTTATTCTGTCGCCTACAACTACCTGCTTGAAAATAGATTCGCAGCCATGTACGTCGGATTTGGTTTCAGATGAAATATTTAAAATGCTGTTTAAAAGCTGTATGCGCTGAAACGGCTCGCAGAGTGAAGAAAGTTCAACGTTTGAAGTTTGCTCCTCGCCGAAAATATGAGTCAGAATATCAAGATAAACAGACTTACCGTTTGCGCCGTCTCCAAGCAAGAAAAAGCACTTCTGAAGCTCGCAGTTCGGAAACAGAATATACCCTGCTATCTCCTGAAGCAAAGCAATGCGCTTAGAATCGTAAGCCGCAATCTGATTTATGAATGTATCCCACTTTTCGGAGCGCATATTAGGGTTATATATGTAATCCACCTGCATAGAACACAAGTCGGATGGCGAGTGCGGTCGAAATTTAAGAGTTGTCAAATCAAGCGTGCCGTTTAAGAAATTAAAAAGCGGTTTTTGATTAAACAGCTCCGTTGTCACCGTATCAGATTTTATAAGTGTAAGAATTGATCTTGTGCGCGAGCCTGTCCGATAAATTCCAAGCTCATCCCCTATATACGATAATATTTCGGTGTCGTTTTTGTGCTGCCAATAATTTTTATTTGTGTATTCGTAAAAGCCAAGCTCCTCGATATATCTCAGCTTATGTTTTTCAGTTATAAGATTTGCGATCTGATTCTCGCTCGGCGCAGAAAAGCACTTTTTCTTAAGCTCCGAAAGCCATATTGTAGACACGTCCGATAGATTTTGTTTCGCTATTTCAAAAAGCTCCGCAAGGTCGGGCTTGTCGATAAATCTTGAAGCGTTAAATGCAAATCGCTTGAAATCGTCCTTGTCAGTTATATGTTTGCAAAGAGCCACTATGCCGCTCTCGGCACGTTTAACAAGATTGTCAAGGCTGTTACCGTCTGCATAGTATTCCGAAATGTCTTTGTATTTATCGGGTATCTGTGCTGTAATAAACTGAATATGATTGTTAAAAAGAAATTCCGACAGCGATTTTGTAAATGAAACACCTGCTTCATCGTTGTCAAAGGTAAGCATAATTTGCTTGAAGTTTTTGGCTATTGATTTAAGCATTTGAAGCTGTGATTTTGAGAAGAATCCTCCCATTGTCGCAAGCACCGGATAGCCCTCCTGCTCAAAGGATATGGCATCGAATGCACCTTCACAGATGACAAGCAGGTCGGAATTTCTGTCTAATGTATGTAAGCCCCAAGGAACATTTTCATTGTTTCCGTCAAGAGGGGCTTTTTTATATTTGATCTTTTGATTAAGCTCTGTTGCACGGGAGATAGTGTAGCAGATATATCCGTTTTTCCAATACGGAATAACTATACGCTTTTCTTTTTCGTCATAGCCTATTTTAAGTCTTAAAATAGTTTCGTCAGTTATCGCACGGCTGTGAAGATAATCAAGAATATTAATAGGAATGCTTTCATGACACTTTTGAATTTTATTGTTCAAGTTCTGAGTATACTTCACCCAGTCAGCGCTCGGAGCAGATTTAAGCTCAACCCCTGTAATATCAGCAAGCTCGTGAATAGCTTCCTTTCGGTCGCCGTTGTATTTTAAAAGCGCACAGAAGTCAATAACATCTCCACCCTGGCTGAGTTTAAAATCATAAAACCAGTCATCGTAAACGACTAAAGCGGTGTCGTTGCTTCCACCGCTTAAAGATATTGTTCTGTCGCCTGATTTTCGTATATCAAGTCCGTACCTCTGCGCATAATCAACGCAGGATATTCGCTGTTTTATCGTTTGAATCATATACTTCGTCCTTAATCAAAAATTCTTATCATTCAAAATGGAAAACCTTACAACTGTTTTACCGTTGCCCAATATATCGACATCGGTTATGTACGCATGACGGTCAATGATTTCGTGATTAAATATGGTTTCCACGTCGGGCGGCTTTATCGGATAAAACAAAAGCTTGTCCCCGTTTTTAAAATCTCCGTTGTTTAATACGATATAATCTCTGCCTCCTATAATTTTATCACACAGCGAAACGCTGATTTTTATATCGTGCGTTCTTTTGGCATTGTCGTTTATTCTGCTCATTATATCTCCTTATAAATTAGTTATTATTTTTGTGTTCTTTCTTTAGTTTTTCTTTTAAGACTTGTATGTATGCTTGGAACATCTAATCACCGTCCTTGTCCATTTTTGCGCCGCAG
This sequence comes from uncultured Oscillospiraceae bacterium, assembly GCA_902489475.1. Classification (GTDB taxonomy): domain Bacteria; phylum Bacillota; class Clostridia; order Oscillospirales; family Ruminococcaceae; genus UMGS1601. Next base: position 43,548 of record CABUAH010000006.1, on the reverse strand, counting down.
TTAGGGCAATAATGGTGTGGATAATCGTCCAAATCATTGTCGGGATGTGTACAACAACTGCATACCCTGTCGTGGAAATATCCTGTTTCCCAATGTCCATGCCTAACCTCCTGCATGTCTGCGGTAGATTGTGCGTTTGCAGCAACATTGTATTTGTCCTTAAATTCATAAATCTCATATCCTTCTTTTGCCCAAAAGTCAAGTTTTTCTTGTGTGCATTTCGCTTGGTCTATTCTCTCGACTTGCGTTTCGCTACGATACAAGTATTCTCCCATCGTGTGGAAAATATCTTTAGTATTTACACCAACAATATAAAGTTCATATTTATTGGTAAATATAGAATATTTTCTAACATAAAGAAGATGTGTGTAAGGTAACGTTGTTTCAACTATTATTTCACGCATTTTTAGTCCTCCTGTTCCCATTCATAATGCTCACTCCATAGCCAATTTATAACGTTTAGCATACAGTATTTTGATATGCTGTTGTGTGTAGGCATTTTCAAAACTATGTTTATTGCTAATGCTTTTTCTTGTTCCGTGTATTTTGGGTTATTGATGTCTATAAATATTGACATCGCTTTTGCAGTATTCATTTCACGCTCCCTCAACGACAGTCAGCCCGTCAACGGCATAGCCGCCGCTCCTGCCTTCAAGCAATACAACGCTTGTTCCACAGCAATTCCACGGCTCAGAGCATACCGTCCAAATCTTACCTTTGTTTTGTTCGCTAATATGGTATTTATCGTTCATTACAACTTTATCGCCAATTTTCATTTCTCATGCTCCTTTTCTTCTCGTTCTTCCCTCATTATTCTCCGTAATTATCAATAAATATAATATTGCAATCACAATGTCCGTCAATATTATGGATACATTTATCCATGATGCATCTAATATCAGTCATTGTTTTTCCTCCCTGTTATGTATTGCCTGATAGGACTGCACCGCAAATTTATCATATTCGCAAAAACCTAAACATTTATGTCCTGCTAATTCTAAACCCTTGCGGAAGCCTCCTACACCTGCAAAAAAATCTATAAATGTCATTTTTGTTTTGTCCTCTTCCTTGATTTACTCCTATCCTTGCCCTCAGTCTGATTAAATCCGTTTTGATACCGTCCGAAATACTTTGGCGGTTTAGGTTGCTGCCGTTTTAGTTTCATTTGTGTCCTCCATAAAATCAAACAAAGTCGGTGTTAGTAAATTATCTTCCGCTGTCTTGCAGTAGCCTACGCCATCCCGGAAGTAGTCGGAGTTAAGCTCACAGGCTAGACCATATCTCCCCATTTTTATAGCCGTCATAGGCACTGTACCTATTCCGCCAAAAGGGTCAAACACCACATCATCAGGATTTGTGTATCGTGTGATAAGACGTTCCACAATATCCAGCTGTAACGGACAAACGTGCATTTGTAGATCTCTGCGCTTCTGATCTGCATTAAGCGTCCTCATTCGGTTTATGTCGTCCCACACAGTATCATTCCAACAAGAGGGAGCAACAACCATAAAAGTTGCTGGAAGTTTATCATCTTTGTCAAGTTCTTCGGCAAGCCTTATATGTTCTTTATAATCGTAGACATGGGTTTTTGAAAATTCTGAATAAATACGTTGCAGATTATTTACGGGTACCTGTTTAAGTTCATCTTTTGAAATCAGCCTGTTACCGCTTGAACGCCAATAAGCGTGAGCGTCTATCTGCCAACGCCCCCTTGAATAATCCTCTTTTGATTTTCTCACCGGTTCATCAGCGTAAGCCTTGCTTGTATCGGTCGGGAGTTTTCTGAAGAGTAAAACATATTCGGGGCAACCTACGCCCATTTTAGAGCCATCCTTACATTGCTCAGTCCATCCCAACCGATACGTCTGATTGTTTTCTCTTACCACGTCTGTGGTAACGGCAATCCTGCCCATGTACTTAAAACCATGTTTCATAAAGTGCATTACAGTTAAATCGGAAAAAGGGTCTACTGTCGGCATACCATCACCTGTTGCGTTACCAAATAAAATACGGTCCTTAACGTGTATACAGGCTACACGGCCGGGCTTAAGTATTCTCAGCAAATTAGGTGTCAGATAGTCCATTTGCTCAAAGAATCTGTCGTTATCCTCGTTGTGTCCGAGATCGTTGTAACTCGGCGTGTATTCATAATGATTGCCAAAAGGTATTGATGTGATGATCGCACCAACGCTGTTTTCTTTCATTTGATCGCATTCTAAAATACAATCGTTATTTATGTATCTATACTTTTCTCCTTTTACTTCCACTCTCTTTACTCCTATACTTCTTTTCATTTTTTCGGCAATAGAATCTGTACTTGACAATCCGTTTTTTCGTATTAACTGCGCCATTTTTTCAGACTGATAATCAAATCGCTTCCATTTTTCCATTAGTTCTTTTAAAATCTCATCTTCGGTGTCCATATGAATTATATCGATGATTACTTGTTCTGTCTGTAAAAATCGGTATATACGATGTACAGCCTGAATGAAGTCGTTAAATTTGTAATCAATACCGACAAATATCGCTCTGTGGCAATGTTTTTGAAAGTTACAACCTGATCCCGATAATATCTTTTTTGTAGCGAACAGCTGTATTTTACCCTCTGCAAAATCAATAACTCTTTGCTCTCGTGTGTCTAAGTCCATAGATCCGTAAATATCGGTTACGCCCTCAATCTGCCTTTTTATCTCGTGCCGTTCCTCCTCAAGATCATGCCAAAGAATAAAACTGTCATTCTGCGCTGAATTAATAATTTCTTTTGCCTTAGCCACTCTTTGTACTATGCTTTCACGTTTGATTTTTGCAGCATCCTTAAGTCCTGCCGATGCTTCGTCCATTAATTTAAACTGTCCGAATTTATCAGCTGACAGTTCGTTCTGCTTTGTTTCGAGTCTATGATAGTTTAGTTTAAGCGGCGGCAGATCGTACCCCTCATCCGAATACTTAGGGTTTACATCGGAAGGCTTTCCAACAAATACTGCCCAAGATGATACCCACAGCCAAAACTCCTCTTCTTTATGCGGATAAAGAGTAAGATTATTAGCCTTTGTGCTGTCACGCTGAAAAAATCGTGTAAGGGCTTGTCCGGTATCCATTACACCTAAGTATCCTGCATAATGGATAAGTTCCTTATACTTGTTAGGGTCCGGTGTAGCCGTAGCAACAAGTTTATATCTCACCCTATCAAACTTTTTTAAACATTCCTGATATGTTTTGCTGCCGAAGCTCCTAAGTACCGCTGCCTCGTCAAGACTTGTACAGGTAAAATACGAGGGATCTATATCGCCGTCACGCACACGCTCATAATTTGTGAGCAGTATTTGATCAGATGCTTTTTTGATCTCATCCATATTTTTTACATATGGCGGTTTGTCGTAGCCTAAAAGTTCAACTGCATCATGTGTAAATTCCTGCTTAACGCCAAGCGGTAAAACAATAAGAGCTTGACCGCCTGCATAATCTGTAACCTGTTTGCAAAATTCAAGTTCCATTATAGTTTTGCCAAGTCCAAATTTCGCAAATATCGCACGACAGCCGCCTTTAATCGCCCATGCGACTATATCTCTTTGATGATCTTTAAGCGCCGGGTTTAGTTTAATCTTATCAATTTCAAATCCGCTGTCTGCGCTTATGGCCATCTTACTTTTCAAAAAATCTATGTATTGCATTTACACCAACCTCTCAATAACTACCTCAACGACCGGCTCCCCATATTCTTTATCCACTGAAAGATTTATGACTTGCTCTGCATGGTAAAATGCAATTCCGGTAAGCGCTTCAACTGTACACTTTGCGATCAGAAGCGTACTTACCTTATCATTCGGCCTGATAGAGTCATAATATTTAATCGGCTCGTTATAGTACTTCGGCTCAGGTACAAACACATTTATATGTATGTTCAACGAGCCTTTTTCTTTTTCTTTATATTTATTCGTATATACTTTTCTAATAGTCTGTTTAATATTTGCTTTATAGAAATTATCAAGGTTAAGCGTTATACTTTTTCTTTCAAAAACAACAGTATTTTTCATTTCATTCAAGTCCTGTAATCGTGTCAATTACTCTTTTAAACAGCTTTCTTAATTCTGCTTCTGAAAGTGTATCAATTTTTGCTGTCGGCGCAACAAGCTTATTGACTTCGTTATATACTTTGATTTCGTTTTTAAATAACTGCTCAAGCATCGAAAACTTCTTATACTTTTCTGTAAGCTCGTGCTTCTCAGCTTTGGCATTATCTTTTGTAATACCGTTGTTTTTGTAAATAAAATACAGCGCTCTCAGCTCTAAAAAATACATTGTCTGTGCATTGTTAAGCCCTTTGGGAAGCTCCGCTCCCGAAGCCGCCAAGCGTTCAAGTTCTTTTAAATCCATTATGTTGCTCCTATAATCTTTAATGCATCGTCAACCGATCTCGCAATGCCCGCTTTATGACCAAGCTCTTTCATGCAGTCTATAAATCTAAGCTGTTCGGCTGACGGCTTTCCTGTATCCGTCTTAACTTCTATCCAAGCGATGAAGCCCTGCCCTATAAAAAGAATATCGCTCATGCCCGGAATGCCGCATCGAACCTTCTCACCGTATGAAGTATAAAAAAGACCTGAGTTCATTCTTATAGGAATCCCATATTTTGATAATGCTGCTCGTATTTTATTTTGTATAACCGTTTCTTGCTTTCCCATTTTTCAGCTCCGTATGTGTTTGATTTTGCATTGTATATATACCCACTTCATGTCATAACCACGCTTTTTTGCTATCGCTATAAGCTCGCTCCTGCTCCTCGCTCTGCCGACTTCCATACGCTGCTGCTTTTTTATTTTCTCAAGCTCAGCTTTTTGAGCTTCCGAGATTTTTTTAAGCTCAACGTCTTTAATTTGTTTTAGCTCCTTTTGCTCCGCTTTGTATTCCGTGCCGCAGAAGGGGCATTTATCTGCCGTTTTAAAGGTGCGGAAACAATTTTTACAAACCCTTACTATATAGCTTCCGTCGCTGTTTGTATTTGTATGCTTCGGCAATGGCTTGCTCAAATTCCATTCATGCTCAGCATCGGGCAGAGAATGTCTTGTATAATTTGCGGCGCAGTCGATTATCTTAGCTCTTTTATTAGGAAGATACCGCATACAGCGCATTGCTTGCTGTATGTAAAGCGCTGTGCTTTCGGAAGGTCTGAGCAATATAACACAGCTGCAATCGTCAACGGAAACGCCCTCGCTTATTATTGAACAGTTGCATAGAATTTTTATATCTCCGCTTCTGAAGCTTTCCATAACAGCTTCACGCTTTTTATTAGTTATAGTGCCGTCGATACAATCCGCTTTATATCCTGCCGCTTTAAACTCAGCACAAACCGCCTTGCTGTGTGCTACAGATACACAGTACACGATAGTTTTTTCGCCGTCAGCTATTTTCTTATAGCTTTTGATCACATCTCCATAAACAGCCTTTTTCATCATGAGCTTTTCAATCTCCGATGTCTTGTAATCTCCCATAGAGGATTTAACATCGGCTGTGTCAACCGAAATAGGAGCGTAATAATCAAACGGTGCAAGGTAGCCGTTATCAATAAGCCACCTCACCGACACACCCTCAATCAAACAGTCATAAATATCTCCCAGCGGTTTTCCGTCTAGTCTTATCGGTGTAGCTGTAAAACCGATACATACACAGTCAAAATGATTTATTACTCTTTCCCATGTTTTTGCTTTTGAAAGATGCGCTTCATCTGTAATTATCACAAGCGGCTTTTTCATTTCCTGCATTTTATTGGCAACTGTGAAAACGCTTTCAACAGCTATGTTTTTTGTAGGTATACCGTTTTGCTCAATCAGCTTTAAATGCTGATATTTAAGCTCTCTTCTATGTACCAAAATCAAAACAGTACCGTAAGAAGAAAGCTTCTCACAAATTTTTAAAAACAAAAAAGTCTTACCACTTCCGCAGCCTGCAACAACAAGCGGACGTTTACAGCCCATTGCCAGTTTAGACTTGATACTTTCGTATAAGTCCTGCTGATAATCCCTGAGTTTTATCATTATAATAAATCAGCTATATCGTTGATTGGCTCACCAAGATCAGGATCTTCAAACGGATTCTCCGATTCAGATGCCATTCCCTTATTTCTATCAGGCTCTTTCCAAGTAGGTAAATCCGTCTGTTTTTCTCTTTTTATAAAATAATGAAGCCTTGCCTGTTCTTCACCCTCGTATGTCTCGTGTTTAACTCTGCAAGCGCCGACCTTACCGACCCATGATTTAAAATTCATATCGCCTTGTTTTATGCCGAAGCTCTCCCAAAGCTCACCCAGCTTTTGATTAGTCATTTTTGTGTTATCAGGCATGAACACAAGATAATACCAAAGGGTTCCATTTTGCCCCGAAACATCAAGCGTAATTTTGAGCATATCATTTCCCGATTTGGATTTCGTTTCTTCGATCTCTGCGATCCTGCATCTGTGATTTCCTATAGGGATCGGCACAAAGCTTGTTTCCTCATAGTCACTTGCATTAAAATTCCAGTTAATTGCCATATTTAAAATCTCCCTCTATTTATTATTTTTCATCTATAAATGTTGCGTATTGATCAGCTACAGAAAGCAAAAGCGCTAATGTGTTTTGTTCATAAGCGTTTGACAAGCTGTAATCTCCTGCCGGTCTGTCATAAGCACTCATGTGACAGTTTATTGCTGTTGCTTCTATGGGTGTCAGCTTCATAAAGTTCATAATCAAGAACACCGACTTGCTTCCGTGGCCACCGTATTTGAGCTTTTCCTCAAAGGTGTAACAAGGTACTTGTTTCCACTCTCCATTGATCTTTTGATTTCTGAAATCCTCTTTGTAACAGTTTATTTTACATACATCGTGAAGAAGCGATACTATAGCTATACTTTCTTCCGAATAAGCTGAACTTAAATTTAAAGCGCTTATCTGCTCTTTAATCCTGTTGTACACGTTTACTGAGTGTACGACAAGACCTCCTTTAAAGGCTCCGTGAAACCTCGTGCTTGAAGGAGCTACAAAAAAATCTGATTTCTGTAAGTATTCAAGCATAGCATCCGCACCGTGACGAGTGATGTTATTCTTAAAAATTTCCGTAAATTTTGTTTCTGCTTCCAAAGGCGTCATTTGCTTTTTACCTCCTGCTCAAAAATATTTTCCGGCTTGCAAACCTTTCGGCAATATAGCTGATCTTTGGCGTATAAGCTGTTATTCCCCTCAAGCCTATAAAACCAAATCTTATTTTCGTTCTTGTCTTCCGTTGTATCAACATATGCGATCACATTGCACAGTCCGCAGACGTTATCAAGTATCTTATTCGGAAGTTTGGGAGCATACCTTACTGCTCTTTCTCCGCCTACTGTCGTGATCTCCGAAATATCAAGCCATGCGGTAAAGATAACGTTACAGCCTACCATAGTAGCCTTTCTCACAAGGCGCTTTAGGTTTTGATATACAAACTGATAATCCTGGCGCTTATCTTTTGAGTTGCCCATCTCGTCAAGTTCCAAAATCCACATATCAAAAATGTCTGAGAGATTGTCTATTATGATATTGCTGTATTTTCCTGTATCACACAAAGCATCAAATCGTTTCAAAAAATACTCGCTGTCGTTCGGATTTGTTCTCGATTTAACACAATGCGTGATTTTTTCAATATCAAGATTATCACGCTTGAAATTCTTAAGTACAATGCTTGAATTATCACTGCACATAAGCAAATTTCTTTTTTGAGCTTTAGCCAATGTCGAGTTTACGGTCTTACCGCCGCCCGATTTACAATAAATAAGTCCTACCATTAAAAATCTATACCTCCTCATTTTTAAACCCGACCGACTCAAAGTCAATCGGTTTTGTTAAAACCTTACTCTGTTTGCACCAGTCGCACACCCCGCACCTGCTAGCTGGATAATCGCCGTTTTTAACTGCTAAAATATGCGGCATTTGTTTCCTTACGATGTCAAGACATTCATCGAGCCTCCATTGCGGAATATGAATAATCTCAAGATCTGTTACGGCTTCTTTTGTACAGGCAGCAATATAGGTTTCAAGCCTTTTTCCTGTGGCTCTGTAATATACTTCCTGATAGACTGCGAGTTGAACGTCGTACATCCAATGAGTTATAAATGAAGCTCCCATAACAGGTGACAAACTTCTCATACATTTAAGGTCTACAATCTTATCTTTACATAAACTGTCAATCTTAATTTTCCACTCTGCGCCGAAAAGTTCGGCAGAAAAAATCTTCTGTTTCTCTCCGCTCATGAAATCCATAAACAGCTTGTCCCGCTTTACACGGTCAATAATAGCGTTCGCCTGTATGTATTCGGACTTAAGCTCTCCGTTCCTTTTCACCAAAACATTTGCATTTTCGGCAATAAAACGATCTAGTGTTCCCTCAAAATACGAGTCAACATATGAACCAACAAGTAACGCTGTTGTTTTTGGCTGTTCATATTTACCTGAGATTTTAGCCATTGCCATATTCTCACACTTAAGGAAATCCTTAAACTGCGACACACTCATAAAGTGTTTATTCATTTTCTGAGAATAATAGTTTTCGGCGGTTAAGGCCATATCACCACTCCTTGCGTTCTTCTGCGGTTTCGGCGCTGCCGTCTAACAGATCTAATTTATCTAGCAACGACAAACTGTCAAATTCATCTTGCAACACTTCTTCTATGCAGTTTTCGCAATAGTTCTTGCCGTTTAGCCGATAGTAAATATCCCTATCATATATTTCACAGCCGTATGCGTCACAATGCAGTACCACGACCGGATCGGGCGGCTGGTAATAATCTCTTGTGACCTCTGCGTTAGTTCTCGGCATAGCCATCCTCCTTAATCAATCGCCCAAGTTCTGCGAACATTTTGCCTAACAGCCAATATTGACGTTTGGATTTTGGCAAATCGTCATAAATCATTTTCAGGTTGCCAATTAGTAGTCTTAGGTCTTGACATTTTTCCTTTTCCGTGTTATCATTATTATTGAAAATATAATTTTTTTGATTTTCATAGCCTGTATTGTCTTCGGACGGTGCAGGCTCCTTTTCTTTTTTCCAGTCTGGAATAGTGTTTATATCTGTCAAACCTAGAAGATAGTCAGTTGTCACTCCGTAATAAGTAGCTATTTTACAAATAGTCGAAATAGAACATTCCGCTTCATTGTTTACATACTTTGCAAAATTTTGATGAGGTATATTCATTTGCTTTGCTTGTTGAGTTTGGCTTAATGTTATGTTTTTGCCTTTCTTTTCTTTTATGAGTTCTTGCAATCTTTGAGAAAGAGCAAAAGTTCTTTCACTTTTTGGCATATATTTTTACCTCCTATGTATTTTTTCAACTTCAATCTGCTTTTCTTCCTCTTCGCTTTCAAGCAACGGCTCTAAGGGCTTGTCCGATATTCTGATCCCAAAGTAATCCGCCCAGCGTATCAACACCTGCGGACAAAATACCCACATCGTCATACCTATAGCGTATATCAGTATCAGCACTAACCCCAGAACCGCTATTGCTTCCCGGGTGGTCATTTAGATACCTCCTTTGTTTTAAACGTCCTTTGTTTTATACTGCATTCCCCTTAGCTTCAAGCTCTCTTTCGTAAGCTTCGGCAAGCCGTATATAACTCTCATCGCTCAACAGCTCAGAGGCGGCTTCTCCAATTCGCTTTGAAAGCTTTTTTGCAAACTCAGGATCAAGCTTGTCGGAAACCGTTCCGTCAGGGTAGTGAAAAATCACCTTAAGCGGATTTTCGTTTTTCTTCTTTGCCATAATAATACCTCCTTAAAAAATGATATGGTTCATATAGTTTGGACTATGCGTTTACTGATTGGCTAGATTGCTCACCTTCCTTATAGTCATCTGTTTTTATTCTCTCTTGCATAAATTTACATATTATGATAAAATATGTTTGTTTTCTTCGGGTGAAATATGTTTTTAGAAAGGAGAAAACACACTTATTATGCAAATGATTTCAGTTGATTCGTCAAATCTTAGCAGCGTAGGATACGAAAACGGTAATCTTTACATTCAGTTTCATCGCGGTGGATTATATTGTTACCGTAATGTACCTGAAAATATTTATTACGGTTTGCTTTCAGCAAGTTCTAAAGGTAAATATCACGCTGCTTACATTAAAAACTCCTACCGTTATACAAGAATTGGCTAATCAATAACAGTCAAAACAATAGCAGGACCGTTGCCCCTAACATCAAACTCTGCATATGGTTCTGCTATTGTTGTTTCTACGCCCTCTCGATTTCGTAGTTCTTCCACAAGTTCTTTTGTAGAAATATCCTTAATCTCCACTCTCTCACCTCTTTTCTACTGTACGTTTCACCCTTTGTTTAGTTTTCTAAACCCGACGAGTAAAAAAATATAGTGGAATATCTGTGCTTTGCAATTTTAAGACTTCTATAGCTTTAATGATTTCGTCCTGAGAAAATTCGGACTTATTGTTAAGTTTTGCAGTAGTAGTTGTTGAAGAGAACCCCATGAACTCCCCAAACTTTTGCCTTGTGCCGCATATTTCAGTTATTCTACCAATCAACTTATCATAGCAAAAAGCCACTTTATCGCCTCCCTGTTTAGTTTTTCTAAACTAAGTATAGCATACATTTATTTGCCTGTCAAGACGTTTTTTCAATTTTTCTAAACTTTTATTAAAAATGTCTTGATTTTTTCTAAACTTTGTTGTATACTGTAGTTAATAAACGTAATGAGGTACACAAAATGGCAGAGTTTTATCAACAATTAAGAAAGGCGATGTCTATTCGTAACATATCTCAAGCAGAACTTTGCGAAAAAACTAAAATACCCAAATCAGCCATGAGTCAATATGTTTCCGGATCGTTTAAGCCTAAGCAAAAAAGGACCTATCTTATTGCAAAAGCTTTAAATGTTAATGAAGCTTGGTTAATGGGATATGAAGATGTCCTTATGGATCTACAAATGCCTGAATCCAACATACAGTCATTAGATCAAAGCAAAGTGTATAACATACCCGTCTTTGAATCTGTATCGGCTGGGTTCGGAGCTTACGCAAGCGATTACATTACCGGCTATATGCCTATATATGTGAGCAACCCTGCGGATGCCAAAGACATGCTGTGCATTAAAGTTAAAGGCGACAGTATGTATCCAAAAATCGAGGATGGTGACACAGTTGTTGTGCGCAAACAATCAAGTGTTGACAGCGGTTCTATTGCTGTGGTTTTGATTGACAATGAAGAAGGGTTTGTGAAAAAGGTTGTCTACAGCGAAAATCTCATTGAGCTTATATCGATCAATCCTGAATATGCTCCTAAACGATTTGAGGGAAAAGAAGTTTTGAGAGTTTCCGTTGTAGGTGTGGTTAAGCAGATAATTAAAGAAGTATAAAAAATGCCCCGACAGTACCGTTAATACCGTCAGGGCGATAAATGCAGAAATTTCTCCTGCTTTGTTGCAAAATTTATTATAGGACATTTTCCAATGATATAATGTTGAAAAATGTCGAAAGGAGAAATTTTATGAAAAAACTTTTAGCAGTCGTTTTAACAACAGTATGCGTATTATCGTTTAGTGCATGCGACAGTGATTATGACAAATCAGAAGATAAAACAACAACCTCTACAACAACCACTACAACGACTACCACCACAGCAAAGCCAACTACAACAACTACTAAGAAATCCACGACAACGACAAAGAAAAAGACCACTACAACCAAAAGGAAAACAACCACAACTAAGAAGAAAACTACTACCACTAAAAAGAGGACTACAACTACAACAAAACAAACAATATATAATCCCTCTGAAAACCCAAATTGGGGGTGGCAAGGAAGCGGTGACTACGTTGCAACCGGTTTAAAGGTCTCAAATTATGCTGTTCTGACAGCGACACATACTGGAAACAGTAACTTTATCGTCCACACATATGATGAAGATGGACGCACAATTGGATTAATAAACGAAATAGGAAATTATAGAGGTCAAGTACTTATAGATGAAAGCGGAATTTATGAAATAGAAATAATTGCTGACGGAAACTGGAACATTACCGCTTCCGGATTATCAACTACTAATTCAACCATCTTTTCAGGAACTGGTGACAGCGTGACACCTATTTTTAATACATCAAATCGAGTATGGGAAATATCGCATATGGGACAATCTAATTTTATCGTACACGAATACGATGTTTACGATGATCGTGATGGTTTAGTAAATGAAATAGGTAATTATTCGGGCGTTGTTCGTTCTGATTTAATAGGCAATTGTTTCTTTGAAATTCTCGCTGATGGAAGCTGGACAATAAAACCTACTAACTAACGTAATATAAACTTACATTCATAATATACCCGTTAAAATTACAAATAAACTTTAGGAGTAATACATATGACATCAGCAATAATGAAAATAATTGCATTTGTTGAACTTATAGTCGGAGTTATCGGAAGTGTTGCAGCAGGAGTGAATTATCAAGATAAGCTTGACGAGCTGAGCAATCACACTTCAATATCCATCTCAGAAGCGTATTTTAACAACACAGCATTTGAGTCGGGATTTATGCTTGCAATAACATTTCTCGTCGGAGTATTAATATTATTCGTTATACTTTTTTCGATAGCTTCGATATTGGAAAAAGTGGAAAATATCGAGAAGAAGCAATCAAACGATACTATGTGGGCATTATCAACACTTATAGATAAGCTTAAAACGATTGAAGATAAACAACTTTCACAAACTATACAAAATGAAATTTCTCGCACATGCCATACTGATAGTGAGGCTAAAAATCCGGTACAAAAAACTTTTTGTGCAAACTGCAATAAGGATTTAACTGATGACCTTATCTCTACTCCGGGCTTAAAAATCTGTCCGTACTGTGATAAGCAGATATACTACAAAGAAGATGAAACGCAAAACAACAAATGGACTTGTACAAACTGCGGAAACCTAAATCCGATTAAATCAAAATTCTGCAATAACTGCGGAACGTGGAGAGAGTAAAAGGATATTTCCGTCTGTTTTGCTGACGTCAACAAAACATCAAATATGCCAAATAGCGAAGTTAAGACAATCTAATACATAATAGTGTAGTAAACAACAAAAACGCCCATGAGTTAAAACTCGGCAACGGTTGATATAATCTTTGCACACAGAAAGGAATACTTAATGGACTCTTATAATAATTTAGCTGAATATGTTGTTCTAGATTTAGAAACAACGGGACTAAGTGTGGAAAATGATGATATTATCGAAATAGGCGCTTTAAAAGTATCAAATGAATCAATTGTAGATGAATTTCAGTCTTTTGTACATATAGATTATGAACTTGATTGCTTTGTTACAGATCTTACCGGAATTCATAATTCAGACCTTATTGATGCACCTAATTTAAAAAATGTAATTGATAAACTGTCTAAGTTTATTGGTGATCTTCCTATTGTAGGACATAACATCTCTAGGTTTGACGAAAAGTTTTTATCGAGCGCCGGTTTAAATTTAACAGGAGATACAATTGATACACTTAAACTTTCACAAGAACGTTTGCCAGAATTGACACATCACCGCTTAAAAGATTTATGCAAATACTTTGACGTAATTAATCAGAGGTCGCATAGAGCAATCGGAGATTGCAAAGCTACATATCTTTGTTTTGAAAAATTGAAAAGTATTATTCCGCCAACCCCAGCCGAAAAACTGAAAATACATAACAAAGCTGACATAACAGTAAATTACGAAGTAACTGATAAAACTATATGTCTTACAGGTAATTTTAAAACTGGTAATAAAAACGATATATCTAGTTTCCTTGAAAATATGGGAGCAGTGATTTCAAAAAATGTTACTAAGAAAACAGATTACTTGATTTCCGGATGCCTAGAGAATAGCAGTTACAAATATGGTAATTATGGTTCCAAAATAAAAAAAGCGTTGGATTTACAAGCGCAAGGCAATCAAATTGCAATAATTGATGAAATTGACTTTTTTACAGAATAAAAAATACTAAGAAAAGAATAAACAAAAACGCCCCTGCCGAGCGGCAACTCAGCAAGGGCAAGCAAATTAATCCCACTACCATAAAGGGCTAATTCTGCCCTTTTATTATAGTGCATAAATTTAAGTATGTCAAGATAAAAGGAGTCATTATGAAAACAGCAGCAGCTTATATTCGTGTTTCTACTGATGATCAAATCGAGCTGTCACCTGACAGCCAGCTAAAGCAGATCAGAGAATACGCAAAGAAAAACGGCTACACCGTTCCCGAAGAATACGTATTTAAGGATGAAGGAATAAGCGGAAGAAATGCCGCAAAACGCCCAGCCTTTAATAAAATGATAGGTACGGCAAAGACTAAACCAAAACCTTTTGACGCTATCCTGCTTTGGAAGTTCAGCCGTTTTGCACGAAACCGTGAGGACAGCATCGTTTATAAATCCATGCTTCGGAAACAATGCGGAATTGACGTCATTTCAATTTCCGAAAGCCTTGGCGATGACAAGATGTCGGTTCTAATCGAAGCGCTTATAGAGGCAATGGACGAATACTACAGCATAAACCTCGCTGAAGAAGTTCGCCGGGGAATGATGGAGAAAATAAGCCGAGGCGGATTGGTTTCAAGCGCACCATTCGGCTACAAGGTAGTTGACGGTGAGTTAAGAATTGATGATAACGCTGCTGACACAGTACGCTATATTTTCAAAAGTTATCTTGGCGGCAACACTATGCTGAGAATTGCCTCTGATCTTAACGACAAGGGCATTCGTACAAAATCAGGTGGAATTTTTGAAAATCGTGTTGTAAAATACATTCTGCAAAATCCTACATACACAGGCAAACACCGCTGGTGTCCTGATGGAAAACATGGAAGTAAAACGCATTACAGCAAGGATTCTGAGGTTATAATTTATGACGGAAAGCACGAGCCAATCATAAGCACAGAAGATTTTGAGGCTGTACAGCGAAAACTGACTCTTAACAAAGTGCATACAAGGGAAACGGTAAAGCATGAAAACGCTTTAAGGAGTCTTGTAAAGTGCCACTCCTGCGGCAGTACAATGACAGCGTCGTGCGGCGGCAGTTACCTGCAATGTATCGGCTATACTCATGGAAAATGCAAGGTTTCCCACTCAGTTAAATACGACTATGTATGGAATGCTGTAATGTCGGCACTTCAGGAAATAGACATTGTAAGCATCAGCAAGCAGCTTGTACACAGCGATAACAAAAACCGCAATGCAGATATTGAGCGGCAGATAAATAAAGAGCGGATAAAGCTGACTCGATGCAAGGAAGCATATCAGGCAGGCATTGACACGCTCTTAGAATACAAGGAAAACAAAGAGCGGATAGAGGCTCGCCTTACCGAATTATCCTCACAGATCCGGCAAGAGGATACGCTTGAGCAAGCCAAAAGGATACGGAGAAACATTTCTGCATTCATGCCCAGTTTATTGGGTGAGGAAACCTCACAGCAAGATAAGAATGCGATACTCAAGAGTTTCATTGACAGAGTAGTATACAACAATGAGACAAAAGAGCTTGAGGTGTGGTTTAGGATTTAAAAATAAAAGGAGATGTATTTATGAGAAAAATCAAAAAATTTATTAATAGTAATACTTTACTTTATGCAATCGTTGCCTTGATGTTAATTATACTAAGTGTAACAATTTATTATATTGCAAAAAATCCACAGATAAATTGGAAAGATTATATACCCGATTTTAGATACTGTATAATTTGGTTTTTTATTATTGCTTATTGTTGGGCACATGGAAAAGGACTAAAAGAAGAACTTGTTGATAGAGATAAAAAAATCAATGAGATAATTTCAGATAAATCAAAAACCAAGTCAGAAAAAGAAAAACAAATAAAACTATATTCATGGGCATCAATTATTGCTGAATCGCTTAGGAGTCAATCTGCAATAGTAATTATGTCGATTATCGCCATGTTTGCATTAATTACCGAACCAAACAGCCCAGATTATGCATATAACTTTGTGATTTCTATAATATTGCTTGATTTCATGTCTATATATACTATTTATTGTTGTATTAAGTTTAAATGTATAATACCAGTAGATAATGACCATTTTCGTAAATTAAAAATAGATGAATTGTTAAAAAATGATTAGGTATTATAGCCAATTCAGTTTGTACCGCCTAACTGGCTGATTATTACCTTTGCGAGCGCAGGATTCGGATTCTTTATCTTTACCGGATACTCTAATCTCTTCTTATATTCCCACATCAGTTCTCGCTCCCTTCCCATGGCCATGGCTCCATTGCCCATGCCCATTTGTCGTCTCTTACTCCGCTTTCTAAATCAAGCGGTCCGTAATCCTTTTCATACTCCTCTTTTGCTTCATTATATAGCTTCTTGTATTTCTTGAAATACGCTATTCCGTCCTTGCAGGTCGGATGACTGTCAAGGTAAAGATTTGCGTCTACCATTGCAAAATAATATTGCCGAACTTTGTTCAAAAGTTTATTTTTTGCATTCACCTTTTACAGCCTCCTCTCCTATGAACGGCTTGTCAAGCGATGGGAATATCGTTCCCCTCGAAAGCGCCGCCTGCTCATCATATGTCTTTTCCCACTCCTGAAACGGTACATATGCCATTCCTATCGGCGTGTATCTTGGAAATTCACCCTTTGGCTGTGGACATTCTCCACCGCAAAATGGAGCTGTGCCGTTCCCCACTTCTTTACCGAAGCGATCAAATATGCCTTTGTCAAATATATCCATATTTATATCCCTTTCTTTATAATTGATTAAATTTACTTCCTTTAAAATATTATGCAAAATTCTGTAGATGTGTGACGAAAAATAGGAAATACTAAAATAACAAAACAAAAAAGCCAAGTCATATAAAACGACTCGACTTTTTTGTTTTGTTTGTACGTTATCTGCAAGATAGTCTTGTACTGCTCACAACTTACTATGATCCCTTTCTGCTTAAAACGATCTTGGTATACTCTTGAAGCTTTTGTTACTTCGGATGATTGCTATAAGAGGATCATTTCAAAATCTATGTGTATTATTTTATCACATTTTTTGTACTAACCCTGCCAAATAATCTAATGAAACATTATAGTGTTTTGCAAGCATTATAAATAAGTGCATGGGCATTTCTCGCTTTCCACTTTCATAAAGCTGATATTGCTGTCTATTTATGCCTATGATTTCCGCTATTTGCTGTTGCGAAAGATCATTATCTTCTCTTAAATCACGAATCCTTTGATAAAAATACACAAAAATTACCTCCGATTTTTGTATAATAAATAGATTTTACCATGGATTTAAACAAATATACTTGATTTGCATTCAAACGAATGCTATAATAAATGTAAATTATAAGAAATCTTATAAATTTGAAGCAAATACCACTCCTTTCAAAATCGCATATACTCAGCGAACTCCCCATAGATATTTTTCTCTGTGGGGAGTTCTCATATAAGTACAGATACAACAAAGCCCCGAAGCTTTACCGCTTTCGGGGTCATTTCATATTATCTATAAGCTTTATTACCAGCTCCTGCTGTTCGTCATTCAACCGTTTATATTTTGACATAACCTTATTTTTAGTACTATCCTTATCATCTAAAAAAAATTCTGAAAGTGAAATTTTCAATGCTCTGCATATTGCTTCAAGTGTTGGAATCGTTGGAAGAGTGTTTCGTGCAAACATATTTGAAATTGTGGATTGTGAGAGGTTACTTTCTTTGGCAAGCTTGTATTCCGTCCAGCCCCGCTGCTCCATAATATCCTTGAGCCGCTTCAAAACGTCCATTTCCACACCTCACTTTATTTTTGTACCTTTATTATATACTATTTTTGTGAATAAAAATACTGTACAGATGTATTGACATTATTATACATTTGTGTTATACTTCAATTATATTACAAATTATATAATAAATTGACAAAATAGGAGGAGAAGTAAAATGGCAAAAATTATTGCAGTAGAAGAGAATGTTATTACAATCGGAACTGATGATGGAGCAATTAAAGAGGTCCGCCCTATGGATCTAAACTTTTCACCAAAAGTTGGAGATAAAGTTGAAATTTTTGAGACTGAAACCAAAACAGTTGTTACTAAAGCTGAAGAAAAAGAAATTAATCAGCCTGCAGGTGGCATTAACATTAACATGAATAACCAACAAACGGTAACAGCACCCCAAACAGTTGCTTTAGCTAACGGCACTATTGCCGTCAATAAAGTGATATACTGTGTTCTTGCTTTCTTTTTAGGTTGGTGCGGCGCACATAAATTTTATTCACATAGAATAGGCGCCGGAATTTGTTATATTATATTTTGCTGGACGTTCATTCCTGCATTGATAGCATTTATAGAGTTTATAGTTGCCCTTTGTAAAAAATCAGATCCTAATGGTTTGATTTTGGTTTAACTCTTTAAAAATAAATACAAGAGGTAACTAAATATGAAAAGTAAAAGTATTGCATTATTAAGTATTTTAGTGCTAATATCTGTATTTATGTGTGCTTGTTTGAAATCTACCGAACCCGAAGATACCATATATAAAATGGAAGAAGCTTTTAATGACTCTGACATGGAAGCCCTTCTTGAATGTTATGAACCAAAAGTACAAAAAATGTATGACGGTGTTATGGAAATAGGCGGAAAGCTTTTAGGAGTTGACTTAAATACAATCATAGGAGGATTAGGAGCATTTTCAAATTTGTACGGCAAGAATTTTGGAGCAGAGATGCCTACAATTGACATTACAATTAACAGCAAAGAGGAAATCAATGAAGAAAAAGTAAAAATGAATATTACTATGAAATATGATTACAGTCAACAAAATCTAGAAGATCAAACAATGGATATTTATTTAATTAGAATTGATAGTGAATGGTATATTTCAGCCGAAACACCATAATCAACATCATTTTAACAACACAAGGAGAGAGTTTTTATGAAGTACGAAAATTCTGTAGGGCAAGGCAATCAATCGGCTATTTTTTCAGCTCTTTTTTCAATTTTGGCAGCATTTTTTTTAATATTTATGCCATACATAAATTTAAGAATTGAAAAATACAATTTGTTGGACCTGTTGGAAATGAAACATAGTTCCGATGCTCTTGTTATAAGCATAGCTATAATAATCGGAGTAGTATGCTCTGTTATAGCTATCATATGTTCCATATTCCGAAACATACCGTGTAAAATCATACATATTTTATTCGACTTTATAGGATTAATTGCAAACGCTTTTGTATGGATGAGTCTTCCAATGGAAATCGTAAGCGGTGCGCCTATAATTTATACCATTCTTACTATTCTATCAATGGTTTTAATTCTATTTGCAAAAAGAAGAGGTAGAGAGAAAAACAGTGATTTTATGACATATGTTGATTCAAAAAATGTTTGAGAGGTTACAGGGATGAAAAAAGTTTTTAGGCTACTTACGACCTTAATCATACCTATTAGTTTAATTGTGGTTATGCCTTTAATGAGAGTAGGAGCAAATGATGTTGGTTATCCAGTAAAAGGCTATGTCTGTACATATTATGAAAACAGTTACGGTAATTGGATTAAATATGCATATGATTCTGACGGAAATTTAACTTACAAAGAACAAAGTGACGGTTACTGGGTTAAGTTTACATATGACTCAAATGGGAATCCGACTTATGAAGAGCAAAGTGATGGCGACTGGACTAAATATACATATGATTCAAACGGACAGCTGACTTATAGCGAACAAAGTAACGGTTATTGTGTAAAATATACATACGATTCAAATGGAAACCTAACTGATGAAACCTCTAATGAAAGCTACTGGGTAAAGTACACTTACGGTTCTAATGGAAAATTACAAAAGAAAAAATATAGTTTTGGTTCCTATGAAAAGTATACATATAATTCAAATGGAGATTTAACTAGGCTAACAACCAACAATGGCTCTGAAACGTATAAATATGATTCGAATGGGAACCTAATATCCAAAAGTATTTATGATGGTTTAGGAGTTTTCTCAAACGTATATACTTATAGATACGATTCAGATGGAAGACTAATATCTGCAGATACTTCTATTGGATCGACGAAGTATACATATGATTCAAACGGAAATAGAATACACGAAGAAACTGATTACAGTTCATGGGAAAATTACACCTATGCCAAAATAGGAAGTGAAGAATCAATGGTTAACAAATACGAACAAACCACTGAAACTACAACAACTGAAATTATAGACTCGAATACAAACAAAGCAGATAGTGTAACCTCCGATAAAAATGCAAACCCATCTGCAACCCCATATGTTATAGGAATAACAGTTAGTATCATAATAATTGTTCTAATAATTGCAGGTGTAAAAAAATCCAAGAAAACCACACGAGGTGACAAAAAATGAAAAGAATGATTATTTTATTGCTTTCAATAACAGCAATTATTACTATATCCGGCTGTAATTCAGATAATAATACCAGTCAAAAAACATTTTCAAGCAGTTCTACAAACAGTTATGATTCAACATCTTCAGAAAATATTACCGAAACAACAGATGATGGGTTGACTGTAATAGATCCATTTGAGGGACTTGAAGTGCAATTCGACGGTATATCACCTTATATTAATATTGGATTTAATAACAGCAAGTGTACCAAAGAAGTTCAGGACTATGTTGAGTTTACATATGAAGAGGGCAACATAGCTAACGGTGATTCTGTAACAATAACAGCTGAGTACAATATAAACGACCTTACGCCGCTTGGGGTGAAAATCGAAAATGATGAAAAAGAGTATACTGTTTCCGGATGCCCGGAGTATGTAAACGATATAAGTACAATAGATACATCTGTTCTTGACAAAGAGATTCAGGAATATATGGACGCACATTATTTGGATCACTGGAACGATAGTGACGTTCACGGAATAATGAGTGCAGATGTAAATAAAGTTAGTGGTGGTGGATCCTTTAATGGTTTAGTAAATCAAAGCATAGATAAAATTTATCTATGTGCAAGGAAACCTAATAAATTAGATGAATCCGAAGATTACAATTACTACTATAAAGTGTATAATAATTGTTATTCTGTGATTGACGGAGACTTAGGCGAAGGCGAGCATCAGTTTAGTGTTTATGCTTGTATATATGTTAAAAATATAATATCTTACCCTGACGGGACATTAAAATACGATCCCGAATTAGGTCACAATGCCAATATATCAAAAGAATCCGCTTTTTATGACGGCATTTCAGTAAAAAAGGAAGACTATAATGTAAGTGAAGTAAAAAACAAAAGTAAGAATAATTCCTAGACATCACTCCTTACTTAAACTCCCCACCGAGAGAAATCACTGTGGGGAGTTCGCTTTATTCCCATTTATCCCCCACGCTAAAAGCCATTGACAAACAAAGCTTTAAAGTGTAAAATATTAGGTAAAGAAATTTATATTCGGAGGTGCGTTAAATGGCATATATTATCGGTGTTGACATTGGTACAAGCGGTACTAAAACGGTTTTATTTGACGAGTCGGGAAAAGTTATCGCTTCAAAAACAATAGAATATCCAATGTATCAGCCCAAAAACGGTTATGCAGAGCAAGATCCTAAAGATTGGGCAGATGCAACTGTAAACACACTTAAGGCTGTTGTTTCTCAAAGCGGCGTATCGAAGGACGATATCAAAGGAATCGGTCTTTCGGGACAGATGCACGGTCTTGTAATGCTTGACAAGGACAACGAGGTTATCAGAAACTCTATTATCTGGTGCGATCAAAGAACTGCTAAGGAAGTAGAGGAAATGAATGCAAAGCTCGGTGAAAGAAAGCTTATTGAAATCACTGCCAACCCTGCGCTTACGGGCTGGACGGCAGCAAAGATTTTGTGGGTAAAAAACAACGAACCGCAAAACTATGAGCGTTGCAGACACATTCTTCTTCCAAAGGACTATATAAGATTTATTCTTACCGGCGAATACGCAACAGAGGTTTCCGATGCTTCCGGCATGCAGCTTTTAGATGTTCCAAACCGCTGCTGGTCGGACGAAATTCTAAACGCTCTGGAAATTGACAAGAGCTTGCTTGGTAAAGTTTACGAAAGCTGTGAGGTAACCGGAACTCTTACAAAGAAAATGGCAGAGCTTACGGGACTTAACGAAGGAACAATAGTTGTCGGCGGAGCAGGTGATAATGCTGCGGCGGCAGTCGGAACGGGAGTAGTTGAGGACGGAAAGGCATTTACAACGATCGGAACATCGGGAGTTGTTTTTGCACATACATCAAACATCTCGATCGACGCTTTAGGAAGAGTTCATACCTGCTGTGCGGCAGTACCCGGTGCTTGGCACGTTATGGGCGTTACACAAGGAGCAGGACTTTCACTTAAATGGTTCAGAGATAATTTCTGCGGCAGCGAAAAGGAAACCGCAAAGCTCATGGGAGTTGATGAGTATTACCTAATGGACAAGGAAGCAGAAACGGTTGAGGTCGGCTCAAACAGGCTTTTATACCTGCCATATCTTATGGGAGAAAGAACACCTCACCTCGATCCAAACGCAAGAGGAGTTTTCTTCGGACTTTCCGCAATGCACACAAAAAAAGATATGCTTAGAGCTGTAATGGAGGGAGTTTCTTACTCGCTTCGTGACTGCGTTGAAGTGTTCAGAGAGATGAAGATTGACATTAACGACATGATGGCTTGCGGCGGCGGCGGATCATCACCGCTTTGGAGATCTATGCTTGCTGATCTTTACAACTGCCCTGTTAAAACTCTTGCATCAAAAGAAGGTCCAGCTCTTGGAGTTGCACTTTTGGCGTCGGTCGGTGCAGGAATTTATTCGTCAGTCGGCGAGGCATGCAAGCAGGTGATCGAGATAAACAAGATTCAGGAGCCAAGCGCTGAAAAAGTTGACGAATACGAAAAGTATTATCAGCTTTACAGGGAAATCTATCCTGCTCTTAAGAACAGCTTTTCAAAGCTTTCTACACTTTAATCTCAGGTAATTTTCCCCGCTTAGGGGCAATATATATTGAAAGGAAAAATTAATATGAAATTTTTTATCGACACAGCGAATGTTGAGGATATTCGCAAGGCAAACGATATGGGCGTTATCTGCGGTGTTACTACAAACCCATCACTTATTGCAAAAGAGGGAAGAGATTTCAACGAGGTAATCAAGGAGATCACTTCTATTGTTGACGGACCTATCAGCGGCGAGGTAAAAGCTACAACTACTGACGCTGAAGGAATGATCAAAGAGGGACGAGAGATTGCTAAGATTCATCCTAACATGGTAGTTAAAATTCCTATGACTGTTGAGGGACTTAAAGCGGTTAAGGCTTTGTCTGCTGAGGGTGTTAAGACAAATGTTACCCTCGTTTTCTCAGCTAACCAAGCAATCCTTGCAGCAAATGCAGGAGCAACTTATGTATCGCCATTCCTCGGCAGACTTGATGACATCAGCCAGCCGGGCATCGACCTCATTCGTGATATTGCAGACATCTTTGAAATCTACGGATACGAAACAGAGATCATTGCCGCTTCTATCCGAAATCCTATTCACGTTACGGACTGTGCTCTCGCAGGAGCTGACATTGCAACAATTCCATACGCAGTTATTGAGCAGATGACAAAGCATCCGCTTACCGATCAGGGAATTGAAAAGTTTAAGAAAGACTATATTGCAGTCTTTGGCGAATAGAAAATATTTTTATCTAGTATTGACAAAAATATATTTGTAGGATATAATATAAGTAACCAAGAGGTTTATTATGTATGTCATACGTTCATGCAAAAAGAAATCCCCGGAGTGCCAGCTCCGGGGATTTTTATTGTGCTAGTTGTCGTGCTTATCTCTATCTAGCCACTTGCAAATATAGTTACCAGCTACACTTGCTGCGATAGAGATAAAGAGGTTTATTATGTAATTCATCCGTTCATCACCCCCTCTCTGTTGGGAGCGCCGACAACAAGTGTATTATACCATAATTTAATTGTGCGAAGCACAATGTCGGCGCAGCCGACAAGCGGCGACAGCCGCAAATTAATGATTCAATGTTCTTAAAGGACGGCGACAGCCGAATCGTGCGTATGCACGATAAATCAGCGATAAGCTGATTTCCTTTAAGGTTATTATACCACATTTCGACAAAATACGCAATAATTTTCCATTAGCTGCAAATAACTTAACCAAAAACAGAAACCGACCTTGGTATAAAATCCAAAGTCGGTTTTTATATTGTTTCAACCAGAATTAATCAATTAAAGTTAACAGGAGATATTCCCCAGATATTTTCAGCATAGTCCTTAATGGTTCTGTCAGACGAGAACTTTCCTGCGTTTGCAATATTGAGCCAGCATTTTCTTGCAAATCCGATAGAATCCTTGTAATCACGGTTCACGTCAAGCTTTCTTGAAACGTATGACAAGAGATCGCCCAAAACATAATAGTGATCGGGAACGTGCCAGCTTGCACCCTCGCAAAGCGCCTTATAAAGCTCTTTAAAGCTTCCCTCCTCGGTAGACTCAACTCCTCCGTCGTCAAAGCTTCCGTCTATAAGCTTATCCAAAACTCGCTTGACCTTTTCGTTTGCACACAAAATCTCTCTTGGGTCATACTCAGGCATTATCTTTTCAAGCTCCTCAACTTTAGCTCCGAAAATGTAATTGTTTTCTTCTCCCGCTTCCTGAACTATCTCAACATTTGCACCATCCAAAGTTCCAAGCGTTACCGCACCGTTGAGCATAAGCTTCATATTTCCAGTTCCTGAAGCCTCAGTTCCGGCTGTCGAAATCTGCTCCGAAACATCCGCCGCTGCAACGAGCTTTTCAGCATATGAAACATTATAATTCTGAACGAATACAACGTTTAACAAGTCCTTTGTTTGAGGATCTGAGTTTACAAGCTTTCCAACCTCACCGATAAACTTGATAATTGCCTTTGCACGTCTGTAGCCCGGTGCAGATTTTGCGCCGAAAATAAAGGTTGTCGGTGTAAAATTCTTAATACTTCCGTCTTTAATCCCATAGTAGATGTAAATTATCGAAAGAGCGTTTAAAAGCTGCCTTTTATACTCGTGAAGTCTTTTTATCTGAATGTCAAAAATTGTATTTGGGTTTATTGTCACCCCGTCATGCTTAAAGACAAAATCCGCAAGCTGACGCTTTTTCTCTGCCTTTATGCTCATAAATTTAACCAGTACACTTTCATCGTCCGCATATTTTTCAAGCCCCTTTAAAAGCGACAAGTCCTTAATCCAGCCGTCTCCGATAAGCGAAGTTATAAATGATGAAAGCTCCTCATTGCAAAGTGCAAGCCAACGGCGCTGAGTAATGCCGTTTGTCTTGTTTTGAAATCTATCAGGGTATATTTCATACCATTCTTTTAAACACGAATTTTTAAGAATCTCTGTGTGGATCTCGGCAACTCCGTTTGTAAAGCTCGATACAAAAACCGCAAGGTTAGCCATTCTCACCATAGAATCCCCGATTGGTGCAAGCTTTTTGATAATGTCTTTTTTTACACCTTTTTGATACATTTCTTTGATAAACTCCTCGTTTATCATAAGCACAAAATCATAAACTCTCGGAACTACCAATTCAAAAAGTGATGCACTCCATTTTTCAAGAGCCTCCTGCATGATCGTGTGATTTGTGTAATTAAATACCTTTTTAACTATCTCAAAGGCTTTGCTGAATTCAAAACCCTCTTTATCAACAAGAATTCTCATAAGCTCAGGAATAGAGATAACGGGATGTGTATCGTTGAGCTGAATCGTAACGTAATCCGCAAGAGTAGATAAATCTCCGTGATAAAGCTTATGTTTTTTAACAATGTCCTGCAAAGACGCTGAGCAGAAGAAATACTGTTGTTTAAGCCTTAATTTCTTTCCTGCTTCCGTATTGTCGTTCGGGTACAAAACCCTTGATATGTCCTCAGCATAAATTTTTTGCTTGCTTGCGTTCAAGAAGTCACCTGAGTCAAAAGCTTTGAAGTCAAACTCTTCTGCCGCATGAGCTTCCCAAAGGCGCAAATTCCCTATGTTGTCAGTCTTATATCCGATAACCGGCATATCATAAGGAACTGCCAAAACATTCCCGTCAGAATACTCTACTAAAACTGCGTCCCTGTCGCACTTTTTGCTCCAAGGATCTCCGTATTTCGTCCAATCGTCCGCCTGCTCAACCTGAAAGCCGTTTTCGATCGTCTGCTTAAAAAGACCGTATTTATATCTTATTCCATAGCCATCAAGAGGAAGATTATGAGCTGCGGCAGAATCCAAAAAACAAGCTGCCAAACGTCCGAGTCCGCCGTTTCCGAGTGCTGCGTCCTCTATCTCTTCAAACTCCTCAATAGACGCCCCTGCATTTTTTAAGGCATCACCTATTTCGTTCTTTATTCCTAAACAAAGAAGATTATTCTGTATCATTCTTCCCATTAAAAACTCCATAGAAAAATAGCAGGCCCTTCTGGATTTAAGATGTTCAGCTTTGCTCTTTTTAATATTAGGAGTTATCATGTCCATTATAACAGATGACACGCATTCGTGAAGCTGATACGGCTTTGCCTGAGCGATACTTACATCATACTTATCCGACAATTCTTCGGTTAAAGTCTGTAAAAACAAATTTTTATCCATTCTTATTTCTCCTTCAATAAGGGGCATAGCCCCGTCATTTAACAAGTGAACGAGGGGCGAAGCCCCAAAGGGTTTCAGTAGGGGATTTATGTCCCCTACTGAAAGACGTAGATGACCGCCGCCTAAAAGGCGGGGGACATCCGTTCACGGTTATCGTCATACCTGTTTCTATCAAATGTATTTGTAAGCTCCGCAATTTTACTTATAAGCTCGTTACTTGTGCTTCCCGGTTCCATTCGCCACTTCCAGTTGTTTCCGACTGTTGACGGAGTATTCATTCGTGCAGTATTGTCAAGCTCTAAAAAGTCCTGCATCTGAGCTATTGCAGTATCGCTTACCGACCCCCACGCAAGCCTTATCATTGCCCATGGGATATCCTTGTTTCGCTTAACTCCGAGATATTTCTTGCAAAAAGCAATGTCCTCTTTACGTTGAGATTTAACCCACCCTGCAATTGTTTCATTATCGTGAGTTCCGGTATAAACGACGCTGTTTTTATCCTTAAAGTTATGCGGAAGATAAACACTTTTTCCATTCCTGTCAAAAGCAAACTCCAAAACCTTCATTCCGGGATAACCCGATTTTTTTAAAAGCCTCTCAACGCTTTTGGTAATAAAGCCCAGATCCTCGGCAATTATATCTATTTTTCCAAGCTTCTCATTTACTGCCTTGAAGAGCTTTATTCCTACACCCTTTCTCCACTCGCCGATTGTTGCGTCTTTGTTACCGTATGGAATAGCATAATAGCTGTCAAAACCTCTGAAGTGATCGATTCTTACCGTATCATAAATGTTTGATGCAAATTTTATTCTTTTTATCCACCACTTAAAACCGTCGCTTTCCATTTTATCCCATCTGTAAAGCGGATTTCCCCAAAGCTGTCCGAGAGGAGAAAAGCAATCTGGCGGACAGCCTGCAACGTCAATAGGTTCTTTGTTCTTGTCAAGTAAAAAGTACTTAGGATTCATCCATACGTCAACGCTGTCAAATGCTACATAAATAGGAATGTCACCGATTATTTTAACTCCTTTTTTGTTTGCATATTCCTTTAAAGCTTGCCATTGCTCATAATATTTAAACTGCAAAAACTGCCAGAATGCTATTTCATCAGCATATTGTTCCCTCGCCTTTGCAATGGCGTCCTTTTTGCAAAGCCTCAGCTCATCCTCCCACTCGTACCATGCCTTGCCGTCATGGGCAAACTTAAGTGCCATAAAAAGTCCGTAATCGTTCGTCCATTTATTTTTTCTTATAAATTTGTCAAAAGCCTTATCGGACTTCTTTGAAAAGTTTTTGTATGCAATCTTTAATACTTTGAAAATATTTTGGTATATCGCCGAATAGTCTACTTCCGTTTGCGACTCTCCCCAAAAAACATTATCGTATTGGGATTTTTTCAAAAGCCCCTCTTTTTCAAGCGCATCAAAATCTATAAAATAAGGATTCCCCGCAAACACAGAAAAGCTCTGATACGGCGAATCTCCATAGCTTGTAGGACTTATAGGAAGAACCTGCCAGTAGGTTTGCTTTGCCGAAACCAAAAAATCGACAAAATCATATGCTTCCTGTCCAAGCTTTCCTATTCCATATTTGCCCGGTAGAGAAGAAATGTGCATCAATATACCGCTGGCTCTCATATATGTAATCTCTCCTTTAATAAGTTCTTTTCACCTGACAATTATACATCAAAAAGAGTAAATGCACAAGATCGGCAAACGCAAGGCTAAATTGTAACTCATTCCGAATTCCGATCTACAATTCACATTTACAAGAGCGGTCCGAACACTTTAATAATCGAGCCCAAAAGCCTTGAAAAAATGTTTTTGTTAACGTCGCTAAGTGTCAGCTCCTTACAAACTTCAAGCGTTTTCAAGAAATCCTTTTTAACCTCTGCGACCGCAGGAGAATCATACATAAATACTGCGTCCTCAAAATGAAGATAAAGGCTTCTAAAGTCTGTGTTTATAGTTCCGACGACTGCTTTTTTATCATCGGAAACAAAGTTTTTTGCGTGTACAAAACCGGGCTGGTAGCTGTAAAACTTAACTCCGTATGGTAATAGCTCTCTGTAATAGCACATGGACATCTGATGTACATACCATTTATCGTATATTTCAGGAACGATTATTTTAACGTCAACTCCGCTCTTTGCCGCAAATGCAAGCGCCGTTACAAGCTCATTGTCTATCACAAGATACGGAGCGGTAATGTAAACATAATCCCTTGCTTTGGAAATCATATCAAGATAAACCGTTTTGCCGACAGCCTCCAAATCGTTCGGACAGTCGCCGTAAGGCTGTACAAACCCACACTCGTCACAGGCAGAGTAAATCTTATGCGGTCTATACCGATTATAATCCTCGTACGTTTGCTCGTCGATCTCCCACATCTGAAAAAACATCATTGTAAAGCTCCAAGCTGCATCGCCCTTAAGCATAATGCCTGAATCTTTCCAATGCCCAAAGCGTTCTTTTTTGTTTATATATTCATCCGCAAGATTAATACCTCCGGTAAAGGCGGTATTTCCGTCAATAACTGCAATTTTTCTGTGGTCACGGTTATTCTGTTCCGATGCCAGAAACGGTTTAAAGCGATTGAACACCTTGCATTTTATTCCGTTGTCATTTAAAAACTTATCATATCCTCCCGGAAGAATAGACGCACTTCCCATTCCGTCATAAATTAGCCGAACATCAACCCCTGAGTTAGCTTTTATTAGAAGTATCTCTAAAATCTTCGTCCACATCTCTCCCTGATCGATTATAAAGTACTCCATGAATATATAGTGCTTCGCTTTTTTCAGTTCCTCTATAAGGCTCTCAAAAAGCTCCTCTCCGACCTTGAAGTATTTTGCATCCGTATTTTTGTAAACAGGATACCCGGCATACTCACTTATATATTTTGAAAGTCTTGCACTGTATATATCCTCGTCATAAAGCTCACTTAAAACGCTTTTATCTTGTTTTATATACCTGCTTGTATACCTATTCACATTATCAATTCGCTTTTTGAATACTGCTCTGTTTATCTGAGTATGAAGATAAATATATGTCAAAGACATAAATCCCGGAAGCACGACAAGTGGTACAAGCCATGCGATCTTATATGACGGGTGGTCGTTCGAGTTTACGATTAAAACAGCTATAACACCTGCCAAAACCGTTTGAACGGCATAAAGCGCAGCAAAGCCTGAGGCAGTATAAAAATATAAAAACGCAAATAGCAAAACCTGCAAAACAAGCAGAAAGATAACAGTGATTTTTCTTGAAAATGCTGACTGAACATAATACTTCAAATCTTTTTCCCGTATCTTTAGTTTAATTCTAGGCATAACCGAACCTCTTGTTTTACAGATTTTTTCTTGCGTTTTAAATTGATATTTATTTTGCTCTCTCTTCGATAATACTTATCATTTCTCCGACGTCTTTCATCCCCGATACCTCACCCATCGTGAAACGAATTTTAAACTCGCTTTCGACAGCAGATATTAGATTGATATGCTCTATGCTGTCCCAATCCTCAATATCGTCAGCTGTTGTTTGCTCATCTACAACAATATCTTCGTCATCAAAAACGTCCTGAAAAACCTCGTTTAATCTTTTGATAATATCCGCCTTATCCATGTACATTACTCCTTCACATCAATAACATTATTTTTTGGCTCATACGAATCGATACTTAACTCCCAAACGGCATTCCCATTTTCGTCTGTAGAGATTTTTTCAAAACCGAAGTCCGTATAAAGCTCAGCTACCATTTTATTCTTGACAGTAGGATAATAATATCCTCTGAGCTTCTTAATTCCCCTTTCACCGGATTTTTTTACAAGCTCATCAAGCATTGCATATTCCATGTCACGTTTTAAAACCCGACAGCTCATAAGCCAGAGAATTATATCAAGGGTATCTCCGTTTATTTTTCCGATTACAACTGAGACTATTCCGTTATCTCCGAATTTGTCGCAAAGCCGTCCGCAGAGTCTTATATAATCCTTGCTTTCAAAAACCTCTTCCATCTGCGGCTGTGTAAACCGCTTTGTTGTGAGATTAAACTGATTGCTTTTGTTTGTAAGCTGAGTTATGCGCTGTAGGTCAACCGTTTTAAAATCCCTTATTTCGCCCTTCATCTCAAGGCTTAAAAGATAATCGGTATAGCTTTCAAACTTCGCCTTTTGACTGTTTCGCTTAGCATTTGCCTCGTACATTTGATTCCGCTTTAAATCATCGTCCGAAAAGGCTGTGATCTCAAAAAAACCGCTTCTGTCAAGCGTTTTCATGTAATTGTCAACGCTCTTGATAGGAGGGGCGCATACGCCAAGCTGCGATGACACAATTGTCCTTTCGGCAGGATTGTCATCGACAAAGACAAAGCTTTCAGGCAAAAGCCCGATCTCACTTGCTGTATTTTGTATGTTTATATCCTTTGGATCCCAATTTGCTTTAATTGATATAAAATCATCAGGCTTCAGCACCGAATCAGGGTGATTAAGTCCTGCTATGGCGTTTTCCTCATCGTTTTTTGAGGCAACGGTAAGCAGAACACCCAAATCCTTATGAGCTTTTATATATTCCTGAAACTCGTAATAAGCCTCCGCTTCCGCTGTTTCCTGACCTATAACGATTCCGTCAACACCATCGTCGCCGACTATTCCTCCCCAAAGAGTATTGTCGAGGTCAAGAGCAAATGCCTTTTTGTTTTTTCCTAAAACCGATTTTATAATATTTGAAATATTATGGCAAAGCATAGGCACAGCATCAAGGCATAGACTGTATTTGTACATATACCACCACTTAGGCTCGCTCCATTTTGAAAGCCCGTAATCTGCGGAAAGATAGTTTATATCGTTAATGTAAAAGCTCTGGTTATTTTCAGCATATTCGTAAAACTTCATATTGAGCCTTGTAACAAAATTAATAAGGCCGTGGACATCGCTTGCATCCTTATTTCCAAGAAGCCTTACATACGGCTGTTCAAAGTTGTTTTGAATAATAACCGATCCGAAGCTTTCTTTTATCTTTTTCCACATAATCTCAAAATGCTCATACTGATTTTCTAAAGCAGCAGATATTTGCTCTCTGCTCATTTTCATATTTATCTTTTCGGTTATGTTCCTTACCGAGGTGTGAATATATACAATATCCGGAGAGAACTCATAAAGCTTTGAATTCTCAAACATGACGTCCTGCCAATACTGTGCATACTCACATTCGTAAAACTCGGGTTCAATTCCCTCATTCAGTAAAAAAAGTTCAAGCACAGATACTATATCACTAGTTGTAGAACCGCCTAAAACAGCAACTTTTTTCTTAATTCTCTTTACATCCATAGAAAGAAGCTCTCTTTTAAGCCTTTTTCTCTTTTTTAAAATCATTCCGCTGTCAAACGGATACTCAAGCTCAGTCATATAGTTCTCCTTTCTGTATACTTAGGCAAGTTCCTTACCGAATTTAACGCTCCGACGAGCCTGTCACCTGCGTTGTATCAGCAACGGTTACCGTTGTAGATTGATTTTCTGCATTGCTTTTTGTCGAAAAGGTCACAGCAGTAGCGCTTGTAATCTCTTTATTTTCATCAAATGTTTCACGCTCAACCGAAGTTTTATTTGCCCCATGAATAACCGTGTTATCTAGCTTAAAGCCAAAAAGGTCGGTAAAACGGTTTGCAAAAGCTTTAAGCTGCTCTCTGTTCGGAGTGGTATCGGTAAAATAAGTATTTATATCTGATGTATACTCTCCGCTGAAATAAGACCTCAGCGAGAACTCCGGAAACTCAGCGTAATTTCTGTTTTCGCTCGACATAAAACCGCTTGGTCTTTTAAGCGCAAGCAAAGCCACGGCAATCGACAAAAACACAACCGTTACAAAAACAGTGTTAAATATGCGAAATGCCGTCTTATGGCCGTTGAATTTAAGCTCTTCTTCCTTTTTGTTTTTCTTCTTGCTTTTTGCAACAGTCTTTTGTCTAGCCGAAGAAACAATTTTTACATCGGGAATTTCTTCCTTTATATTATTTATTGCTTTAGCCGGTAAATTTGATTCTGTTTCTTTTATCGCTGCATCTTTTTTGATTTTGACATCACTGTAAGACTTTTGCTCATCATTTTTATCAGATTTTACTTCTTCACTTTTATCACTTTTATGCTTTACATCTTTTATATCTGCTGCGGCTTCTGTACGATCCGCCTTAACGGAGCTTACGTCCCCGTTTATCGATTTGTTCTCCTCTTGTATAGAGCTTTCCGATTCTCTTTGAACCTCGTCAAACGCCTTATCAATAAACTTAAGCGTTTCATCAAGGATTCCCTTAACAGAGGTAATTTCAATATCATTTTTTCGGTTTTTATTCTCACTCATTTTTCTCATACCTCATTAAAATCTGAAATACAAAAACGGATGGACTGTACTTGTTACAAGCATAATGCTTGACAAAACCAAAATCGCAGCATTGCATATAACTCCTGCGGAATTCACCAGATAGTAGGAAAGCTTGAATTTTGAGGCAAGCTTCTTTATAAAATCAATTATCGGGAACGAGAAGAATACAGCCGCCGCCATTAAGATTATATACTGGAGCATAAGCGTTTCACTCGTAGCGTCGATAAACTTATTTCCTCCCGCACAGACAAGATTTTTGAAGAACAGCCCAAGAGAATCAAACGATTCAAAATAGAATATTCCGAAACCTATCGCAATAACAAGCTTGCTGTATATATGCGTCAACAACGCAGGCCATTTTTTCAGACGTTTCTTTCCGATTTTTGTTTCAACAAGAATAAACGCTCCCCAATAAAGGCCCCAAATTATAAAGTTCCAGCTTGCACCATGCCAAAGGCCCGTGCAAAACCACACAAGGAACAAATTTATGTACTGCCGTCTTTTTCCGAATATCGGCAAGTAGAAAAGATAATCCCTGAAAAAGGTTCCGAGAGAGATATGCCATCTCTGCCAAAACTCAGTGATATTTCTGCACATAAACGGATGCTTGAAGTTTTCATCGAAGTGGAAGCCGAATATTCTTCCTAAGCCTATTGCTATATCGCTGTAACCGGAAAAGTCAAAGTAATACCAAAGTCCTACCGCAATCGCACCGTACCATGTACCGACCGCAGACAAGCCGTTAAGCGCAGAATATCCACCGGATGCATCACCGAAAAGTCCTGTTACTAAAACGCTTAGATTATCCGCAATCAAAACCTTTTTTCCTATTCCGACACATATT
This sequence comes from uncultured Oscillospiraceae bacterium, assembly GCA_902489475.1. Taxonomy (GTDB): domain Bacteria; phylum Bacillota; class Clostridia; order Oscillospirales; family Ruminococcaceae; genus UMGS1601. Next base: position 9,730 of record CABUAH010000006.1, on the reverse strand, counting down.
CTTGAAATTCCGTCGGATATGTCGGCAAGAGATGTCTTTCGGAAATTTATCTCCTGCTCGATAGTCGCATACCGTACAATAGGTCCTGCAACGAGTTGAGGAAAAAGAGATACATACATCAAAAATCTCACAAAGCTCTTTTGAGTTTGAACCTTTCCCCAATAGCAGTCAATAGTATACGAAATTGTCTGAAAGGTATAAAAGCTTATTCCTATAGGAAGCTCTATTCCCGGATCCGGAATATTCAGACCTGTAACATAATTTATATTCTTTATAAAAAATCCTAGGTATTTAAATACAAACAAAAGTCCGAGGTTTATTATTAACGACGCCGCAAGTCCAAGCTTTGCGCCGATTTTTCCCCTATAGCGATCTATTACTCTTCCGTTTATGTAATCCACCAATGCGCTGAACACCAAAATACATACACAGATAGGCTCGCCCCATGCGTAAAACACCAAAGAAAACACAATGAGAACAAGGTTTTTCCAAGCAAGATTTTTACTTACAAAATACAATATCAAACAAGCCGGAAGAAATATGTAAAGAAATAATAAATCCGCAAAAATCAATTATTTGTTTCTCCTTTCAAGGCGAAAAGCTCCGCCGCTTCTTTTTTCAATCCTCAGTCGAAAGCCTCAAACCACAAACGGACACATATCATGGATTATCTGCCGTTTGCAAAGGCTTCCTACACTTTTTTATACATTACAACAATGAAAAGCTTCCGCAAAAATACGGACGCTTTTATTCAACAATGCTCTTTACCGGAGCATTGTCCCTTATTCTGTTAGCTTCTTTTCGCTTCTTAATTGTTTTCACAATGCTTATAACCATGAGTATTAATGATGAAAACAAAAATACAGCTATCGGATAATACCAAATTTTGTATTTTTGATCAAGGTTTATTTCACCGCTTTGAGAAACTCTGTCAGCCGCAAATTTAATAACTCGCTGATATGCAACATATAAATATAAAAGAGTTCCCGAAAACGAAGCCAAAAAGCTTAAAATATATTTTTTAAAAAAAACGAGAACAAGTCCTAAAACCATAAAGAGTATTCCGATTAGCATAGCGTTTGCACTCGCAACAGTCAAAGCACCCTTTTCGGTAACAGTCATAGCGCCGGTATACACTCCGACAACCGTAACACCGCCGTAGAAAAGTCCTGAATACAAAAATGATGCCGTCATTAACAGCTTTAATATCAAGTATATAAGCGGCTCTTTCTTCATGTATTTTCTCGCTGCTTTAGAGCTATTAAACTCACTTTCCTTTAGCCTTTCAGCTTCCTTTTGTCTGTCCAAACGGTTCCTCTTTGACATTTTAAAACTCACCTCTCGATATAAGAAATATTTTATCATATATCAAGACTTTTTTCAAGTAGCAAGATGCTGTTGGAGCTGTCAAATTTAATAAATTTTTAAATCGGAGCAACGCTCTGCTTTGCTTGCAAGGAGCAGAGCGCGGCGTCTGATTGCAACCAACGCTTAGAGCGTTAGCTCCTCAGGATTTCAGTGGAGATTAAACTTACACTGAAATCCTGAAATGGAATCCGTCGCCTAAAGAAGCGAGGAACATCTTTGCTTAGGTTATTTCATTGGCAGTTTTAAATCCATTGAAAAAATTGCTTCGTTTAATCTGTCGCAACAGAGAGATTATACTAAGGACGCGTCGAAAAAAACAAAAAGAAAGGAGCGAAATATGAAAAAAGCGGTTAAATCAATTTTTATTTCATTGATGATTTTTTTAATTATTATTCTTTCTCTTACCGGTTTTTATTCAAATTCTTTGCCGAAAAAGCTTTATTACGACTCATATAAAGATATAAATTTGTCTCCTTTTCTATCTCTGTCAGGTTCGGGATATGCTCCTGTATCAACAAATGCACCGGTTACAAAAAAAGTTATGCTTTTCAACTCGATTCCCATCGGCGAAATAGAGCTTGTCAAAACAAGCCAGCCTTATGTCATTCCCGGAGGCGATCCTATAGGCATAAAACTTTTATCAAAAGGAGTTTTGGTCGTCAAGCTGGGATCAGTTGACGGAGTTTGTCCGGCAGCAGATGCAGGAATAAGCGTCGGAGATGTGATTTTGTCGATCGACGGAAAGGAAATGACTTCAAACGAAGATATTGAAAATGCTGTAAAAAACTCCGAGTCAAACGAAATAAGCATAACCCTGATTCATGGAGGCGATGAAAAAACAGTAACACTAACGCCCGCTTTATCAAAACAGGACGGCTGTCATAAAGCAGGGCTTTGGGTTAGAGATTCTTCTGCGGGAATAGGTACTTTGACCTTTTATTCCCCTGATACCTCCGGATTTGCAGGACTTGGACACCCTATTTGCGATGCAGATACAAATGAAATGTTTGATATTTCAGAAGGAAGCATATGCCAAACCAAAATCACAGGATATCAAAAAGCCGACGACAACAAGGCAGGCGCACTTTCCGGACAGTTTATAAACGGAAAAATAAACGGCGAAATTTTATCTAACTGCGACTGCGGGATTTACGGTGTATTGTCATCATATCCCGAAGAACGTGACGCCGTTCCCATTGCTTTTAAGCAGGATATAAAAAAAGGTGACGCTGAAATTCTTACCACTATTGACGGAACATCACCAAAATATTATTCCTGTAAAATAGAGCAAATAAACGCCGACGGAACAAAAAATCTTGTAATAAGAATAACCGATCCCGATCTTTTAAATAAAACAGGCGGAATTTTACAAGGAATGAGCGGAAGTCCGATTATTCAAAACGGTAAGCTTGTCGGAGCTGTGACACATGTAATGCTTGACACAAGCGATATGGGATACGGCATTTTTGCAGAAACCATGTACAGCGAGCTTTCTGACACAATTGTCGAAAACAGTATGTCAGAAAAGCTCATATCTTAAATCCGCCTGTTTTATTTAAAAGATCGGGCTAATTATAACTTATATAATCTTTCTATTTGTAACAATTCATATAATTACACCAGATGCACGGGTTTTTACAAGATTAAAACAATAATTTATCTTACAATGTCGAGAATTTTATGTTATTTTATAGTTTCTACACTTGCATTGTGTAAAAGTGTATGATAAAATTATTCAATAAAGGGGACTATTTAGAAATCTCGTCTTCTTTACGTTAACTCTTAGTTTGCGGTTGGGAAAACTTATTTTCTAAAAACCGGTCAAAAGGCTGACGCCAAACAGGCAAGCATTTGAATAAACAATTTGAGAAGGGTGACATAAGAAAGGAATGGTTACAATGAATCAGAAAATCAAAGTGCTTATCGGGGATGACAGTGCCGAATTCGGAGTAAATCTGGCAAATGCAATGCGAAGTATGGGCTTTTATGTAATTGCCAGGCCGAAAAACGGCAACTCACTTTTAGAGGCAATAAAAAATGAAACGCCGGATGTTGCTGTTATTGATGCAGTAATGCCCAACTTGGATGCGATCGGGCTTATTAAAAAGCTTAATTCATCAAATTATAAAATGCCGCACATTATTGTTGTGAGCTCGTTTGACAATCAGTTTGTAGAACGCACAGTTATGGAGCTTGGTGCTTCTTATTTCATGCGAAAACCTTTTGAAGCAAAAGCTCTCGCCGAAAGAATTAACACCATCATGGGATTCTCGTCAACTTCCGAAACAGGATATTTTCTCCATTCCGCTTCATCACAGATCAACCTAGAAGTTACAATAACTGATATTATTCACCAAATTGGTGTTCCTGCTCATATTAAGGGGTATCATTATCTCAGAGAAGCAATAATGCTTTCTGTAAATGACTCTCAAATGCTTGAAAGTGTTACAAAAGTTTTATACCCAACTGTCGCAAAAAAATTTGACACAACTCCATCACGAGTTGAAAGAGCAATAAGACATGCAATTGAAATTGCGTGGGACAGAGGAGATATTGATACTTTGAATTCATTCTTCGGGTATACAATTGACGTCGGCAAGGGCAAACCTACAAACAGCGAATTTATAGCATTAATTGCTGATAAAATCAACCTAAAAAGAAAAACAGCCGTTAACTTTTAGTTGTAACGACAAAGAAAGCCTTCTGTGGTAAAACTGAACCGCAGAAGGCTTTAATATTAACTTTCAATAAGGGACGCCGCCCCGTCATTTAACAAGTGAACGAAAGGCGAAGCCGCTTAGGGTTTCAGTAGGGGATTTAAGTCCCCTACTGAAAGACGTAGATGACCGCCGCCCTAAGAGGCGGGGTCATCCGTTCACGGTTATTAATTTTGATTTTCGTTAGCGTCTGTAACGACAACATTGTTTACTGCTTCAGCAATTTCTTCATCAGCCTTGTCGTCGTTTAAGTCTATTTCCTGTGAAGGCTCATCGTCTGACACTTCAAATTTTGCCTTGAGCTTTTCATTTTCCTCTTCGCAAAGACGCAAAAGCTCTTCTATTGCCGCATTGCTTGCTGACTGTTTTAACTCTTCCTTAATTTCAGCAATTTCTTCAACTGGTGTAAGAGGCTCGGAATTCTCTTTAGCATCTTCCTTTACAACTTCTTCCAAAAGCTTTTCTTTCTCTTTTGTAAGCCGTTCAACAACCTCCGTCTTTTCCGCTTCAATTGCTTCAACCTGTTTTTCAAGCTCTCTTACTTTTTCCTTGTGTCCGAGATACTTTTTAGCATTGTTTTTCTGCTTCCACCAAGAATGAAGAGCCAAAAATACTATCATAAGCAAAAGCGGAGTTAAAACTAAGAGAATCATTCCCTGTATCGTGCCGCTCTGAACGATTGCCCAACCGATAAAATGATCCATCTTATAAGCTACACCGACAATTTGTGATGAATTGACAACAAAGGATTTTTCACTTGCATCAAATCCAACCTCATACATAACCGCATCATTTTCAGTTATAATGTTTCTGAGACGCATGGCGGTTGTTCCGTATGTTGCAACGTTATCAATTACGATTACGCTTCCCATGTCATCCTGTGTAGGCACTTTGTTATTTATAAACAAAAGCGTATCCTGCTTTATATCCGTGTCCTTATTCGCTTCCATATCAGTTGTTCTTACAACGTAAAGACTCTTGCCGGAAATAGACGGTGTTACATTTTGATTTTTAAAAACAAGCTTAACCGCAATAACCCATGCAGATGTAAAAATCAAAATTATAAGGCAAAAAATTCCAATCACCTTAAAAGGCGATGTTTTTCTCTCTCCTTTAGCCATTGCTGATTCCCTCCCGAAAAATATTGTTGTCCGATTCATAAATTACTTAAACCAGTATAACATAATACACAATAAATTTCAAGTGGCAAAAAATAAAATCTGCCCGAGTGATTCAGGCAGATTTTAGTCTGTAGAAAAACCTTGTCATAAGTTTAAAAAGGGGACGCTTTCACTTGCAAAGCATCCCCTCTTTTAAAACAGTCCACCGGACTGTTTTAAAATTCACCCCTTGAAAAGCGCTTTGATAAAAGAATTTCGCCGTCTGTGGACGGCGACCAAGGCTCTGCCTTTGGAAACTGCAAGCTTTTAAAAAAGCTTGACCAAAACTTTCGTTTTGAGTTTTTGGACAATCTGATCCAACCGTGTGATTCAGGCAGATTTATTTAGTTTAAGACGCTGATAAAGTTATCATTGTCACCAAATCGTTCTCAATATTAAATTGAACAGCGCTTGCTCCGCTTGACGCATAAACTGCGTTTTCACTGTACGCAGCATTTTTATATTTTGATATTACTTCCTCTTTTGAAGAACCTATCGTTATGCCTGTATCAGTCGAAACGCTTTCTCCGGTGATGGAAATTTGCTTTACATACCCCGACTGTGCAGTAATTTTACAGTCCTTGTATGAATAAATCGCCGTATCGCCTGTTCTGGAAACAGTCGCCTGCAAAGCTCCGAACTCATTTATTCTTCCTGCGATTCTCATTCCGAGAGCTACACGCTTTCCGTTTAAAACAGCCGAAAATTCACCTTCCGTTATCGAAGAACTAGTGACACTCGACTGACTTGAAGCTGTAGTGATATTTTCTGTTGTGGTTGACTCAGTCGTCGTAGTAACAGTGGTAGTAGAAGAGCTTCTAGGTGTTGTTTTAAGCGTAGCCTGCGTAGGAACAGGCGTACTTTGTGTGGATTTTTTAGTAGTCGTTACAGACGTTTCGCTTTCAGTTTCCTCTGTCATACTTTCGCTTGCAGTAACAGACTGAGTTGTTTCGGCTGAAGAGTTTTCATCACTTAAATCTTTATTTTTTTCATCAGAACAGCTTGCAAATATCAGGGCAGCTGCCGCTGTTGCAGCAAACGCCAAAAATAACCTTTTCATTTTTAAGCTTTCCTTTCTTATTCGGTTGAAAATTTACAGTCTACTTTCTAAAGAAGTATTGTATCACACAAAAATTAAAAAATCAATCATTTTTTGTAGTTTTTAAGCACGAATGAGATGAGCATAAAATTTTGGCTTTTCTGTTATTTTATTTGGCAAGCCCTGATACTGCCGTATACACCTATGAATGACGAATACTTATAAATAAAACATTTTAATCCTCTTCGGTATACCCCAAATGAATCCAGCCGCCGGATATCTTTCCGAAATCTCCGCTTTGCGCCGTAACGGTAACAATATCTCCGGATTTCTTTGAAGCTACAATTTTAGAGCTTGTCGACGGCTTTTCTCTCACATTAAGAGTAGCGGTTACTTTTCTTTTTAGGCTGACGTATATTTCTCCGGAATACATTAATGCGATCCAGCCGCTTGGTATTCTTGCCCAAACCTCATTATCGGATATTTTCTTTATCTCCAAAGCGGTTACTGTAGTTTTTGCTTTTAGGCAAGCGTACTGCTGATTTAACGCATGATTCATTCCGTCCTTAGTAAGCTCCGTTCTGAGCTTTTTGGAATATCCTACTCCTGCTCCGTAACGAACATTAACCTCTGTGTTAAGCGTATAGTTTTTACCCTTTTCAAACTTAATCTTGTTCTGCGGTAAGGAGCTGCTTGTTTGACTTGACTTAGTCAAATAAACGAATCCCAAAACCGATTTGTCCGATGAAAGTGCTTTTATGCTTGCCTTTTTGAGTATTCCGTCATCAGAAGAAACCACTCCGTCATTGTTTGAATTTGCTTCGGTATAAAAGTAATTATCCCCCGATATTCCCTCAACATACCTGACGTGCCCCCAAATATCGCCTTTGTATCTTCCGTCATCAAAGACTAAAAAGCTGTCGGCTTTAGCAGTTTTACCAATCTTATAGCCTCTCTTTAAAGCAACGTCAACGATCTGTTTTGCCGAGTCAAATCCACCTAAAAATTCAACTCCCAGCTTTTCCTTTGCTCGTCCTCTCACATAAGTCACGCACTGACCCTTATACGGACCTGAAGAAAATCCTGCCCACGAATATGCGGCATTATTAAAATCTCCGACCCTTTTTCCTAAATAATCATTATAATTCATAAAATTCCTCCTTTGCTTGTCCTTTGCACAAATGTTGTGCATTATATAATATGAAACAGCAAGGACTTTTGTTAAGCCTTTCAATATATCCATAAAACATACGGCTTAAGCACACTTTTATGAAACATTTACAATTATTCAAAAATTTATTCACAGAAGGTTAATTCCCCTTGTATATTCAAAAAAAATAGTGTATAATTCATATAAGATAGATGCTTTTCGTATTTATGACAACTTATAGCATTGATTTACAATACAATTCTCTTTTAGAATCGTTATGTAAAAAGCTTTGAAAGCAAAGAAATGTAAACTGATACAGGTTTACTTTTTTAACCTCTGGATTTTCGCTGAAAATCTAATACAAAAGGAGTAGTTACAATGAAAAAATTTGCAAAAGTAATTATGTTAATCGGTATAGTCGCAGGAATATTTGCAGCTACGGCACTTGCTTTGGATATTTTCGGCTCCGGATTGAAAAAATATATTAAGATTGACGAAATGAGATAATTATGAAAATACTCGGAATTGAAAGCTCATGCGATGAAACTGCCGCTTCGGTTGTCGAGGACGGAACTTCCGTTCTCTCTAATGTTGTCGCTTCGCAAATTGATGAACATAAGCTTTACGGCGGAGTTGTTCCTGAAATTGCTTCAAGACGGCACGCAGAAAATATTGACTGGGTTGTAAAAGCTGCTCTTAAAGATGCAAACGTGTCAATAGATGACATTGACGCTGTTGCGGTAACGTATGCACCGGGTCTTATAGGTGCACTCTTAGTCGGAATAAGCTACGCCAAAGGGCTTTGTCTTTCGGCAGGCAAACCGCTTATCCCCGTCCATCACATTGCCGGTCACATCGCAGCAAACTATATTACACACAAAGACTTAAAACCGCCTTACCTCTGTCTTGTAGTAAGCGGAGGTCACAGCCACATAGTCGAGGTTTTGGATTATACAAAATATCACGTTGTCGGAAGAACAAGAGATGACGCCGCAGGAGAATGTTTTGACAAGGTAGCAAGAACTATCGGATTTTTCTACCCAGGCGGTAAATATATAGACGAGGCAGCTTTAAAGGGAAATGAAAACGCATATAAATTTCCTCACCCAAAAGTAACAGGAAGCAAATACGACTTTTCATTCTCAGGTCTTAAAACCTCTGTAATAAACCTCGTCCATAATATGACGCAAAAGGGTGAAGAGATAAATCAAAACGACATATCGGCGTCCTTTCAAAAAACAGTCTGTGAAATACTCACGCAAAAAACTATGCTGGCCGCTGAGGATTTCAGCGCTGAGGTTATTTCTGTTGCCGGAGGGGTTTCCGCAAACAGCGGAGTTCGCTCGGCATTTGAAAAAGAATGCAGTAAAAAGGGAATTAAGCTTTATCTTCCTGAGCTTAAATACTGCGGAGATAATGCCGCAATGATCGCATGTCAGGGATACTTTGACTTTAAGGCAGGAAAAACTGCGACTCTTGATTTAAACGGAGTCGCAACATTACGCCTTGATGACATTTCTGTTTAACGGAGGAATTAAAATGAAATTTGTGGAAAAGACAAGGAAGTTTGAAATGCTGCTTTATATATGCTGCTTGGCAATTGGCATATGGCTTCTTATTAAGCAAAACCAAGCTCTGAACATAATCTGCTGGATTTTAGGAGCTGCGCTTATAATTTACGGAATTTTTGTCACAATCGGATTTTTTACCGGCTCAGATGAACCGGACAAGACCGATTCATCTTTTGAGCTTGCAAAGGGAGTTGTCTTTGCGGTAATGGGTATACTTGTTATAACAAGCGTGTGGTTTATAGATATACTTGCTGTTATAATAGGAATTTTGCTCATCATAAACGGAATCATATCACTTCAAAAATCACTTTATGTAAGGCGTACCATCGGCAACGATTACAACGGTTGGACAGTAGCTTTGGTAAACTCAATTATAACAACAATTTTAGGAATTGTTTTAATATTCGTTTCAGCAAGCAATGTCATATCAATTCTTATAGGCGTCGGACTAGTTTGGTATGGAGTTTCCTCCATTTTCAACTACATTACTGTTGTAAGAAAAATAAACTTTATTGTTAAACAGCGCAAAAAGAACGGCAACGGTTCAAGCGCTGTTGTAGAAGTTATAGAGGACAAGGACAACCGCTGACGCAACAATTCCTCTCAACAACATTAGAACATAACAGAGCCGTCGAAAAAGTCAAAATAAAAGTTTTGGTCAAGCTTTTTTAAAAGCTTGCAGTTTCCAAAGGCAGAGCCTTGGTCGCCGTCCGCAGACGGCGAAA
>CABUAH010000005.1 GCA_902489475.1 uncultured Oscillospiraceae bacterium | reverse complement strand
TGAACTATTTGATGTTGAATAATGTGAAATATCAATGATTTTGGGCATAAAAAAAGAGCCTACAGCTCATCAGAAAACACATGAATATATCAGTCAATATGAATTAAACTTCCGTTGCAATCGTTGCATTATTTACAACTTTCAAACCCCTCTTCATTCTAAGTTGTTATAAGACTGTATCGTTTTTCAAATCCGATTAGCGGCATAAATATAAAAAGCAGCAGAACTTAAAAATCCTGCTGCTTTGCACATACTTAATAAAAATAACTAAATTTTTGAATATCCAAAGCTGTTTACTAATGCGTCAACCTTGTTTCCAGACAAGCACTGTGTGCACTCACTCGGTACATAAGTAGCATATCCAGGAATATCCTTATCCGTAAAAATGGATTTAACCGGTAAATCGTTAGACTCTTCAATTGCAGAGAAAATAGATGATATTGCAACAAGATTTCCGTTGTAATATTTTAAACAATCTATCGCTCTGTTGATAGTCTTACCTGTCGAAGCTGAAGCAATCAACAATAAAACCTGTTTTTGCCAAATCTTCGACTGAGTATTATCTCTGAAAATCATCTGATTATTAGAGTTAAGCTCTGGGGTAACAACAGCTATATCCAAATCCTTATTGATTCCGGCAGCACTTAAATCCTCGGCAAGAAAAGCTCCGAGCATCTCTGTTCCCTCGAGGCAAATGATTGTGTCAATGTGCGTACCTGTATAATTCATCGCTAAGTCACTTGCACCCTCTTTAGCCATTTTATGACTTGTTTTTACAGATGTCATATCTACATAATAGTTTATGTGTGAGTGGTTTGTTGCAAAATGCCCTGGAATGACGTTGATTTTTACCCTTTTATTTCTTGAAGAAGAAATGATTTTAGCTCTGCTTTCCATTACAAAACCTCCGATTCTTATATAATAATCTTTTATTTAGTATACCATATTTTACTCGTTCTTGCAAGGGGTAAAATTATATTTTCAACGAATAATTCACCATTATCAACGTATTAAAGCTTCTTTAAGAAATTCCCCTCTACTTTTACTCCTTCATTTTCAATGATAAAAGCGTCCTTGTCCACAGAATAAACAATTTTTTTAAAATCAGGTATTTCATATTTTGACAGGCAGACACAAAGGACAGTTGTATGCATATCAGTAAATCCGCCTGTGCCGTCCCAGCAAGTAACGCCTCTTCCAAGCATTTTGAAAATTTCCGTTTCTATTTTTTTAGCGTCACCCTTTGTAAAAACAAGCGTCTGAACACTTATGTTTTGCTGATGAAGCTTGTCAACGACCAAAGAATAAAAGACTGTATATATAACTGAATATATAACAATAGATAAATCAAAAGTAACAAGGCATGTCGCATAAATACACAGATTAATTGCAATGTTCACCTTGCCGAAAGACAACGTCTTATACTTTTTAGCGCACATAAGCGCTACAATATCAAGACCGCCGCCGCTTGCTGTCATTGTAAAAATCAATCCTGTGCCGATTCCCGAAACAATTGCTCCTATTATACACGATGTAAGTGTATCTTCAATAAGCGGTGCTCCCGGAATAACAAGTAATGACAAAAATAAAGTTATAGATACCGCTGACACAGCCGTTTTGAAAAGAAATCGCTTTCCAATATATTTATAGGCAACGAGAAAAATAGGAATATTAATAACAAAGTACAAAATACCGGCTATATCAATATTTGCAAAAGGAAGACCCAATAAATCAACCAAAAAAGTTCTTATAAGCTGACATATACCTACAAGTCCTCCAGTATACAACGAATGAGGAACAATAAAAACATTAACACCTAACGCATATAAAAACGAACCTAAAATTGTAATTATTACCTTTACAATTTCATTTTTTCTGGTAAACTCCGGCATAGAAATACTCCTTATTTAAAATACATATAAAGCTGACATTTAATCATTCCGTTATAAAGCTTTCGCCTTTTATCCGCTTTCTTCCCGAAAAACTTCTCAAATTCCTCATGCGGAGAAATTATATAACATGGATTATCCTTGTCCGGACGAAGCTTTTCTCCAAGCACCTTATAAAGCTTTTCAGCACTTTTAATATCAAGCAGTCTTTCACCGTATGGAGGATTGCAGATTGTTATACAGTTTTTCATCGGCTTGTAACGCATAATATCCTGTTGCTTAACAGACACCTTAGAAAAAACGCCTGCCTTTTTTGCATTTGACTGGCTTAAATCCACGCACATATCGTCAATGTCAAAGCCGTATGCTTTAAATTCTCCCTGCTTATCAATCGAAGAAATTGCCACTCTTCGCTCTTCTTCCCAGAATTTTTTATCCATTGATCCCCATTTTTCGCAGGCAAAACTCCTTCTGATTCCCGGAGCAACATTTAGCGCCTTATATGCAGATTCAATTAAAAAAGTTCCCGACCCACACATAGGATCGACGACAACACTTGAGCTTCTTACTCGTGCAAAATCAACAATTCCTGCCGCAAGGGTTTCTTTTATCGGTGCGTCATTTGAATTTCTGCGATATCCCCTTTTATGCAGTCCGGCACCGGTTGTATCAAGATAAACGCAAATATTATCTCTCAAAATATTAAACTGTATCTGATATGTGTCACGGCTTTCTTCAAACCACGATGTACCATAAATGTTTTTCAGTCTGTCAACTACAGCTTTTTTTATTATTTTTTGGCAGTCCGGAACGCTGTGAAGAGCAGAGTTTATGCTATGTCCTTTCACCGGGAATGCATCCTTTTCTCCGATAAAATCTTCAAACGGTATTTTCTTAACGCCCTGATATAATTCTTCAAAGCTTTTAACTTCAAAGCTTGCAAGCTCGATCAAAACTCTTTCAGCTGTTGAAAGACATAAATTTGCTCTTGCAACCATATCAAATCCGCCGTCAAACGAAACCTTTCCGTCAGATACGGTAACATTCTCTCCGCCGATTTTTTTTACTTCAAAAGAAAGCACGCTTTCCAACCCAAATAAGCACGGACAGGTAATTTTCATAATAAAACCTCAATAATGGCTATCCGAATTAATCAGATAGCCATTTTTCTATTAATAATGATTTCCAGAACAAGTTTCAGGGATATTTGAATCCTTATAGTAACCAACATCTGTATTATAACAATTTCTTCCGGCTATAAGACCTGTTGACTTACAGTACTTAAGCTCTTTTACAGTATCCGGCATAGAGAACTCCTTGACAGAGCCGGAATTTGCGTGGTCACCGAAGATATTTTTCCAAATTTGTCCGATGTTTTTATACTGATTTCTGTTTATCTCACTCAAAAGCTCATATCCGATCCAAACTCCGCTTACATATTCAGGCGTACAACCTACAAATGTAAGGTTCTGCCACTTATCAGACGTTCCCGTCTTTCCGACAAGGTCAACATTTGAAAGCTTAGCATAACGTCCTGTACCCTCGGAATTTGTGATAACTGTCTGGAGCATTCTGTTCATTACATATCCTGTTGACGAATCAATTGCCTGTTCAGCAACATACTGATTTTCATAAACAACATTTCCGAGCTTGTCAACAATCTTAGAAACGAATGACGGCTTATACCACTTTCCTTGATTTCCAAAAATCTGATATGCACCAACAAGTTCATCAAGATATACACCGTATGTGAATTCGCCAACGGTCATAGGCGAATATGCATCATCCGTCTTTCCACCTTCGTTTGCCACAAGACTCGTAAGATGCAAGGTATCCTGAAGGAAATTAAAGCAGTATGTCGGTGTAAGCTTTTTAACGATCTGAGCAGGAGCTGTATTTAATGACTTATAAATCATCTGATATGTGAAGTAATTGTTATTTGACCAGTTAGATGAATATCCGTCCTCAGAATAGTTTACAGGCCACTTCTCCTTTTTGCCCTTGTCGTTTATTATCTCAATAGGCTCATCTTTAAATAATGTTGAATAGGTTATGATATCCTTATCCAAAGCCGGAGCATAAGACGCTATCGGTTTAATTGACGAACCGGGCGAGCGCCTTGCCATAGTTGCATAGCTAAGAGAACGTGATACTGTTTTTTCTCCTCTATCGCCTACAACAGCTTTAACATTTCCGCTGTAGTCCATAGTTATAAACGCAGCTTTAAGCGTATCATCATCGGAAGTGTAATAAGCAAAGTTTGTAGGATCTAAAAACTTATTTTCCACATCGCTTTGCAGATTCAAATCAACATTTGTATAAACAGTATATCCGCCTGCCATAAGCTTATCCTCAGCAGCCTCGTAATCTATACCCTCGGATTCCTGTAAGATTTCTAAAACATCGTTGATTGCTGCGTCAACATAGTAAGAAGATACTCCAACGCACTCATATTTATTATCTGTGCTTTCAACAGCTGTGGTGAAATTAGGATCACCTGTAACAACAAGTTCTTCAGCCAAAGCATCATTATACTCGTTGGTTGAAATAGCACCGTAGTCAAGCATATTCTTCAAAATAAAGTCATCTGCTCTTCCTACATTCATATCGTAATCATAAACCGGATTATAAACGGACGGTGCACGAGTAATAGCCGCAAGACTCGCTGCTTCCTTAACAGATAAGTCAGCTACATCCTTTGAAAAATAATAATTTGCTGCAGCCTGAACTCCGCAAACATTATTTCCAAGCGGAACAATATTTAAATAAGCCTCTAAAATATCATCCTTAGTTGCCGTTCGCTCAAGATTGATCGACCTGAAAATCTCTCTGATTTTTCGGGCATATCCTTCTCCACCGATTTGCGCATCATCACCTGTGATATTTTTTATAGTTTGCTGTGTAATTGTAGAACCGCCCTGATTTTCGCCGTAAATCGGAATAAATACGTTTACAAATGCTGCAAGAGTACGCTTAAAATCAACTCCGTCATGCGAATAGAACCTTTCGTCCTCAGTAGAAACAAAAGCATCTCTGACATGCTTCGGAACATTTTCGATGTCAACCCATGTTCTCTTCTCGCCGTTTCCGGACATTGAATAATACAAAACATACTGTTCACTTGTTTCGTCCTCTTTATCGTATTCCGGATTTTCAGCTAAAAATCTAGTAGTAAAATTAACCTCAACATTATCAAGATTTATAGTTGATGTTGTATCTGCAAAATTCAGAATATAAATAGTCAAAGCAGTTACCAATATTGATCCGCTTATTACAATTATCAAAAAGACAGAAAGCAAAAACATCATTAAAAATTTAAAAACCTTGTAAGCTTTTGAGTGACGTTTTGTTGTTTTTCTTCTGGTTGTCTTAAACTGCGAATTTGCGCCGGAATTAAAGTCCTCTTTTTTCATAACTTTCCTTTCAATTATTCAGAAACAATTTTTTATTTATATTTGTCATCGCATAAAACAATGACCGTCAATATACATTTTTACACAATGTAGTATACCACAAATTTGAAAAAAAGTAAAGAGGGATAAGAAAAAACTTACCCCTCTGATTTGTAATTTTGATTTTCAGCTTGAATTCAGTGCCTACCGTCAACTATTCCTCAACCGGTGCTTCGTCTTCGTCAAATGAATGATCATCCTCAGTTGAATATACAACATCCGACTCAGGCTCTTCATCAACAGCCTCTTCAGCTTCCTCAGCCTTTGGCTCTTCAGGAAGAAGCGCTCTCATTGAAAGACTGATTCTCTCCTGATCAGCATCGATTTCCGTGATCTTAACCTGTACCTCATCACCAACCTTAAGAATATCAGAAACATTTTCTACCCTCTGATTTGCAATCTGAGAAATATGTATAAGTCCATCTATTCCATCAATAATTCTTGCAAATGCTCCGAAAGAAGTGATTGATACAATCGTAACAGTAATCTCCTGTCCAACACCGTAGTTTTTGTTGAACACTACCCAAGGATTATCCTCTTCCTTCTTCATAACAAGAGATACCTTAGCGTTCTCCTTATCAATATCCTTAATTGTTACTTCAACCTCATCGCCTACAGCAACAACCTCTGACGGATGCTTGATTCTCTTCCATGTTAAGTCAGGCTTTCTTACAAGGCCGTCAATTCCGCCGAGATCAACGAATACGCCGTAATCTGTAATGCTCTTAACAGTCCCCTTGATTGTCTGACCTGCCTCAGCAGATTCTAAGAAAGCAGCCTTAGCCTTTTCTCTTTCCTCTCTCAATACAGCACGGATTGAACCAACTGCACGAGATCTTCTCTCATCAAGATCAATGATTTTAAATCTTACTTCAGTCTTTAAAATCTTATCTAAGCTTTCTCCACGTCTTACATTTGTCTGTGTTCCCGGAACGAAAACCTTTACTCCGTTTGTAGAAACGAGAACTCCGCCTTTAACTACGTTTGTAACAATACCGGTTAAAACGCTGTCCTCTTCCTTTGCGGTCTTAATAGTTTCAAATCCTACAAGAGCATCAACTTTCTTTTTGGAAAGTGTAACTATTCCTTCCTGATCGTTGGTCTTTAAAACGACTACATCAACTTCATCGCCAACAGCTAAAACATCTTCAGCTTTTTTGTTCGGATCATCTGTGATTTCAGACGCCGGAATAATTCCCGTGCTTTTAACACCGATGTCGACAAGTGCTTCACTCTTGTTCACTGCTGTTACTGTACCGGTCAGCTTTGCTCCTATATATATTTTCTTGAAGGAATGCTCTAAAGCCTCTTCAAAATCGAAATTCTCTTCATTGTTTAGAATCTCAGTCATGGTTCTTTCTACCTCCTTGATAATATATGCCGGAGTTGATGCGCCGGCAGAAATTCCTAAGAATTTAATACCTGAAAAATCCAGATCACAAAGCTCACTGGCATCTTCAACTAAGTATGTCCTACAGTTTTCACTGCATACTTCTTTAAGCTTTAGTGTGTTAGAGCTATTCCGTCCTCCAACTATCAGCATCATATCAGCTTTCTTTGACAATTCTCTGGCGTCACTCTGCCTTTTTGAAGTGGCGCTGCAAATCGTATCAAATATTTTTGCGTCGGGAAAGCTGTTTAAAATAATACTCTTTAACTTTTTCCATTCAGATTCGTTAAAAGTGGTTTGCGAAACGACAGCTATCTTTTCATCCTTTGAAAGCGTTTTTAAAATATTTAAAAGCTCCTCTTCGTCAGAAAAAACATATGCTCCTTTTTCACAATGCCCCTCAATTCCTATTACTTCAGGATGAGTTTTATTTCCCGCAATAAGCATCGTATAGCCGTTTGAAGAATGTTCAAAACATATAGTATGTATACGGGAAACAAAAGGACAGGTCGCATCAATTATCTCCGCACCGGCATTTTCAAGCTGTTCATATACAGATTTTGCTACTCCGTGAGAACGAATTACTACGACACAGCCCTCCGTTTTGCTTATATCGTCAACCGCCGCAACGCCTTTTTTCTTGAGATCATCGACTACGCTCTGATTATGGATTATAGGTCCTAATGTGACAACCTTTTTACTTTGGTTATCCAGATTATTATACACTATTTTGATCGCCCTGTCTACACCAAAACAAAATCCTGCGGTCTTTGCGGTGAAAATTTTACAATTTGTTAACATTTTCTCTTGTGGCTTCATTTGTATTACCTTCAACTAATTCGGTTATTGATGACATAATTTCATTTTTTAAAATTTTAAGCTTCTTTGTACTGCAATCATCTACGCCGATTTCCGACGGAATAATAGGAGGCGCAAACTTCACGGTTACTTTTCTTCTGAATTTAATTTTCCCTTCAAAGACAATTCCCGTTGGAATTACAGGCACTTGTGCCATCGCCGCAACAAGAGCTACTCCCGTTTTTCCCTTTAAAACCTTTCCGTCCTTTGAACGTGTTCCCTCCGGGAAAATAACAAGGTTATACCCCTTGTTGAGCCTGCTTAATGATGTTTCAATAGCCTCTGCGCCACCACTTCCCCTAGCAACAGGGAATGCTCCGAAAAGCCGTATAATAATCGCAAAGATTTTATTCTTTTTAAACAGCTCTTCTTTTGCCATAAAGGAAAACATAACTTTTGGCTTTAAAGAAATTAATATCGGATCGGTATAGCTTCTGTGATTGCTGGCAAATATATTTGAACCGTCCTTAGGGACATTTTCAAGTCCCTCAAAGCTCAAATCCAGATATAAATAAAATATCGCCTTTGCAATAGCACGCAAAAATACGTGGCATATTCTTTTCCACATAGGTGGCTTATTTCCTTTTGCAACAGGTCTTACCGCCGGAATTTCTCTATGAGTTCTCTTTTTAGAGCTGATTTTTTCGGTAATAACAGACACTATTTTTTCAATTGATTCTTCGAGTGTTAAATCAGAAGTATCAACAAGTATTGCGTCGTCTGCCTGTCTAAGAGGTGCAACGTCACGGTGCATATCATTATAATCTCTTTGATTTACATCAGCTAAAACCTCTTCATAGGTTACATTCTCGCCCTTTTGCACAAGCTCGTCATATCTGCGCTTAGCACGTTTTTCGGCTGATGCTGTTAGAAAGATCTTAACATCAGCACCCGGCAATACAACCGTTGCAATATCTCTTCCATCCATTATTACATCATTGTCATAAGCCATTTTCTTTTGTAAGGACAACAAAAATTCTCTTGTTTCACCAATAGCCGAAACTACTGACGCCGCCATAGAAACCTCAGGAGTTCTGATCTTACTGCTCACATCATCTCCGTTTAAAATTATTCTCTGCCCCTGCTCGGTGTATTTAAGCTCGATATTAATACTGTTAAGAGAATTAATTACTGCTTCCCTATCATTAGGATCTAAATTATTGCTTAAAACATAATAAGCAACAGCACGATACATAGCTCCTGTATCAACATAAAGATATTTAAGCCTTTCAGCAGCGGCTCTTGCAATTGTAGATTTGCCTGCTCCGGAAGGTCCGTCAAGTGCAACATTTATTCCCATTTTTTCTCCGTCCTTTAAATTAAAAATTATTTGAAACAGCATTTGCTGTTGAAAAAGCTATTTGTAAATTAAATCCGCCGGTATATGCGTCAACATCTAAAACCTCTCCAACAAAGAAGAGGGAATTTATTTTCTTGCTTTCCATTGTTTTGGGATTGATTTCTTTTATATCAATTCCGCCCCTTGTAATAACAGCTTCGTCAATAGGACGCTTTCCTTTAACTGTCAATTTCATTCCCTTTATAGCTTTCACAAGCGTTTTCCGCTGCTCTTTTGTGACCGAGTTAACCTTTAACATCGGATCAATATTACAAATATTAAGTATATGAGGTATAAGAGAAGCAGGCAAAAGCTTTGTAAGAGTATTTGAAATTGCACGATTAGTATTGAGAGAAAAATCCCTCAATATTCTGTCGTTTAGCTTTTTTTCATCAAGTCCCGGCTTTAAATCAATTTCATAACGGTAGCCTACACCGCTTTTCATATGTGCAGATGATGACAGCACAAGCGGTCCCGAAACTCCGAAATGAGTAAAAAGCAGTTCCCCAAGCTCTTCAAATTCAGGCTTTGTACACCCATCTTCAAAAAGCTTCAGCACGACGTTTCTGAGTGACAATCCCATAAGGCTGCTTACAAACTTCTCCTTTATTTCAATCGGCACTAAAGAAGGCGTTATTTCGGTTACGTTTAAGCCGAGTTTTTTTGCAAACTTATATCCGTCCCCTGTAGAACCTGTTTTAGGATAGCTCATTCCACCTGTTGCCACAATTACTGCATCGGCAAAATATTCACCGTTATTCGTTTTAACACCGATAACTTTTGCGTTTTCAGCAATTAAATCCGTGACTTTTTCAAAAATAAATTTTACTCCGAGGCTTTTTGCTCTGTAAACCAGAGCATCCACAATATCAGAAGATTTATCACTTTCAGGAAAAGCCCTCTTTCCCCTCTCAGTTTTCAGCCGAACTCCAAGGTCTTCAAAAAAACTCATTGTATCATAAGCGTTAAATGAATTGAGAGAAGAATACATAAATCTCGAATTTCTCGGAATGTTTTTAAGTATGTTATCCGTATCCGTATTGTTTGTTACGTTGCATCTTCCCTTGCCTGTAATAAGCAGCTTCTTACCGAGAATTTTTTGATGCTCAAAAACAAACACTTTATTCTTCTTCTCAGCGCACTTTACAGCCGCCATTAAGCCTGATGCTCCGCCGCCGACAATTATAATGTTTTTCATCTACTGCTCCCTTGTATCATATGCGTTATACTCTTCCCAGATAGTTTCAAGTCTTTTGAAATTCTCGGAAATCATATGCTTTTTCTTAATAGAAACAGCAACAAGCAAGGCGTTGAGCAAAGATAACGGAGCTACTAATGAATCAACAAAGCTCGCCATATCGCTTCCTGCAACGAGAAGATAATCAGCATACGGTGCAAGCGGAGAATTGTCAGAATCCGTAAATGCAACTACCTTAGCCTTTTTATCCCTTGCGAATTTAAGACCTATTAGCGTTTGAGTTGAATATCTCGGAAAGGAAAAGCCGATTATTACATCGTTTTTGTCTATTCGCATAACCTGTTCAAGCATCTCACTTGTAGAAGATGACTTTACTCGTTTTACATACGAAAACATAAGACTGAAATAATACTCCGCAAAGGAAGCGAGCGCAGATGCACTTCTATTTCCTATTATATAGATTGTATTTGCATTTGCAATAATTTCAACCGCCTCGTTAAAATCATCTCCCGAAATTCCCAAAAGAGTTTCTTTAATCCTGTCAACATCCGCTGACATTACGTTTTCAAGCAGGTTTTCAGTACCGATTCTGTCATCGCTCAGCTCCATTCTCTGAACGGCGGTCAGCTTGTTCTTAATAAGTTCCTGAAGACACTTTTGAAATTCGGGATAGCCCTTAAAGCCGAGCGATACCGCAAATCTAACGACAGTTGATTCGGAAACTCCTACTGTTTCTCCAAGCTTTGATGCTGTCATAAAAGCAGCTTTGTCAAAATGATTAATTACGAAATCAGAAATGAGTCTATGCCCTTTGGAGCAATTATTATAATTTTCCTTCAGAACCTTAAGGAGATTCTTTTCCATTTTTCAGTCCTCCCACAGAGAGTTTATGAGATTTATATTTTCATCACGGCGTTTTTCAGTCTCATCGGGCAGTATTACAAATCCGCCGTCATTCTTTTCTAAAATGTCATTTGTCTTTATTCCGTCAGGCATTTCACTTGTATCAAAATAGGAAATCTCTCCTATTTCATTTTCGAGCTTTACAATGCCACTGTCAATAGTCAAAACACTGTACTTCATAATCAGTCACCCTTTTGAACACTAAGACTTAAATTATCGTTGTCGCAGTCAAAAACGATATTTCCGTTTAAATCTGTTCGGTAAATATTATCGGTATATTTGCTTATTCGTTTGATTGCAGCGTCATTCGGATGTCCGTACTTATTGTCAGCTCCAACGCTTATAACTGCACAAGACGGATTAACGCTCTTTAAAAGCTTATCGGAGCTTGATGACGAGCTGCCGTGATGACCGACTAAAATCACCTCTGCCGACAAGTCAACATTCTTGTTTAACAGCTCCTTTTCGGCTGTTTTTTCTAAATCACCCATTATTATAAAGCGTCCGCCGCCGGTAGTCAGCTTTGTGACAACAGAGTAGTTGTTAAGGTCGCTGTAATCTCCCTCCATTGCATAAGTATTAACTTTAATATTCCCGACAGAAAATTCCTCATCTCTTGCCGCTCTTACCTTTAGTCCTTTTGCTTTAATTGCATTCAAGAGATTTGTATATGTATAGCTTGTAGGCGTAAGCTTTTGCGGAATTTTCGGCATTATTATTTTTTCAACCTCAATATCGCTCTTTAAAACTTCTATCATTCCACCCATGTGATCAGTATGCTGATGAGAAACAATAATATAATCAAGCTTATTTATACCAAGAGCTTTGAGATATGAAACCACGTCTTTGCCCTTATCCGTTTCTCCTGCATCTATAAGCATTGCACTTTCTCCGGACTTTACAAGAGTACAGTTTCCTTGCCCGACATCTATAAAGTTCACAGTGCTTTCTGCATTCGAAAAAGCCGGATTCACAGAAATTTCCGCCTGCTTCTCAGATAAACTGATAACGCCGAAATAATCAAGCAATCCGACAATTAAAATCAAAACTACAGCAATTAAAGTTACAAGTGCTTTGGGCTTTATAGATGAATATTTTTTCTTTGACATTTTATTTTCCTTTTTTAGGTTTAAATTTACATATCATTATCGCCCATAACATTCCGTTCAAGCCATTGTTCCTTGGAAATTAATACTTCCCTAGGCTTTGCGCCTTGTGCAGGTCCGATTATTCCTCTTGCCTCAAGATCATCCATAAGCCTTGCCGCACGGGCATAACCTAAGCTTAGCTTTCGTTGCAGGAAAGAAGTGGATGCTTGTCCCGATTCAACGATAATTTTAACTGCATCTTCAAACTTTTCGTCTACACTGCTGTTTTCCGATTCATCAACAGAAGCACCTTTATCGCTTTTCGCCTGAGGAGTATGTCTTTCAATATCTTCGATAATCTCATCGCTGTATTCAGCCTTTGAAAGATTCTTAAGATAATTTACAACAGCTCTTACTTCGCTTGTAGGTATAAAGCTTCCCTGAATTCTCATCGGTTTTCCCATGCCTACAGGCTTATACAAAAGATCTCCCCTTCCTAACAGCTTATCGGCTCCGCCCTCGTCAAGTATTACTCTTGAATCTACATTATTTGAAACCTTTAAAGCGACACGACTCGGAATATTTGCTTTTATAAGTCCTGTTACAACGTCAACACGAGGCGACTGTGTTGCGATAATAAGATGCATACCCGCTGCACGGGCAAGCTGTGCTATACGACAAATCGAATCCTCTACCTCTTTAGGCGCTGCCATCATAAGGTCTGCCAGCTCATCTATAACAACGACAATCTGAGGAATAGGCTCAAGCTCCTCTTTATCCTTTTGATATTCGTTGTAATCCTCTAAATCCCTTACTCCGTTATCAGCAAAGGTCTTATATCTTCGCATCATCTCCGAAACTGCCCATCCTAAAGCTCCTGCCGCTTTTCTAGCTTCCGTCACAACAGGAATCAAAAGATGAGGAATACCGTTGTAAATAGGAAACTCAACCTGTTTTGGATCTATAAGAATAAGCTTTACCTCTTCCGGCGACGCTTTGTATAAAATGTTCATTATTATGGAGTTTGTGAATACAGATTTACCTGCACCTGTAGTTCCGGCTACAAGCAAGTGCGGCATTTTTGAAATGTCGCCCATAACGATATTTCCCTCAATATCTTTGCCGACAGCAAATTCAAGCTTACCTTTACTCTTTCTGAACTCATCGCTGTCAATAAGCTCTCTTATAGAAACGCTGTCACGCTTTTTATTGGCAATCTCAATTCCGACCGCCGCTTTTCCGGGAATCGGAGCTTCTATTCTTATTCCCTCTGCAGCAAGGTTTAAGGCTATATCGTCTGTAAGGCCTGTAATTCTGGACACTTTTACGCCTGCCGCAGGCTGAAGCTCATATCTGGTTACAGACGGTCCTCTATGAACGCCTACTATTCTCGTTTGAACACCAAAGCTCTTAAGAGTTTCAACAAGAGTGTTTCCTCTCTCTCTTATCTCATTTTGATACTCGCTTTCAGAAACCTTTGAGTTTGAAAATTTAAGCAGCTCAACGGGCGGTGCTTGGTAGATTCCCTTTTCTCCCTCTTTTCCGAAAAGAGAAGTCTGCCCATCGCTTTCAACGAAAATTTCAGCCTTTTTTTGATTTTCAGTCTTACTTTTCTGAGCTGTTGTTTTCTGACGCTTAGAAGCACTCTTTATGATCTCCTCATAATCGTTAACAGGTTTATCTTCAAAAGACGGCTTCTCAGGAAAAACAGGTTCCTTTTTAACAGGCTGACGCTTTTTTGTACGGTTTGTTGATGCAGAGCCTGAAGTGCTGGCATCAATAAACTTTGCAGGGTCATGCTCAAGTCCTTTATTTGAAAACCCGTGATTAAGCTTTGAGGTGTCCGCATCAAAAAACTTTGCAACGTCAATATCTCTGTCGCTTGCAAGCTTTTTAGCCTTCCGTTCCTCCCGCTTTTGGGCATTAAACTCTCTATCCTCTTTTATTGCCACAACGCTTTTTCTAACCGGTTTTGAAAATAAATTTACTATATCCTTAAAGCTCAAATGAAAAACAAGCATCAAGAATATTACCATTACAAGTATTAAAACTATTGTTCCTCCGACCTTACCCAAAAGTGCCGAAACAGGCCAGCCGAACAATGCACCAATAATGCCTCCTCCGGAAAGCTTAACCGACTCGTCATAGATAAGTCCTAAACGCTCTCCGAAGCTTGCAGAATACGAAATTGGTACTCCGATTAAAACAGTATGGAAAATCGCACACAGCAAAAAGATAAAAAATATCGTTTCTATAATTTTTGCGATCGCTATATTATCGTTTTTAGAAAAGGCTATTTGAATTGATAATACTATGAGCATCGGCCCTATAAAAAATAACGGTAATCCGAAAATTCCCCTTACCGCTGTATGAAGAGTAGCCCAAAATGCGTTCCCTGTGACATATGTAAGGGCAACTATCAAAGCACCGATAATAAAGAAAATTCCCGCAGGAAGCTCTTTATGAACAGTATTTTTAGCAGTATTTTTATTCTTTGCCGCAGACACACTTTTTGTTGTTCTCTTTGCGGTCTGCCTTTTTACCGGCTTTTTTTTATTTGCCATTCTTTTGTCTCCTTAAATCTGTCTTAAATTACAGGCTTATCTGATGACCGATGATAGATTCAATAATCGAGATCAGTATAACAATTACACCAAGAGCTGCGGTATAATATGCAAAAATCTTGAATTTATCGCTTTTTACAAGCCAGCTTACCATTTTAATTGCTGCAATTCCTACAAGCGCCGCTACGAAAAATCCTATTATATAATCCGCCTTAAAGGTCATATCTGTTGCCATTGCATCCTTTACCTCGACAAGACATCCGCCGAGGATTGCCGGAATTCCCAAAATAAAAGAATATTTAACAGCAGTTTCTCTTGCAAAACCGCTAAAGAGTCCTGACGAAATTGTTGAACCCGAACGTGAAACTCCGGGAAGCAATGCAACTGCTTGGAAGAATCCAACTGTTACGGCATCCTTACCGCTTATATCTCCAAGCTTTTTATTGCCTTTTGTGCATCTGTCAGACAATAACAAAATTGCAGCAGTGTATAGGAAGCATATTCCCTCGGCAAAAATTGATGAATCCTCTGCAAAGCTTTCAAAAAAGCCTTTGAAGATGTAAAACGGAATCAACACTGCCGTCGAAACCAAAAGCATTATTATTGCTCTTCGGTCTCCGTTCATGTTTTTAAAAAATTCTTTATGTACTATATCTTTACAGCTTCTTCCGAACTCTTTTATAAGATCCCAAATTGTTTCCCTAAACGCTATGAAAACAGCCACCAAGGTTCCTAAATGAAGTATTGCTGAAAGAAGCAGCGCCCCTTCGCCGCTTTTTCCTGTAAAATGCTGAAAAAGCGACAGGTGACCTGAACTTGAAACCGGCAAAAACTCCGTGAGTCCTTGAATTATAGCTTGAAGAATTGTGTTTAATACTGACATTTCCTGCCTCCTTAGTAAGTCTTATATCTATATCTATATTTTCTTAAACGGATAAATATCTTTATTCAAATAATCATACGGATTCGTAGAATAAAGCCTGTCGATATATTCATTTTCTCCGACTCTGAAAACATCAACACAGTATCCATTATATGTCTTTTGCTCTCTTACATATGATTCCTCATACGGTTTAAATACATCGTATATATTCAAAATGGTGTGAAACATATCATTTCTCCTCATTGCTTTCAATAAGCTCGTACAAGCACTCAATTGCATCGGAAAGACCACCGAGATTATCAATCAAGCCCTCTTTAACCGCACTTTCACCTGCAAGACAAGTTCCGACATCCATCATAAGCTCACCGGTTTTCATCATAAGCTCTCTGAAACGCTCAGACGAAATGTTTGAATTATCAGTGACAAATCTTATTATTCTTTCTTGCATTTTGTCAAAATACGAAAGCGTTTGAGGAACACCTAAAACAAGCCCGTTCATTCTTACAGGGTGAATTGTCATTGTAGCGCTCGGTACGATAAAAGATTTTTTAGCACAAACTGCAAGCGGTACACCTATTGAATGACCTCCGCCGACAACTATAGATACGCTCGGCGTTTTCATACTTGCAATAAGCTCTGCAATCGCCAGCCCTGCTTCAACATCACCGCCGACTGTATTTAAAATAATAACAACGCCTTTTATACTTTCATCCTGTTCTATTGCCACAAGAGCAGGAATTATATGCTCATATTTGGTAGTCTTATTCTGAGGCGGCAAGAGATAATGTCCCTCGACCTCGCCTATAATTGTAAGGCAATGAATCAAGTGCTTTGCGCCTTTAAGCTCAACCTGTCCCAGCTTTTCTATGCTTTCAATCTTTTCGCTTTGAGCGTCCTCCTGATTATCGGATTTTTGATTTTCATTCTCGTTATCGCAGTTCATTTTTCCGCCGCCTTTATTTAAAGTTTAGGACTTATTCTCCTAATATTAAATATATTTAGCAGCAGCATTAAAAATATTCCTTTTGAGATAAACGAATTAAAAAAACATATTCAGCATCACATTCAATATTTAGAATACATACAGTTTTATTATACCATATATATTATTAAAGTCAATATAAAAAATGTCAAAAAAACAAGGCGGAACGTGTAATCGAACCGTTTACAACCTTAAAAAATAATTTAAAATCAGCCTTTGATTTTCTTTTTTTTACTTCGCACAAACAAACTGCTACGAAGAATGTTAAATTCTTGACAAACCACACTTTTTATAATAAAATAGTATTTAAAGAAAAGCCGCTTGGCAGAAAATGAAAGGATTGATTTTATGGGACTTACTTTGACTGAAAAAATTCTTAAAAACCACCTTGTTGACGGTGAGTTTAAAAAGGGAACCGAAATCGGAATCAGAATTGACCAGACGTTAACTCAAGACGCTACGGGTACAATGGCTTATCTTGAGTACGAGGCTATGGGTGTTCCGAGAGTTAAAACAGAAAAGAGTGTCGCTTATATCGACCACAACACTTTACAGTCGGGTTTTGAAAACGCTGACGACCACCGTTTCATCGGATCGGTTGCTAAAAAGCACGGAATCTATTTTTCACGTCCGGGTAACGGAATCTGCCATCAGGTTCATCTTGAGCGTTTCGGCATTCCGGGAAAAACGCTTATCGGCTCCGACAGCCATACTCCAACCGGCGGCGGAATCGGAATGATCGCAATCGGTGCGGGAGGACTCGATGTTGCTGTTGCTATGGGAGGCGGCGCATATTATATTACATACCCAAAAATCGTTAAAGTAAACCTCACAGGAAAGCTCTCTCCTTGGGTTGCTGCCAAAGATGTAATCTTAGAGGTTTTGAGAAAAATGTCCGTTAAGGGCGGCGTTGGTAAGGTTATAGAATATACAGGTGACGGAGTTAAGACGCTTTCTGTCCCTGAGCGTGCGACAATCACAAACATGGGTGCTGAGCTTGGCGCTACAACTTCTATATTTCCAAGTGATGAAACTACACTTGAGTTTTTAAAAGCTCAAAACAGAGCTGAAGTATGGACAGAGCTTTGTGCTGACGCTGACGCAGAATACGATGAGGTTATCGACATAAATCTTTCAGAGCTTGTTCCGCTTGCAGCTTGTCCTCACTCCCCTGATAATGTTAAAACTGTCGATGAGATCGGTCCTATGAAGATAGATCAGGTTTGTATAGGATCATGCACGAACTCATCATTTGTAGACATGATGAAAGTAGCATATATTTTAAAAGGCAAAACTGTTCATCCTGATGTTTCTCTCTCAATTGCACCAGGTTCAAAGCAAGTTTTAAATATGCTTGCTAAAAACGGAGCATTAGCAGACATGATAGACGCAGGTGCAAGAATTTTGGAATCTGCTTGCGGACCATGTATAGGCATGGGACAGTCACCTAATTCCGGCGGTATTTCCCTTAGAACATTTAACAGAAACTTTGAAGGAAGAAGCGGAACAAAGGACGGACAGATTTATCTTGTTTCTCCGGAGCTTGCTGCTGTTTCTGCACTTAACGGATTTTTGACGGATCCGAGAACATTAGGAGAGATGCCTGAGTTTAAGCTTCCTAAAGCTTTTGAAATCAATGACAACATGATTGCCGCTCCTGTTCCCGCTGAAGAAATGGACAGCGTTGAGGTATTAAGAGGTCCTAATATCAAGCCTTTCCCTCAGACTTCACCGCTTGTTGAAACGATCGATGCAGCTTGCTCGCTTAAGGTCGGCGACAATATCACAACCGACCACATAATGCCGGCAGGAGCAAAAATTTTGCCGCTCAGATCAAATATTCCTGCAATTTCCAAGCATTGCTTTGCGGTATGCGACGAAGCCTTTCCTGACAGAGCGCTAACTCTCGGCAAGAGCATTATTGTCGGCGGTTCTAACTACGGACAAGGATCTTCCCGTGAACACGCAGCTCTTGCTCCGCTTTACCTCGGTGTTAAGGCTGTTTTGGTTAAGAGCTTTGCAAGAATCCACAGAGCAAATCTAATCAATGCAGGTATTTTGCCGCTTACATTTGTAAACGAAGCTGATTATGACAAGATCGGTCAGGGTGACCAACTCGTTTTAGAAAATGTTAGGGCTTCTATCGAAAACGGCGAAACCGAGCTTAAGCTTATAAACAAATCCAAAAACATTGAGATTCCTGTCTTGTGCGAGCTTTCCGGCAGAACAAAGGACATTATTTTAGCCGGCGGTTTGCTCGATTATACAAGAGAATCATTATCAAAATAAATATTATGGAAAACAATAATCAAAATACAAAAACTGTAATTAAACGTGAAATTGCCGGATATGACTCACACGGAAATCCGATATATCGTGAGATAAGTGTCCCCTTACAGGTGCGAAAGCCTCAAACTGTTATCAGAAATGTGCAAACTACACACGGCACCGGCACTCATAAAAAAGCTTTGAAACGTAAAAAGAAAGCTCATATAAAAAAGATTTTGCTTTTAGCCTTTCTTTTGATACTTATTATTTTAGTTGTATTTTCGGTAATCAAATTTTTCAGAAATCACATAGGCTTCAGCAACAGTGTTCAAGAAGCAATCGGTGTATCGCAAAACGATGTAATATACACCTTCAAGGTTGATGACGATCACCGAATTACCGTTTACAAATTAGGCGGCAAGCTTTGCGCTGACTTAATGCTTGTAAACGGCGACAGCTTCAAAAGCATTAAGAGCTGTTCGCCAATCGACTTGGAAAGCTATAAAAGTGACTTGACAGGCAAGAAAATGAATTACACAAAAAGCGGAGATATATGCTTTGCTCTTGATTTTGCTGAAAGTGACCAATATGACAGTTTTCAAGAATATATCAGTGAAAACGCTTCAAAGACTTTTAATCCCGGAGCAATTTCTGTTGACGAAAATAATAAGCAAATTTTTGTACTTTGGTACTGGACAGAATAACCGTGAACGGATAACCCACGCCTCTTAGGCGGCGGTTATCTACGTCCTTCAGTATGGGCCATAAATCCCCTACTGAAACCCTAAGGGGCTTCGCCCCTCGTTCACTTGTTAAATGACGGGGCGATGCCCCTTATTGAATGGAGGAAAAATTATGGCTGATAAAATTAAAATGACCACTCCCCTTGTTGAAATGGACGGGGACGAAATGACAAGAATCCTTTGGAAATGGATCAAGGATATTCTTATCTTACCTTATGTTGATTTAAAAACCGAGTATTACGATTTGGGACTTCCATACCGAAATGAAACTGACGATAAAGTTACGTTTGATTCAGCTGAAGCTACAAAGAAATACGGTGTTGCAGTAAAATGTGCAACTATCACTCCTAATGCAGCAAGAATGCCTGAATACAACTTAAAGGAAATGTGGAAATCTCCTAATGGAACTATTCGTGCTATTTTAGACGGAACAGTTTTCAGAACACCTATTATCGTTAAGGGAATTTCTCCTTACATTCCTACTTGGACAAAGCCTATTACTATCGCTCGTCACGCATACGGTGATGTTTACAAAAACTCTGAAATGAGAGTCAGCAAGGGTGATAAAGCGGAAATCGTTGTAACCGATAAGAACGGAAATGAAACAAGACAGGAAATTTATAACTTCTCCGATTCTGACGGTATCATTCAGGGACTTCACAACAAGGACAACAGCATTGCAGGCTTTGCAAGAGCTTGTCTTAACTACGGACTTGATTTAAAGCAGGACGTTTGGTTTGCAACAAAAGATACGATTTCCAAAAAATACGACCACAGATTTAAGGATATTTTCCAGGAAATTTACGACAACGAATACAAGGATAGATACGAAGCTCTCGGAATTGAATACTTCTACACTTTGATCGATGATGCTGTTGCAAGAGTTATCAGATCAAACGGCGGATACATTTGGGCTTGCAAGAACTATGACGGCGATGTTATGAGCGACATGGTTTCAACGGCATACGGCTCGCTTGCTATGATGACTTCTGTTTTGGTTTCTCCTGACGGAATTTATGAATACGAGGCTGCTCACGGTACAGTTCAGCGCCATTATTACAAATACCTCAAAGGCGAAGAAACTTCAACAAACTCTGTTGCCACTATTTTTGCTTGGAGCGGAGCACTTAGGAAAAGAGGAGAGCTTGACGGTCTTGATGAGCTTACCCTCTACGCTGACAAGCTTGAAAAAGCAACCATTCAAACGATTGAAGAAGGCGTTATGACTGGTGACCTTTATCTCCTTTCGAGTCTCGAAAACAAGAAAAAGGTTGACTCAGAAACATTCTTAAAAGAAATCGGAATTCGCCTTGACAAGCTTATGGCGGAATAAGCCAAAGGCGAAGCAATGAAAAAAGAAGCTATTTCACGTTCTGTTATAAAACGGCTTCCCAGATACTATTCGTACCTTGAGGAGCTTAACAATGAAGGAAAAACACGAATTTCGTCTAAAGAATTAGCAGGCAAAATGAAGCTTACCGCCTCGCAGATAAGACAAGATCTTAACAACTTCGGCGGCTTCGGACATCAGGGCTATGGTTACAATGTTGCGGACCTATATAATGAAATCGGTGCTATTTTAGGCGTTGATAAGAAATTCAAAACCATCTTAGTCGGTGTCGGAAATATCGGAAAAGCACTTGCAACTCAGATAAACTTTACCAAGCGAGGACTTGATTTGATAGGACTTTTTGACATAAGCAAAAGCATTGTAGGAAAAAAAGTATCAAACCTCGAGGTTTTTCACATGGATTATCTTTCTGAGTTTTGTAAAAAAGAAAAGCCTGACATTGCGGTATTGTGTATTCCGAAATCAGCTGCATACGAAGTTGCAAAAAAACTTATTTCAAACGGAGTTACTTCGTTTTGGAACTTTTCCCACTTTGACTTAAATGTCAATTTTGACGGAATAGTAGTTGAAAATGTACACCTCGGCGACAGTCTTATGACTTTAGCATATATGACTAAGAACAAATAATTAAAGCCGCTCAAAGAGCGGCTTTTTAATTGTCAACAAAGTAAGAATAAAAGTTTTAGTCAAGCTTTTTCAAAAGCTTGGCAGTCCAAAGGCAGTGCCTTGGTCGCCGTCCGCAGACGGCGAAATTCTTTTTCGCAAGCGCTTTTCAAGGGGTGAATTTTAAAACAGTCCGGTGGACTGTTTTAAAAGAGGGGACGCTTTGCAAGTGAAAGCGTCCCCTCTATTTGACTTATAACAAGGCTTTTCTATATCTCTGTTATTTACTTATCATTCTTTTGTAAGTTCATCGAGAGTTAACCCATAGCCGGCAATAAACTCGTCAAGGAAAACATCTGCTTCTTTAATGTTCATCGCTTTAATACATTTTAGTGTTGCTTCCTCTGCCTGTAAGAAATCCTTGTTTCCCATTCGTCTTTCCTCAATACATTTTATAAGAGCTGAAATTTTATCGGCAGCTTTAACAAGTTTTTTGATTTCCTCGTCATCTCCACCTGAAATAATCAGCTCATACTCACCTTTTAAATCATCGGGGAGCTGCGAAAGGAGCTTGCTTTGTGCATTCTTTTCAACGCTTGCATATATATCACGAATGTCCTTGTTATAATATTTCACAGGCGTCGGTAAATCACCTGTAATTATTTCAGTGGTGTCATGATACATTGCAATAAGCGCAGCACGTTCTGCATTCACATTTCCACCAAATCTCTTATTTCTTATAACACATAAAAGATGTGCTATAAACGCAACTTCAAGACTATGTTCAGAAAGATTCTCTGAAATGGTGTTTCTCATAAGACTCCATCTGTTTATATATTTCATTCTCGATATAATTGCAAAAAAATTATTGTTTGCCATATTTACCCTCACAGTTAAAAATATTATGTACAACAACACCGGCCGAGTAATCGACCGGTGTGCGTTTTATCAATTAATTTATTTACATACAAATGCTCAAAAGCACTCCTGCTGCAACCGCTGAACCGATAACTCCGGCAACGTTCGGTCCCATAGCGTGCATAAGCAAGTAGTTTGTCGGGTTTTCCTGTTGACCAACCTTCTGAGAAACTCTGGCTGCCATAGGAACAGCTGAAACTCCCGCAGAACCGATAAGCGGATTAACCTTACCCTTTGTAACAATATACATGATTTTTCCAAACAAAACTCCTGATGCAGTTCCAAGGCAAAATGCCAATACACCGAGAATAATTACTCCCAAGAATTTTGTATTCATTATCTTATCAGCAGTTGTTGTTGCACCAACTGAAATTCCCAAGAAAATAGTAATTATATTCATAAGCTCGTTTTGAGCTGTCTTTACAAGCCTATCGCAAACTCCGCTTTCCTTCAAAAGGTTTCCGAGCATTAGCATTCCTACTAAAGGAGCTGCCGACGGAACCAAAAGCGCAATAACTATTGTAACGGCTATAGGGAAAATAACCTTTTCTGTTTTTGAAACAGGACGAAGCTGTCCCATTTTAACCTGACGTTCTTTTTTAGTTGTAAGTGCTTTCATAATAGGCGGCTGAATAATCGGAACTAATGCCATATATGTGTATGCAGCCAATGCAATTGTTCCCGTATCAATAGATCCGCTTGCATTTGCACCCGATAGCAGCTTAGACGAAACATAAATAGCTGTAGGACCGTCTGCACCTCCGATTATAGCTATAGAACCTGCTTCAGCTGCATTAAAGCCTAACAAAGCAGCACCGATAAATGTAAAGAAGATTCCTCCCTGTGCAGCCGCTCCGAGCAAAAAGCTCTTAGGATTAGCTATAAGCGGGGCAAAGTCAGTCATAGCACCGATTCCGAGGAATATAAGCGGAGGATAAATTTGAAGCTTAACGCCCATATAAAGAATATCCAAAAGACCGCCTTCATGCAAAACCTTGCCGTAGTCTATTGTCGCACCTCCCGAAATATTAAACAGCTCGGGGTGATACATTTCCGTAAACGGGAGATTTGTAAGAAGCATTCCAAACGAAATAGGCAAAAGCAATAACGGCTCAAAGCCTTTTCCGATTGCGAGATACATAAAGATAAACGAAATGCCTATCATAACAAGATTTTTCCATCCGCCATCAGCTAAGAACCCCGAAATACCCGATTCGTTAGCCAAGTCTACAATGGTTTCTAAAAACTTATCAATCATCTTTTTGGGTTCCTTTCATATACTAAAACGGTCTTGTGTTGTCAATTTTTCCTGCCTGAGCCCAAGAGTTTCTTCTTATACCGGATTTTGAAATGCTCTTGATCAAAAGCTTCTTTCCGCTGCTTTCTCCTATCATTGCAATTGCAGCAGAAATAGCAGCCACTATTTCCTCATTTATTCCTGCCGGCTCAATCGCAGCGGCACTCATCTTAGTAAGCTCAATTTTTGCAGCAGATACATTCTTAACATCAGAACCAAGACTGCCTTGCGACTTGGACTTTTTTATTCTGTTGAAAACTGCGCCCATAATATAAAGAAACAAAACAAGAATAACCAAACACGAAAATACAACGACAAGTCCTGTTACAACTACAGCTGCAACATAACTGGACGTCATTTCCGAAGCCAATATCATCATCGAATCATCTCTCCTAACATTACCAAAAAATTCGTATCTATTATACCATATTTTTTATTTTTTGACAAGAGATTAAAAGTAGATTTTTTCACAAACTTTTAACTCAGTCATAGACTTTTTTATTTAAACTGCTTATCTGAAAAAATCAATCAAAAGTGTCATCTGTTTTTGCTGCACAAACTACAACTACAAAAGACGCTCCCATTTCCTTTATAAGCCGTGAACATTCATTTACTGTTGCTCCTGTTGTCATTACATCGTCCACTAAAATTATTCGCTTTCCTCTTATACCGATTGAATCTTTCTTTATAAATGCACCTTTTACCGCATTTGCTCTTTCCAGTGCCGAAAGTTCATGATGAAGGTAGTTCTTCTCCTTAGTAAGAGTATTTTTGTATACCGGCAAATTAAGCTCCTTTGATAAACCTAATGCCAGCTTGTAAGACTGGTTAAAACCGCTTTTTCTTTTTCTTTGCCTCGTCATAGGAACAAATACTATTCCGTCACAATTAAATTTCTTTAGTCTTTCACTCATATGAACAGCAAAATATTCGATAAGCTCATTATTTATTTCTTTCTTTAAGCTTAAAACAGCATCTCTTAGCTTTCCGTCATATACACCAAGACTTAATGCTCGATCATAGTATATACTTTTATCACATTGGCAACGCAAAAATCCGCAGTTGTTACAATAATCCTCCGTGGATTTTATATCATTTAAGCACTCGCCGCAAATAAGCTCGTTATATTTAATTACCCTTTTACATAGCCCGCAGCGATTCGGATAAAATATATCAAGCACAAATCTTTTAAAACTATTATATCTCGTCATCAACATCCAACTCCTTTGAACGGTCAATTAACAGCATATTTTTCAAAAGAGTATACCTAAGAGTTCTTCTGTTATTGTCGATCATATATTTTACTCTCTGTGTCGAGCCAACTATGATAAGCATTTTTTTTGCTCTTGTCACTGCCGTATACAAAAGGTTTCTATAGTAAAGCTTGTCATATCCTCCTAAAACAGCAAGTATCACCACGTCAAATTCACTTCCCTGGCTTTTATGAACAGTAGCGGCATATGCCAGCTCAAGCTGTTCCAGCGCAGTAGACGGATAATTGCATATTCTTCCGTCAAAGTCGATTTTCAGCATTCCGATTGCTTTTTTTATCTCGATTATAGTTCCTATATCTCCGTTAAAAATTCCTGCACCCTGTTCTTTTTCCTTGCTCCATGTAATATCATAATTGTTTTTTATCTGCATAACCTTATCGCCGACTCTAAAAACCGTGCCGAAGGTTTTGATCTCAGCCTTTTTTCTGTCAGGAGGATTAAGTCTTAACTGAAGCTGATTATTAAGTTCTACCGTTCCTGACGGACCTTTTCTTGTCGGTGAAAGGACCTGAATATTATCCTTAGCAGTATATCCGTAAGCATTTGGAAGTCTGTTTGCAACAAGATCCACTATAAGCTCCTGAAGTTCGTCAAACTCAAGTCTTTGGAAAAAGAACAGATCGCTGTTTTTCACTTTAAAGTTTATTTGCTCACCCTTAACAATTCTGTGTGCGTTGACAACAATTGCGCTTTTTTGAGCTTGTCTGAAAATTTCTTTTAACTCTATCGTAGGAACAACACCACTGTCTATTATATCCTTGAGTACATTGCCCGCTCCGACAGACGGAAGCTGATCGCTGTCGCCTACCATTATAAGCTTACAGCTGATCTTAAGCGCCCTTAAAAGTGACTCAAAAATCAAAACGTCTACCATTGACATTTCATCAATTACCAACACATCACAGTCAAGCGGATTAGTTTCGTTTTTATTAAATCTCGGCACATCGTCAACAGTATAACTTACCTCCAAAAGGCGGTGTATTGTTTTTGCCTCATATCCGGTTAAATCAGAAATTCTTTTTGCGGCACGTCCCGTAGGAGCAGTAATCATAACATTTAAACCCTGTTGTGCATAAAGTGAAATAATTGCATTAAGAGTCGTGGTTTTACCTGTTCCCGGACCTCCTGTAAGCACTAAGAAGCCCCGTGAAAGGGCTGTATTTATCGCTTTTCTTTGAAGCGATTCATATTTAATTTCAAACTCTTCCTCTACAAGGTCG
Source organism: uncultured Oscillospiraceae bacterium (assembly GCA_902489475.1). Lineage (GTDB taxonomy): Bacteria > Bacillota > Clostridia > Oscillospirales > Ruminococcaceae > UMGS1601. The sequence goes on along the minus strand of CABUAH010000005.1, from coordinate 23,373 downwards.
ATCACATCATCAAAATTTATCTTATTGTCATATGTAAGCTCACCCATCAGACAAATTCTTCGTGAAATATAATCCTCTGCAGTAAACAAATCCTTTAAAGCTATAAACTCACGTTGTTTTTTGAAAAAAGAACAAAGATTTTGCTCATCAAGCTCTTCCGTAAGCGCTTCATTAAACAATTCTTCAGGGATTCTAAGATAATTCATTGAGATTTGGCAAAGCTTGTCCACTGGCAAACAGGTGTGTCCGGCAGATGCATTTTCCTTTAATACATTTCTTATCCCCGCTTTAATTCGGTTAGGGTTATCATACGGTAATCCTATCTGAGCAGCAATTGAATCTGCTTTCAAAAACGGAAGCTCAATTCCATCGCCGCAAAGAGAATACGGATTTTTATTTATCACCGTTTCGGAATCGATCCCCCATCTTCTCCATGCCTTTGCGCCGAAGGATGCACTCACGTTATATTTTGAAAGCATAAGCATTAAAGACTTTACTCCGCTTACTTTTAGAAATTCATCGGCAATCTGTTCACTTTTTTTATTAGTTATTCCATCTACCTCGACAAGCTTTTGAGGTGTATTTTCAATTATGTAAAATGTTTCCTCACCGAATTTATCAACTATTTTCTTGGCAAGCACAGGTCCTATACCTTTAATTACTCCGCTTGCCAAATATTTTCTTATAGATGATATATCAGACGGCAGCTTTCTTTCGCACAGTACGGCTTTAAACTGTGGACCGAATTTCGGGTGTTCAATATACTTTCCCATCAATCGAAGCTCTTCGCCCTCGTCAACATTTCCAAGCTCACCGACAACAGTTATAGGCTCATACCCGTTATCAAGTATGAGCACACAATATCCGTTATTTTCGTTAAGGTAAACTACGCTGTCAACGCTTCCGCTCAGCTCCTGCAATTGTTCTTCCATATTACTCCTTAATCATATTTATAAAATCTGAAATCTCGCATATTTTCACAAGCTTATAGCTATCCGCCAATCTTTCACAAACATCCTGAGTTTCATTATCAAGAGGCTCGGTTTTAAGCAAAACTATATTCCTTGCTTTTTCCTCTTTAAAAGCCTCATCCCAAAAAGCTTTTTTAACACTATATCCAATATGATTCGATCCGTTTTTTATTGGTATAACTAAATATCCAACGCTTTTTTCACCCTTTTTTACACTCCGCAAAAGACAGCCCACAATATATATAAGCATGAACACAAATAAAACAAGCACTATACTCATTAAAATCGCTTTCATTTTAACCACCCCGTAATATCATTTTATGTCTGCACTTAAAATTTGACACAACTCAATTACGAGATTGGCTAAATTATATTTTACACTTTTTTCATGTCCTTTGCAAGAGGAAACCGTAAAAACGAATGATTTGCGTTGTAGATTCAAACAGAATTATTTACCGTTATCTTTTACACTTTTAAATATAAAAAACACCTTGCATTAATTACAAGGTGTTTTCATACTACGCATTAAATCATTTACTGATTATCTGCATTCTTTTTTGCTTCAATATCTGCAAGAGCGTCTTTTCTCGAAAGATTGATTCTTCCCTGATCATCGATTTCCATTACCTTAACAACAATTTCATCTCCGATTGAAACAACATCCTCTACCTTTTCAACTCTCTGCTTATCAAGCTTTGAAATATGAACGAGTCCGTCCTTGCCAGGTGCGATTTCAACGAAAGCACCAAAGTTCATAAGTCTTACAACTTTTCCTTTATAGATAGCTCCGATTTCAGGATCGTTTGCGATAGTATTAATAACACTAACTGCTGCCTGAGCCTTTTCCATATCAAGACCTGAAACGAATACATCTCCAGTTTCTTCAATATCAATCTTAACATCAAAATCAGCACAGAGCTTCTGAATAACCTTTCCGCCTGAACCGATTACATCTCTTATCTTGTCAACAGGAACCTTTGTTGAAAGCATCTTAGGAGCCCACTTGTTAACTGTAGGTCTTGGCTCAGGAATTGCCTTGAGCATGATCTCATCAAGGATATAATTTCTTGCTTTATGTGTTTTCTCAAATGCTTCCTTGATGATTTCAGGAGTAAGACCGTCAACCTTGATATCAACCTGAATAGCTGTGATACCTTTCTTTGTACCGCCGACCTTAAAGTCCATATCGCCGAAGAAGTCTTCAAGTCCCTGAATGTCTACCATTGTCATAAAGCTTCCGTCGTCCTTTGTGATAAGACCGCAGGAAATTCCTGCAACAGGAGCTTTGATCGGAACACCTGCGTCCATAAGAGCAAGAGTTGATCCACAGATAGAACCCTGTGATGTAGAACCGTTTGACGAAAGAACTTCAGATACCATTCTTATTGCATATGGGAAATCCTCAACATCAGGTATTACCGGTACAAGCGCACGTTCAGCAAGAGCACCATGTCCGATTTCTCTTCTTCCAGGTCCTCTGGACGGTTTTGTTTCACCGACAGAATATGATGGAAAATTATAATGGTGAATATATCTCTTTGTATCCTCTTCATCAAGTCCGTCAAGGCGCTGCGAATCGCTTACAGGACCAAGTGTACAAATTGTAAGAACTTGAGTCTGACCACGAGTGAACATACCCGAACCGTGAACACGAGGCAAAAGTCCAACCTCCGCAGCAAGCGGTCTTATTTCATCAATCTTTCTTCCGTCAACACGCTTACCTTCACAAAGCCAATTTCTTACAATCTTCTTTTGAAGCTTGTAAATGCACTCGTCAATCATTGCGATTCTGTCTTCATTTTCTGCGTCAAACTTCTCGTGAACAGAGTCCTTAATCGGATTAAGTCTTGCTTCTCTTACATTCTTATCGTTTGTGTCAAGCGCAGCTTTTACATCCTCACCGCAGAATTCTTCAATTGCATCAAACAAATCATGGTCAACCTCTTGAGATTCAAACTCAAACTTTGGCTTTCCGATCTGTGACTTGATATCCTCGATAAATGCAACCATCTTCTTGATTTCTTCATGTCCCTTTAAAATTGCTTCAAGCATAAGATCATCAGGAACTTCGTCTGCGCCTGCTTCAATCATTACGATCTTTTCAGCAGTTCCTGCAACAGTCAAATTCAAGTGGTTCTTTGCTCTTTGTTCAAGAGTTGGGTTTAAAACTATCTCATCGTCAACAAGTCCTACAGAAATTCCTGCAATAGGACCATTCCAAGGTATATCTGAAATAGAAATTGCTATAGATGTAGCAATCATTCCAGCAATCTCAGGCGAGTTATCAGGATCAACTGCAAGCACCGTCATAACAACGGATACATCGTTTCTCATATCCTTTGGAAAAAGCGGCCTGATAGGACGGTCAACAACACGAGAAGTCAAAATTGCCTTTTCTGTTGGCTTTCCCTCCCTCTTCATGAACGATCCCGGTATTTTACCTACCGAATAAAGTCTTTCCTCATAATCTACTGAAAGAGGGAAAAAATCAACGCCCTCTCTCGGCTTTGCAGACGCCGTAACGTTTGCCATTACTACTGTTTCGCCGTAACGCACCCAGCATGAACCGTTTGAAAGCTCACAAGTCTTTCCCGTTTCAACAACAAGCGGTCTTCCGGCATAAGTAGTTTCAAATACTCTGTACTTTTCAAACATACTTCTTTACTCCTTTTCTTTTTTAGCAGGAGCTTTAGCAATAAACACAAAACTTAAAAGCTTATCTCAAGTTCTCTGTTTAATGCTAATCACACCTGCTTTATAACTTAAGTTTAATATATACCAAAAGGCAGACAGCAAGTATTAGTTGCTGCTGCCTTATCAGTACAAAATTACTTACGGATTCCGAGCTTTTCAATAATAGCTCTGTATCTTTCAATATCCGTCTTGATTAGGTAGTTGAGAAGATTTCTTCTCTTACCAACCATTTTTAAAAGTCCTCTTCTAGAATGATGGTCATTCTTATGAACCTTTAAGTGTTCTGTGAGATCGTTGATTCTCTTAGTTAAAATAGCAATCTGAACCTCAGGAGAACCTGTGTCTGTATCGTGCTTTCTGTTAGCTTCGATTACAGCTGTTTTTTCTTCTTTTCTAAGCATTTTTCAGTACCTCTTTCTTTTTATTTCCTTTCTCACAGTAACAGGATAACGGCACTTCCGAAATTCGGCAATCTCCCAAAACCGTGATCAGGTATTATCGGTTTTCAAAACCTTGTCAATTCTATCACAAAAACTTCGATTTGTAAATAGAATTTACAAATTGTTAACATTTTACTTTTCTATTCCGTTTTGCTCCTTAGCTGCAGTCAGAGTATTTTTCATAAGCATTGCAATTGTCATAGGTCCTACTCCTCCCGGAACAGGAGTTATGTAAGAAGCCTTATCCTTGCATGATTCAAAGTCAATATCTCCGCATAGCTTTCCGTTTTCATCTCTGTTCATTCCGACGTCAATCAAAACTGCTCCGTCTTTCACCATATCGCCTTTAATAAGCTTTGCTACTCCTACAGCTGCTACCAAAATGTCTGCTCGTTGGCACTCAGCTTGTAAATCCTTAGTTTTTGAGTGACAAATAGTTACTGTTCCGCTCTTGTGAAGCAGCAGCATTGCCATTGGTTTGCCTACAATATTGCTTCTTCCGACAACAACGCATTCCTTGCCTGTAATGTCTATGCCGGTAGATGCGATAAGCTCCATAACTCCGGCAGGAGTACAAGGCAAAAAAGAATAATCGCCAATCATTATCTTTCCGACATTCTCCGGGTGAAAAGCATCGACGTCCTTCTCAGGAGCAATGTTGTTTATGACTGTGCTTTCATCAATGTGAGGAGGAAGCGGAAGCTGACACAAGATTCCGTTTACTCTCTTATCCTCATTAAGCTTCTTTATAAGTTTTAGAAGCTCGTCCTGTGTTGTACTTTCTGCAAGCTCATATTTAAATGACTCAAATCCCACCTCTTCACAGGCACGCTGTTTATTTCTTACATATATCTGTGAAGCCGGATTCTCTCCTACTATTATTACTGCAAGACCCGGTGTAACTCCGCTCTTCTTGAGTTCTTTAACCTCAACAGCAATTTTATCCTTTACCGACTTTGATATGAGCTTTCCGTCTATTATCTGTCCCATTATTCTTCCTCCGTACTGTCAATTTCGTTCTCTGACGCTTCTGTTGTGTCAAATTCCTCATCGGCTTCGTCAGACACATCTTCCATTTCGTCTAAGATAGAATTTTTATCCTCTTCGATTTTGGATTCTTCAACTGATTCGCTCTCTTCTGCTTTTGCCTTAGCCTTTTCAACAATAAGCTTCTCAACTCCTGCCAAATAATCAGCTTCTTTCTTTTTATCTCCAAATTTCTCGTTGTATTCATTTGTGCAGTCTGTTATACCATCGCCCGTTTCCTTTGCAGCCAAAAGCTTACTTTTAAGTTCCTTTTTCTCTGCTCTTACTAAAACCTTTGCATTATATCCTGCAAGAGCAATTATTGACTCTGTTGTGTCAACATAAAGCTTTGAGTCATTTCGCTTTGCCGAGCTTCTGAAAATAATAATCAAAACAATTGAGGCAAGAACACAAGCTCCTGCGATAAGCTGGGAAACTCTTATGTTAAAGAGATATAGGCTATCAGTTCTGAGTCCTTCAATGAAAAATCTTTCGAGTCCGTACCAGCCGATGTAAAGAAGGAAAATTTCTCCGTCAAATTTTCTCTTTTTAAACAGAAAATGAAGCAAGATAAATCCGATAAGACACCAAATCGACTCGTACAAAAAGCATGGATGAACAGGTAGCATCGGATCAACAGAACCATCTGAGAAATGTGTTGCAATATAGCTTCTCGTTTCATTTGAAATCATTCCCCACGGAAGATTGGTATTGCTGCCAAAGGCTTCCTGATTGAAGAAGTTTCCCCATCTTCCTATACACTGTCCAATCAAAAAGCATGGAGCAACAAGATCCAGAAGCGTAGGAAGATTACACTTTCTTATTTTTGCGACTATTCCGCCTACTAAAAGTGCGCCTATTATTCCGCCGTATATAGCAAGTCCGCCGTCACGAACACTAAAAATCTCTCCCCACTGAAGCTTGCCGTTTACAATGTAATTATCAAGACTGAATATTACATAATACGCTCTCGCACCTATTACAGCACCAATAAGTCCTCCTATTACAGCATCAGTCACTCTGTCAGGATTAAGTCCGATTTTCGGAGCTTTTTTCATGCCGTAAATTATTGCTATCAAAATTCCCAAAGCAATTAAAAATCCATACCAGTAGATGTTGAAATCAGTACCCGGAATTTTAAAAAGCACATTGTCAATCTTTATTCCGGATTTTAAAATGTTGTCTCCGCTTCCGAAATTCGGAAAGCTTATTCTCATTTCAGCAAGCGTCTGAATAACTTGTGTCATCTAAACTACCGTCCTTTCGCATTTGTTGCCTATTTTGTCTTTACAACCGAGATTGCCGAGCAATCAATATTGAAAAGCTTTTCAATATCATTCTGCAAGTTCTCAAGGGTTATCTCATGAAGCGTTTCAATCGGTGAATATGCTGATATATCACCGAGAATGTACGCTGAAAGCATTGTATTTGCACACGATTCTACATTTTCAAAATTCTTTATCATCATGCCGTACATACTGTTCTTTACGATCTTAAACTTTTCTTCATCAAAGCCATCTTTTTGATACCTTTTGATTTCGGCATAAATTCTTTTTTGGACCTCAAGCGGATCTTTGGATTCACCGCCAACAAGATTTGTAAAAAATCCATCACCGAAAAACACTTCTGAATTAAATTGCGAATTTATGAGTCCCTCATCAAAAAGCTCCTTATATAAAGGAGAACCGCTTCCCATAATAAGCTGTAACAAAATCGATGACTCAAGCTCCGTCTTTACAACATCCTCACCCTTACACGCAGGCACTTTAAATCCAATATTAAACAATGGAAGTCCTACAGGCATTATCTGTTCAGTATATTTTTCGTCAACCTCCATAGGCTCTACAGGAAAATCAGTTTCAAGACCCATATTCTCACTCGGTATCAAAAGCTCGTCACATATTGACATGACCTCGTCGGCATCACAGTTTCCCGCAATAACCAAAACCATGTTATGAAGGTTATAAAATGTTCTGTAACATCTGTATAGAAGCTCTGCATCTATTTTTGCAATAGACTCAACAGTTCCTGCTATATCAATTCTTACAGGGTGCTTTTTATAAAGACATTTCAAAAGATTGAATAAAACCTGCCTTTGAGGAGAATCCTCACACATTTTAATTTCCTGTCCGATAATACCCTGCTCCTTATCAACTGTCGCCTGTGTAAAATACGGCTTTTGAACAAAGTCTAAAAGAATTCTGAGTGAATCGGCATAGTTTTCCGAACAGTCAAAAAGGTATGCTGTATGATCAAATGTTGTGTATGCATTTGCACTGGCGCCTGTTTTTGCGTAAAGTTCAAAAACATCGCAGTCCTCGTTTTCAAAAAGCTTGTGCTCCAAAAAATGAGCAATTCCGTCAGGCACTTCTACAAAATCCTTATCATTTTTGGTTTTAAAACGAGTGTTTATAGAACCGTATTTTGTTGCAAACAATGCAGAAGTTGTTGAAAATCCCGGCATTTCCCAAACCAGTACCTCAAGTCCAGATGAATGATGAAATTTTTTATAGCAGTCGCCTGTAATTTTATTGCGTATGATTTCTCCCTGCATTATTTATCACCTCCGTTATTTTTAAGAGTATAAATAGTGTCGAGTTTAATACTGTTTGCAGCCTCAATAATCTCTTCTCTTGAAACAGCAAACATTTCTCTTTGAGCTTCATCAGGAGATTGATTTGTTTTACCTCTTGCATGACGGGTAAAATACCACACCGCAAGTTCAGCAGGCGAATCATAAACAGTTTTAATACTTCCCCTCATGGCAAGCTTAGTATTGTAAAGCTCTTCGTCAGTAAAATTTCCCTTCTTAATCTCATCAATCTGATTCAATATCTCATCGTATGCTGCGGATAAATTTCCCGAATCTATTCCGCTGTCGATCATAACAGCTCCCTTTTCGTATATCATTCGGGAAACGCAGTAATAGCAAAGGCTCAGTTTTTCACGCACATTCATAAATAGCTTTGAAAAAGGCGTTCCTCCGAGAAGAGCTGCAAACAAGCCGTTTACTGCATCATTTTTATAATCGGTTTTGAAAATCATTACCATTTTAAGCTGATTCATCTCGCATGAATCTTCTGCTGTAACGACCTCTTGCTTTATCGGGCTATAAATTACAAACGGATACTGAACGTCTGTCATTTCACGTCCGCTAAAGGTTTTTACTATCAAATCCTTTGCACTTTTAAAATCCCCGCCGCCTGAAAGTGATATTTCAACATTGGAATTTTGAAGCAAATTCTTATAAGCTGATATGACCTGATCTTTTGTCAGCTTTTCAGCAGATTCCCTTGTTCCGTTTGCTGACAGCGAATACGGCTCGTCCTTAAAAGCATATTTGTTAGCATTTAAAATCGCATATGTGCGCTTTTCGTTTATTTCGCTGTCAATTGAGTTGATAAGCTCACTCTTTTTCAGCTCAAAGTATTTGTCATCAAAATCAAGCGGATCAAATATACACTCCAAAAGAACCTTTATAAGCTCATAAAAAAGCTTTTCTCCCTCTAAGGCGTATTCATCTCTTATAGAATTTGCTGTAAAAGCTATAACCTGATTATCTCCGACCTTAAAGATTGATGCACCGATCGACGCTCCGTAAAGCTTATTTGTGAAATCAGTGATTTCAGTAAGTCCGGTATACTTTTTATGAGAAAGAAGCAAAAGCTGTGCTGCCAAAGCATTTGCTGAAGCAGTTTTTTCATCAAGCGGCATTATAAATCTTATGACCGCAGAATTGGTTTTAAACTTAGCATCTGTTATACTCGTTAAATTGACGCCCTGCGTTATCTCCTCACGAGTGACATTTACCTTCAAAAAATCATCTCCTTAATCTATTACTGTGTAAATGAAATCTTTATATATAATCCTCTTACCCTCGTCAGTATCGTCAGGTAAAAGAGCCAAAGCTATTAAAAAATCCTCACCGGTTTCTTTCTCACATAAATGTGCATAGTCGCCGTCAATCTTTGAAACGGTGTATTCCCTCTCCATTTTGACTTCTCCTTACGTTATTTTAATATTCTTTTCGCCGAAAGCTCTTTTAAGCTTGTTGATCGTATTCATTTCAGCAGATACACCTGAAAGCTGTTTAGGTGAAAAACGCTTCCTTGAATCGTCAAAGTAAAATACAACTTTCATATCCCCTTTTGCGCCTGACATAATGTCCATGCACTCTTTGACTTTATTTTCGTCATAAGCCGGGAATCTTATCCACAAAGTAATCAGCTTTTCAAATTCATCTGCCGGCACAACGCTTTCAATTATAAGCTTCGGTGTTTCATCATCTTTTACGCTTATTTTACAATCTGCAAAAATAACCGATCCTTCATACACAAGCTGTTTTTTCTCGGCAAATAAATTCGGAAACATTATCATTTCAATCTCAGATGAAGCGTCAGACGCTGTTATAAAGCTCATGTTAGTGCCTTGCCTTGTCAAAAACAGCTTTCTTGACTCGATCATTGCAAAAACTTTTACTTTACCTCCGTCTTTAAATCGCCCGTCGCCCTCGGTTACCGATATTATTATATCCGAAAAATCAGGTGAGCCTAAAACATTTCTCTGACTCACATAGCTTTTTAACGGATGGCCTGAAATATAAGCCCCTACCGTTTGCTTTTCATATGCCAACAGCTCCAGCATAGGATATTCTGGCAAGCTTGGAATTGCCATTTCTATAGGGCCCGAATTATCCGATGAACCTCCGAAAAAGTCAAGCTGTCCGTCAAGATTTCTGCGCTTGTTCTCATAAACGCTTTTCATTATCATTTCAAAACAGCTCATCATCTCTCGGCGATTGTTTTTAAAGCAGTCGAAAGCGCCGCTTTTGATAAGCGCTTCCATCAATCTTACATTCAAATTATCAATCATTCGTTCGATAAAATCCTGTAAAGATGTAAACTTTCCGTTTAATTCCCTCTCATTTATTATATTTCTGATGACTCCACGTCCTAAGCTCTTTATAGCAAGGAGCGCATATCTTATTGAATTTCCGCAGACGGTAAACCCCTCGCCGCTTTCGTTAATGTCAATTGGTAAAAGCATGACTCCGTTTTGTTCGCAGGTTTTGATGTATTCAAACATCTTTGTTCCGCCCTCGCCGAGAACGCTTGTCATTAAAGAAGCCATGTACTCTTTAAAATAATGACACTTTAAATATGCCGTTTGATATGCAACAGTAGCATATGCCGCAGCATGAGATTTATTAAAAGCATATGAAGCAAACGAACTCATTTCATCAAATATTTCATTTGCAGTCTTTTCGTCAACTCCGTTATTAATACATCCTTTACAGTTAACTGTTCCGTCGGGATTATTCTCACCGTATACAAATGCTTTTCTTTCAGATGCCAAAACGTCATGCTTTTTCTTAGCCATTGCTCGTCTTACTATATCAGCTCTTCCGTATGAATATCCGGCAAGCGTTCTGAAAATCTGCATAACCTGTTCCTGATAAACTATGCAACCGTATGTTACATCAAGAATATCCTTTAACAACGGTGTTTTATATTTGACAAGCTTTGGATTGTGTCGGTTTTTAATATATGTCGGAATCGAATCCATTGGTCCGGGGCGGTAAAGAGAAATAACCGCTATAAGATCTTCAAGACAAGTAGGCTTCAGCCTTACAATTGTTGAAGTCATACCGGCGCTTTCAAACTGAAAAACTCCCTCTGTTTTTCCCTCGCAGAACATTTTGTAAACATCCTTGTCATCATAGGGAATATTTTGAATACTAAAATCTTTGTCATATTTATTTATTAGCTTTACGCAGTTGTTTATTACAGTCAGATTTCTAAGTCCGAGAAAGTCGATCTTTAAAAGACCTAATCGTTCAAGCACTCCCATTGTGTACTGAGTTACAATCTGCCCGTCGGTGCTTTGAAGCGGAACATAGCTGTCAACCGTATCTTTGGTAATTACAACTCCTGCAGCATGTGTTGACGAATTTCTCGGCATTCCCTCGACCTTCATCGCTGTGTCGATAAGCTCTTTGATTTGCGGATCGCTGTCATAAAGCTCTTTTAAATCCGGCGATTTTTCCAAGGCAGAGCTCAGTGTAATATTCAGTTCTCTCGGAACAAGCTTTGCAATCTTATCTCCGAGCTGATAAGGGAGCGCCATAGCCCTCGTTACATCTCTTATTGCAGCTCTTGCGGCAAGTGTACCAAAGGTTATAATCTGTGCAACATGATCCTCTCCGTAGCGGCGGCAGACATAGTCAATTACCTTTTGCCGTCCCTCAATACAAAAATCAATATCGAAGTCGGGCATTGACACTCTTTCCGGGTTTAAAAAACGCTCAAAAAGAAGATTGTACTTAAGTGGATCAACGGCTGTTATTCCGATGCAATACGCACACAAGCTTCCCGCACCTGAACCTCTTCCCGGCCCTACGGGAATATTATTGGTCTTTGCATAATTAATAAAATCCCATACTATAAGATAATAATCAATATATCCCATCTGTTTGATAACAGAAATTTCATATTCAAGACGTTTTTTCGCTTCCTCACTAGGAGTTTTGTAAATTCTGTTAAGTCCGTCATGGCACATTTTTATAAAAAAAGCTTCGTTATCATCAATGCCATCAAACTTAACAAAGGGAAGCTTTGTGACTCCAAACTCAAACTCAACATTACAGCGGTCTGCGATCTTCACCGTATTAGAAACTGCCTCGGGATGCATCTTAAAAAGCTCATACATCTCTTCTGAGGATTTAATATAAAACTCATCTGTCGGGAATTCAAGAGATTTGGGGTCGTTTACAGTTGTATTTGTCGATATACACATGAGTATCCGCTGAGCCCTTGCATCCTCACGGCGAATATAGTGAGCGTCATTAGTTGCAGCCAAAGGAATCCCCGTCTGTCTTGAAAGCTCATACTGAAGAGGAATTATTCTTCTCTCATCTTCAAACAGCTGGTTTTGAACCTCTATAAAAAAGTTTTCCTTTCCGAAAACATCACGGTACTCCAAAGCTGTTTGCTTAGCTCCCTCAAAATCGTTATTTATAAGCTTTTGATTTATCTCTCCTGCCAAACAAGCGGAAAGGCATATAAGTCCCTCATGGTATTTCTTCAAAAGCTCAAAATCAATTCTCGGTTTTGAATAAAATCCCTCGGTATATCCCAAGGACACAAGCTTTATAAGATTTTGATATCCCGTATTATTTTCGCAAAGCAAAACAAGATGGTAGCTTTTGTCAATTCGGCTTACCTTGTCAAACCTTGTTCGATTTGCAACATAAACCTCACAGCCTATTATCGGCTTAATTTCGTTTGCTTTACACTCGTTGTAAAACTCAACGGCAGCGTACATATTACCGTGATCCGTCACAGCAACGGCAGACTGATTAAGTTCTTTAACTCGCTTTACAAGCTCTTTTATTCTGCAGGCTCCGTCGAGCAAAGAATATTCACTATGAACATGGAGATGAACAAAATCCGCCATTTATATACACCGCCTTTCGTGTTTTTTATGTAGCCTATTAGTCTATGCTTGTCTTTTTTTATTTATCAAATACAAAAGCCCGACAAGACAAATAATATCAAGCAGCATTACAAACACAAATCCAAATGTTGAAATTGCACCCGTTATTTTAACTATTGACGCCAGCATCAATACCGCCCCCATTGAAGCGAGCGTTGTACCAACCTCTTCCGACCGCTCGGTATTATCGTCCTTTTCCCTTGTGCTGTTTGAAATGTCGGATTTCACCTTCACAATAAGCAAAACTCCAAAAGCCACAAGTGCGATTGCTATGAACAAAATCAAAATAATCATTTTTTTCTACCTCCGTTATCTCTGATGTCGTTAGCTATTGCCTTGATTTTCTCAAGTCTGTGATTTACTCCTGATTTTGATATTTTAGGCGTTAATGATTCGCCCAATTCCTTTAATGTGAACTCCGGATTTTCATACCGAAGCATTGCAATTTCATACAGCTCGTCAGTTAAAGAATCAAGACCAACGGTTCTTTCAATAAGCTCAATGTCCTCAATCTGCTGTTCGCTTGCCTTTACGGTACGCTCAATATTAGCGTTCTCGCAGTTCATAACTCTGTTCACCTTGTTGCGAACATTTTTAAGTATCTTTACATTCATAACCTCAAGAGTAGCTTTTGACGCACCCATGAGCGTTAGCATATCTTCTATGTTTTCACTTTCCTTAATATACACGATTTCAGAGTTTTTTCGGCTTGTGTGCTTTGCAAGAATCGAAAAATTGTCCAAAAGTATCAATCCTAAATCATTGCACACCTCAACACTCGGCACTACAAATTCAAGATGATATTCCTTATTAGGGTCGGTTATGTTTCCGACTGCCAAAAAAGCTCCCGCAACAACATAGCCGATACAATCTGATGACGGCAAAGCATTGCTTTTAAGCCCTGTTTTTATATCGCCTATTGTTTCATAGATGCGTTTTATATCATCACTATTCTCTATATTAACGGAAAATGACAAGTGTCCACGCTTGTCCGATTTTGAAAAAGCCGCATTATTCACTCCGCAAATTTCTTTAAGCTCCCTTATTAAAAAATGAGCTATCTCTTCGTTTTCCGTTGTGAATATAATGTTGTTGTCCTGCACGGTTTTTGCAAGACTCAAAAGCCCGAAAAGCGCATATGACGCCTTCTTGTGAGTGTTAAGACTTTCTAAAATCTGACTTTTTACTATATGCGAAAATGATGCCATAAAATCTACCTATCTCGTATATTTATCAATATCCCTGTGGCTTACTCTTACTCTTGGGTGAAGCTCGCTTAGATGCTTTGACATACGCTCGGCAAAGGTTACACTTCTGTGTTTTCCGCCTGTACAGCCAAAAGCTATAATAAGCTGACTTTTACCCTCTTTCATGTAAAGAGGAATTAAAAAGTCCACCAAATCATAAAGCTTCTTCTCAAGCTCCTTAGCTTCTTCAAATTTCATAACATAATCGGATACTTCTTTATAAAGTCCTGTTTTCTTTCTAAGCTCGTCTATATAATATGGGTTTGGAAGGCATCTCACATCAAAAACCAAATCCGCCTCCCTCATAGGTCCGTACTTGAAGCCAAAAGAGCATACATCTATTTGTATATACTCATCGCCGTTTTCCAAGAAAATATTTCTAACCTTTTCCTTAAGCTGCGCTGCTGTCAAATACGATGAATCAATAAAGTAATCTGAAATTCCTTTAACATTTGCAAGCATATCCCTCTCAAGGGCAATGGACGACAAAATACTTCCCTTTGATTTATTGTAAAGAGGATGCTTTCTTCTCGTTTCTTTATACCTTGTTTCAATTACCGCATCATCTGCATCAATAAACAAAACCTTTACCTTTTCGCCATGCTCACGAAGCTCCTTTATCGTTCCGTAAAGATCCTTAAAAAAGCTTCCTGCTCTGACATCAGCAACAAACGCCACCTTTTCCAAATTTTGATCGCTTGCCGAACAAAGAGTTGCAAACTTAATCATAAGCTCAGGCGGCATATTATCTATACAATAAAATCCAAGATCCTCAAGAGCGTTTACTGCAGTCGATTTTCCGGATCCCGATACTCCTGTCAATACAATGAATTCCATTATTCTCACCCTTCATAAATAATTGTCAATCCTTAAAATGCTTAATTAAAACCTCACATTCCAAATGCTGTCCGCTGTCTTTAAAAACTTTATCCTGAACAGTTCTTATAAGCGTCGTCACATCCTCAAAGGTTGCGCCGCCAAGGTTAATTATAAAACCGCTGTGCTTATCCGATACCGCCGCTTTTCCGATAGTATACCCTTTAAGACCGCTGTCCTCTATGAGCTTTCCGGCAAAATATCCGGCAGGTCGTTTAAAGGTTGAACCTGCATTCGGATAATCAAGCGGCTGCTTTGCTTTTCTTCGCCCCAGCAGATCATTCATCTTTTCTTCAATTTCACTTTTATCCTTAGTATTGTCAAGCTTAAATACTGCAGACAAAACAACTCCGCCGTTTGTTTGCAAAATACTGTGGCGGTAAGAAAAATCCATCTCTGAAGCCGCTACAGTCTTTATAGCTCCATTTATCAACACCTTACACGATACCAAAACATCGCTGATTTCTCCGCCGTAAGCGCCTGCGTTCATAAAAACTGCACCGCCTACAGTTCCGGGAATTCCATATGCAAATTCAAGCCCTGAAAGGCTGTGTTCAAGCGCTGCTCTGCACACGCTCATAAGGGAAGCTCCCGACTTTGCAGTAATAGTGTTATCGGTTACCTCAATATCCGCATACTCGCTTCCGAGATGAAGAATAACTCCGTTATAGCCCTTGTCATCGAACAAAATATTAGAGCCTCTGCCCAAAATCATGTGTTTGATTTCAAGCTCTTTTAAAAGCTTACAAAGCTTACATAGTGCGTCTTCGCTGCTTATTTCAATTAAAGCCTTAGCTTCGCCGCCGATTTTAAAGGTTGTGTAATCCTTAAGCTTTGCACCAATTTTAACCTTTTGTTTATATTCACTTGCAAGAGAAATAACTTTTTCTATATTTTTCATAATATAATCCTTAAATATCAGTATTGATTTTCGGTGCTTTGGGGTGATTTTTGTTTGCCCTGTCAATGATATACTCTAAATTAGTATTGACAATCAGCTCTTCTGGATATCCAACTTCTTTTATAATACTCATCGCAGCACTCAGCTCCCCGATTTCCTCACAGTAGTGTGCATCGGAATTTGTGCATATTTTTACGTTTTCTTTTTTACACGCCTTTAACATATTAACTACGTTTTCGTGTGTGCTTCTTCCTGCTTCGATCGAAGAGTTGTTTATCTCAACAATTTTATCGTATTTTTCAAAAAGCTTCGCACCCTCTGTATAATCAAACGAATGGTCTACTGTAGTTAGATGCCCGAAAACATCAACTAACGGATTTTTGCAAACATTTTCTATGGCTTTTAAATGATCATCGGGATTTGCCGGCGGATAAACTGGAGAATGGAAGGAAGCAACTATCCATTGAAGTCCTTCAATTATATAGCTTCTTACGTCAAGCTCTCCGTCATTATTCATTATATCAGCTTCTATCCCTCTTAAGACGTAAACGCCCTTTATTTTCTGAGGCAAAACATGCTGGTTTCCTGCGTGCCATTCGTGCGGTGCGTCAGGCATAAGCGGTGCATGGTCCGTCATAGCTATTATCTTTAATCCCTTTTCGCCCGCAAGCTCACAGTTCTCCCTGATAGTTGAAAACGCATGTGTAGACGCAAGCGTATGAGTGTGTAAATCTGCTACTATTTTCATTTATATTCCTTCGTTCTTGTTTTTTAGATTATTAAAATGAGTCCCAGTTTTTAACTGTATCCTTTGTATCCACCTGAAGTCCCAAGTTGTCTAAAAGCTCCTGTGCTGCATTGTATCCCATCTTCTTTTGACGGTTATTCATTGCTGCAACCTCAAGTATAATTGCCAGGTTTCTTCCCGGCTTAACCGGTATTGTAAGAGATGGTATTTGAAGGCCTAAGATATTGGTGTATTCATTATCAACACCCATTCTGTCATAAATCTTCGTAGGATCCCAAGACTCAAGCTCTATAACCAAGTCAATTTTCTCGGTAACCTTTACCGCTCCCATACCAAACAAACGCCTTGCATTAATAATACCTATTCCTCGAAGCTCCAAGAAATGTCTTATATTATCAGGCGATGAACCGACAAGGCTCTTATTTGATACCTTTCTTATTTCAACAGCATCATCTGCAACAAGGCGATGTCCTCTTTTTACAAGTTCGATTGCGGTTTCGCTCTTTCCTACTCCCGATTCGCCGACAATTAATATGCCCTCGCCGTAGACCTCAATCAAAACTCCGTGTCGGGTTATTCTCGGACCCAGCTGTAAGTTCAAATAAGCAATAAGGCTTGCTACGAATTCAGTGGTACTGTCGCCGGTTCTCAAAACTGCAACACCGTAATCTTTTGCACATGCAAGAATCTCCGGAAAAACCTCGTGTCCTCTTGCAATTACTATTGCCGGAATTTTTGTTTCAAAAAGTTTTGAGATCTTTTGAAACCTAAGTGCTTCTCCGATAGAATCAAGATATGCAAACTCCATATTTCCGCACACCTGAATTCTGCTCGAATTAAAATACTCGTAAAATCCTGTAAGCTGGAGTCCGGGACGGTTAACGTCATTATCGTCAATCAAAATTTCCTTGGGATCTTTTGGTGTGTAAACCACCTCAAGCTCAAGCTCATCAATAATATTCCTTAAAGGTACTGTAAAAACCTCTGCCATATGATCCTCCTTAGCTTTTATAGTTTTATATATCCTTTTTTCCTCATTTCTTCAGCGGCGAGCATTACGCCCAAACGACCCGTCGGATATGTTATGCCTCCCTGAAGCCATGCTGCATACGGCTCTCTGATAGGTGCGTCCGCAGAAAGCTCAATAGATGCTCCCATTGTAAATGCTCCTGCCGCCATGATAACCTTACTGTCGTAGCCCGGCATATCCCACGCTTCGGGAACAGCAAAGCTGTCAACAGGCGAACCTTTTTGTATTCCCTGACAAAACGCTGTCAGATTATCTTCGTTTTTAAGTAAAACCGACGCTATTATATCTGTCCTCTTTTCATTAGACTTGGGAAGCGTTTCAAAGCCCAAAAGTTCAAAAAATCTACAAGCGAACACAGAGGTCTTAAGTGCCTCGCAAACGGTTTGCGGAGCGAGGAAAAAGCCCAAAAGTATTTCTCTTGTCATATTAAGCGAACAACCGACTTCCTTGCCCATTCCGACACAGGTCAGCCTATCCGCACAAAGCTCTACCAAATCAGCTCTGCCGGCTATATATCCTCCTGTCTGCGCAATTCCTCCGCCGGGATTTTTTATAAGCGAGCCGATTATTAAATCCGCTCCTACGTCGGTAGGCTCAATTTCCTCGGCAAACTCTCCGTAACAGTTATCTACCATAACAACAGCGTTTGGATTGCTATCCTTTGCAAAATGTATTATTTTTTCAATTGTTTTAATGTCAAGTGACGGTCTTAGGGAATATCCTCTTGAGCGTTGTATATAGACGACTTTGGCATTTTCTGCTTTAAGTTTAATACTATCGTAATCGGGTGTTCCGTTTGCTAAAAGATCAACTTGATCGTAATTTACATTAAAATCTTTCAGCGACCCGCTGCACGGAGCTTTACTTATCCCTATCACCTCTTCAAGTGTGTCATAAGGCTTTCCCGTAACGCACAAAAGAGTATCTCCCGGTCTTAAAACACCGAACAGCGCAGTTGAAAGCGCATGAGTTCCATTTACAAAATTATGTCTGACAAGTGCGTCCTCAGCTCCGAAGGCGTCAGCAAAAACTCTGTCTGCCGTATCTCTTCCTATATCTCCGTAGCCGTAGCCGTTAGTTCCCTTTAAACAAGCCTCGCTCACTCTGTTTTTTATAAACGAATAAAGAACCTTTTCCGCATTTATCTTCGCTACTCTGTCAATTTCTAAAAACTGCTCTTCACAAGCTGCTTCTGCTCTTTGAGCCAGTTCCCTTATTTTTTCATCTATTTCAAAATATCCCTGCATCAGTCAAACTCCTCTAAATGTTTTCTTTCAAGCACTACATCATTATTTATCGGCAAAAAACCTATCTCGGTATAATAGCTGACATTGTAGTTTCTTGCATAAAGCCGAACCTTAAACCCATCGGAATTAAGCTTTTCTCCTATCCAGTACAAAAGCTCTCTTGCATGATGTTTTCCTCTCTCGCTCGGAATTGTTGCGACATGGCCAACAAAGGCTATGTCATCTATAATATACTGAATCGTAGCGCTCGTCACACATGACAACGTAAAGCTTTGTGAAAGTCCACGTCTTATTCTGTGGGAGGTATCAGTAATCCACAAATCTCTCGTTTTGCTTATTAGAGGAAAACTTGTCTTTAATATTTCAAACACATCGTCAAGACGAGGCGTTTCGTTAACGCATAAGTCAGGAATATTTTCCTTGCACACAAACTCAAATTCCGTCCTCGGAATAGATGAATAATCCTCACTTATATGTTTAAAGAGCTTGTTCGCCAAATCAAGTCTGAGTTCAACAGTAACCGGCTTTGTCATGTTCACCAAAATGGACAGCTCAAAGATATCCTCATCAGTCAATTCTTTTTCAATAAACTCTGAAACTACCATTGATGAGTTGAAAACAGATACCATTCCTCTGATTTGTTCATCGTCCTTAACAAGAAAAAATCTGCAAAAATCATAGCCTGTTTTATATGCTTCAAAATGCGAACGAATTCTTCTTGAGAAATGACAGCTTTTAAGCTGCTGTAAAAAACTTTTGTCTATATCTTTTGTCTGTGTTATCATTAAAGTTTAATATCCTTTTAAAGTTTTTGCTTTTTATATTTAAACAATCCTCTTTATCAGCTCTTTTACAAGCTTATATGAATCATCAATATCCCTTACATCTGCAACACTTGACGGAGAGTGAATATATCTGCACGGAAGAGAAACAGCTATCGTTTTTACTCCGCCTCTCGAAGTGTGAATCGCTCCGGCATCGTTTCCTCCGGCTATCATCGTTTTAGTTTGGCAATTGACATTAAGCTCTCCGGCTGTATCAAACGCAATGTTGTAAAGCTCCTTTGAATAAATTGTGGCTCTGTCCATGTATGATACTACAGGACCGTTTCCGAGCAAACATACCTTTTTCTCCGCCTCCGCACTCGGAATGTCACTTGCAGTTGTCGCTTCTATAACAACTGCAACATCAGGATTCACTGTATATGCTGCCGTTCTTGATCCACGCAAGCCTATTTCTTCCTGAACAACAAATGTAAAATATGCATCATATTCAAGCTCACTTTGTAAAAGCTTGATCATCAAAGCGCAGCCGAACCTGTCGTCAATCGCTTTTGACAATATTTTATTCTCACCAAGGCTTATAAACTCAGGAACAAAACAAACACTGTCGCCAAGGCTTACAAGCTTTGAAGCTTCATCTTTGTTGCCGGCTCCTATATCAACACAGAGAGATGAAAGCGACGGCGCTTTTTCTCTGTCGTCCTTTGAAATATTGTGAACTGCGGCGCTTCCGACAACACCGTTTATCTCATTTTTACCGACTAAAACTCTTTTTCCCATAACAGCAGAGGTTTCAACTCCGCCGACAGATGTTATTTCCAGACTTCCGTCATCGTTGATATAGTTAACTATAAAGCCCACTTCGTCCATATGAGCTGAGATCATAAGCCGCTTACCGGGAGATTTTCTGCCTTTTTTAAAAGCAATTATATTTCCCAAATTGTCAATTCTGTATTCGCAGAAACTTTTTATATGATCAACTATATAATCTCTCACTTTATCCTCATTGCCTGAAATTCCGTTAATAAGGCAAAGTTCTTTTAAACACTCTATCATATCACATCACCCGATTTTAAAAATTCCGAAATCAGCAAAGCTGTATTTTCAATGTCAGAAAGTTCTACAACTTCAACAGGGGTGTGCATATACTTTAACGGAATAGATACAGTTACCGTCTTAACTCCGCCCTTTGATCCTCCGATCGCATCTGCATCAGTTCCGGTTTCGCCGCCCATTACTTCAAGCTGATAGGGTATTTTCTTTTCTTCTGCAATTTTTATAAGCGAATCAGAAAAGGCTTTTGAAAGCGACGGAGAAATTCCTATCATAGGTCCTTTTCCCATTTCGCCGCACTTAATCTTACTTTCACCCTTCGCAAATGCAAAGGAAACGTCAACAGCTATTGCTAAATCGCAGTCCGCTCTAAAAGAGAGCATTTTTGCTCCGCTCTCACCCGTTTCTTCCTGACAAGAAAAGGCTATATTAATATTGTACTCGCTTAATTTACCTGCAAGCTCAAGTGCGTGAAGAATAACAGCTACCCCCGCTCTGTCGTCAAGTGCCTTTGAAGAAATTCTGTCGCCTAAAAGCTCTATAGGCTCGCCGCTAAACAAAACTCTACTCCCAAGAGGTATAAGCTTTTTGGCTTCATCAACGCTTAAACCTGCATCAATATAAAGATCATCATAAGACGGAGCTTTATCGCTGTCAGTTGACAAATGAGGAGGAACTGATGTTATAACTCCTGAAATTTTGCCGTTTACTGTATTTATTTCTACACGCTGGGCCGGAAGAAGTCTTTTATCTATTCCTCCGACAGGCGAAAACTTTAAAAATCCGTCCTCAGTAATATATGTTACAATAAAACCGACCTGATCTATATGTGCGTCAAGTAAGACTGTCTTTTCCTTTTTATTGTCTATGCTCGCAAATACATTTCCAAAGCCATCGACATATACGCTGTCAGTAAGCTTTTTTAGCTCAGTACACGCAATGTTAGCCGCCGAAAGCTCATCTCCGCTCACGCCGTCAGCACTGCACAGCTCAAACAATACATCCTTTATACTCATACTATCTTCCTTTTGAGCTTTAAAGCTCGTTTACTAACTGTTTAAAATGGTTCCCTCTTTCCTCAAACATACGGTACATATCAAAGCTTGCACACGCAGGTGAAAGTGAAACTATATCGCCGTCTACAGCGTTTTCCCTTGCGGTGTTAACTGCTTCCTGCATATTCTTAACATTAACTATTTTAATCTCACTCTTATCAAAGCCGTCGCATTCTTCAACTGCCGCTCTTATGGCATCCGCTGTTTCTCCCATTACTATCAAAAGCTTGACTTTTTCCAAAATAAGCGGTGCCATAGGCGCAAAGGAAATACCTTTATCGCTTCCGCCCATTATAACGATAAGCTTTCGATCAAACGAATTAAGCCCTGCCATAACTCTTGTAGGACTTGACGCAATAGAATCGTTGTAATACCGAACGCCTTCAAGCTCTCTTACAAACTCTATTCTGTGCTCAACTCCGCCGAACTCTTTAGCTGTACTTACAATGCTTTGAATACTTACATCTCCCCATGTTAGAGCGATTGCAGTAAGAAAGTTTTCCACATTGTGAATCCCCGGAATTCTGATATCGTCCTTATGCAGAACCTTGGTTACGCTTCCATTGTCATTGTAGCAAAGCCAGCCGTCACTTGACAAAAAACTTCCTCTTTCAGGAACAAGTTGTCTTGAGAAAAAGCTAAGCCTTCCTCTTACAAGAGGAGCAAGCGCACGAGTATTTTCATTGTCATAATTCAAGACTGCCTTTGAAAAAGCGTTTTGATGATATAAAATATTGCATTTTGACTCAATATACTCCTCCATTGTGCCGTGTACATTAAGATGATTCGGAGTGATATTTGTAATAGCTGCGGCATACGGTGACTCTCTCATTGAAATAAGCTGGAATGACGAAAGCTCAACTACGGCAACATCGTCCTCTGTTATCTCCTCGATTCTGCTAAGCAACGGCTTGCCTATATTTCCTCCGAAAAACACTTTCTTGCCGTCA
This sequence comes from uncultured Oscillospiraceae bacterium, assembly GCA_902489475.1. GTDB lineage: Bacteria > Bacillota > Clostridia > Oscillospirales > Ruminococcaceae > UMGS1601. The sequence continues at coordinate 859 of CABUAH010000005.1, read as the reverse complement.
CGCTCAAAAAACTCCTTCACAAGCGTTGTTGTTGTGCTTTTGCCGTCACTTCCGGTAATGGCATATGTTTTACATGGACAAAGATCAAAAAAAAGCTCCGTTTCGCTTGTTACAATAACGCCGCTTTCTCTGGCACGTTTTATATCAGCATGATTAAAATACATTCCCGGTGTTCTGAAAACAATATCTGAATTTAAAACTCCATTCATGTATTCATCTTTTCCAAGATAAAACTTTGCTCCCATTTTTGAAAACTCTTCATAAATAGCGGACGGAAACTTATCCTTATTAGGTACACTTTTATCTCCAAGTGTTTTCGTGTCACATACAGACACATCAAAACCCTTTTTTAAAAATAATCTTATAAGGTCATTATGACTCACACCAACTCCGATGAAAGAAATCTTTTTATCTTTTAAAAAGTCAAAAAAGACGGATACTCTGCTCATAAATCTATCTCCTAACATTTTTTACTCATAAATATTCTAGAGCGTGTCGACAAAGTCACCACGCTCCCCATGAGACAAACGCACTCACTTCGATAGCTATGCCTATCTCGCTCTGTGTTTTCCCCTAGGGAACCCCTTTTCGTCGGAAATCGGCTAATACCGCCGATTTTCTCTAAAGGTGTCGCTGCGGCGGCACATGTCCACCTACGCGACAATAATTTAAAAGTGTACTTTTCGACAGGTTGATATTCTATTTTATTATATATCATTTTGGGAAAAATAGCAATATTTTTTCTGCTGTTTTTTCTTGTTTTACTATTTTTGGTTCATTGTAAAATGAAATAGGACATATAGTAAAAGTCATAGCAGACGTGGTATAATGAAGTACCACACACCAAAAACCACGGAGG